>NZ_JBFALC010000044.1:0-84452 GCF_040656035.1 Streptomyces sp. NPDC050211
CCAGGGGCTCCGCCCCTGGACCCCGCTCCTCAAACGCCGGAGGGGCTGAAAATCCTTGAGCCGCCGGACGGACCGGTTGTTGCTGTTGCCGGTGGTTCAGCGTTCACGTTCTCCTACGCCGAGCACACGGAGCTACTGACCGCCGCTGGTGCCGAAGTCGTCCCCTTCGATCCCCTCCGTGATGAGCAACTGCCCGACGGGACACGTGGGTTGGTCATCGGGGGCGGGTTCCCCGAGGTGTATGCCGCTGAGCTGTCCGCCAATGAACCCCTGCGCAAAGCCGTCGCCGCCCTCGCGGAGTCCGGGGCTCCTGTGGCCGCCGAGTGTGCTGGGCTGCTGTATCTGTGCCGGGAGTTGGATGGGTTGCCTATGTGTGGGGTGCTCGATGCGGCGGCGCGGATGAGCGGGCGGCTCACGCTGGGGTATCGGGATGCTGTTGCCGTGAGTGACAGTGTGATCGCGGGCGCGGGCGTGCGGATGCGGGGGCATGAGTTTCATCGGACGGTCGTCGAGCCGGGGGCGGGGGCCGCTCCCGCATGGGGTGTGCGTGCTCCTCGGCGGCGGGTCGAAGGTTTCGTACAACAGGGTGTGCACGCGAGTTATCTGCACACGCACTGGGCGTCCGAGCCCGGTGTGGCCCGTCGGTTCGTGGAGAGGTGCCGGACGTCATGAGCAGCAGCAGGTTGATCGGAGTCGGGGTGGGTCCCGGCGATCCGGAGCTGGTGACCGTCAAGGGCGTCAATGCTCTGCGTGCCGCCGATGTCGTCGTCGTGCCGGTGATGGATACCGGGGAGCGGGGGCGCGCCGAGGCTACAGTTCTCCATTACGTGCCCGTTGAGAAAGTCGTGCGGGTCGTCTTCGCGCTCAACGAGCGGAGTGATCGGGGGCGGCGTGAGGCCGCCTGGGATGCGGCCGGGGAGCGGGTGGCCCAGCTCCTCACGACGTACGGGGTCGTTGCCTTCGCCACCATCGGGGATCCCAACGTCTATTCCACGTTCACCTATCTCGCGCAGACCATCGGCGAGTTGGTGCCCGGAACCGTCGTGGAGACCGTGCCCGGGATCACCGCCATGCAGGATCTCGCCTCGCGGTCGGGGGCCGTGCTGACCGAGGGGACCGAGCCGCTCACGCTCGTGCCGGTGACCGCGGGGGCCGCCGTGCTCAAGGACGCGCTCGCCGGGCCGGGGACCGTCGTCGCGTACAAGTTCGGGCGGCAGGCCGGGGAGGTTGCCGAGGCGCTCAGGGAGACCGGGCGGCTCGACGACGCCGTATGGGGGTCGGCGCTCGGGCTGGCGGAGGAGTCCGTGCGGCCTGCCGCCGAGCTCGACGGTGAGCCCCTCCCCTATCTGTCGACGCTGATCGCGCCCGCGCGGCGCGACGGCGGGCGGGGCGGGAAGCTGTGAGCGGCCGCGGTGCGGACAGTTCAGCCGGAGATGCCTACCACCAGCCAGATGAACGCCGCTCCGGCGACCGTGCAGAGCAGGGTCGAGCGGGCGGGGCGCAGATGGTGGGCCTCGGGGAGGATCTCGGACGCGGCGAGGTAGAGCAGGGCGCCGCCGAACAGGCCGAGGTAGTAGCCGAGCAGTTCCTCCGGGATGGTGAACAGGAGCGTCGAGGCCGCGCCTACGACGGGGGCCGCCGCGTCCGCCACCAGCATGGCGAGCGCCCGGCGGCGGGCGTTCCCGTACAGGCGGGTGATCGTGTACGTGTTGAAGCCGTCCGCGAAGTCGTGCGCGATGACGGCGAGCGCGACCGCCACGCCCATGTCCCCGCCGACCTGGAACGCCGCGCCGATCGCGATGCCGTCCATGGCACTGTGCCCGACCATCGCGGCCCCCGCCGACAAGCCCACCTCGGGCGTCCGGCCCTGCCCCTCCGGCGCCGCGCGTGCCGCCAGCAGCCGTTGCACCAAGTGGGCGAGGAGGAATCCCGCCACGAAGAGCACCAGGGCCGCCGGTACACCGAAGACGTCCGCGTCCGCCGCATCCAGCGCCTCCGGCAGCAGGTCCAGGCCGACCACGCCCAGCATCAGGCCGCCGGCCAGGCCCAGGACCAGATGACGGCGGTCGGTCACACGCTGTGCCGTCCAGCCGCCGGCCAGCGTCATCAGGAACGCGCCGAGCGCGACGAAGACCGCCATAGGGCCTTGCTATCCGATCACCCTGCGTGCGCGCATGTCCGGCACTCCCGTAGGCACTGACTTTTCGCCCGACTTCGTAAGACCGCCGAATTCGTAAGACCTTTTTGCAGCTTGTAAGACCGCTTTGCTTGTACGAGAGGACCGATTCCCCATGGCCGATGCCACCGCCGGCAAGGTGACCTTCGTCGGTGCCGGCCCCGGCGCCGCCGATCTGCTGACGTTCCGTGCCGCGCGCGCCATCGCCGAGGCCGACGTCGTGATCTGGGCGGCCAGCCTGGTTCAGGCGGAGGTCCTGCAGCATGCGCGCGAGGACGCGGAGATCCTCGACTCGGCGACGATGTCCCTGGAGGACGTGGTCGCCGTCTACGAGCGGGCCCGCACCGATGGTCTGCGGGTCGCCCGTATTCACTCCGGCGATCCCGCTCTCTGGGGCGGTACGCAGGAGCAGCTCGACCGGTGTGCCGCGCTCGGCATCGCCACCGAGGTCGTGCCCGGCGTCTCCGCCTTCTCCGCCGTCGCCGCGCTCGCCCAGCGGGAGCTGACGATCCCCGAGGTCGCGCAGTCCGTCGTGCTGACCCGGCTGGGCGGCGGCAAGACGCCGATGCCGCCCGGGGAAGAGGTGCGTGAATTCGCCAAGCACGGCACGACCATGGCGATCTTCCTGTCGGCCGCCCGGAGTGGACAGCTCGTACGGGAGTTGCTGGAGGGCGGCTATCCGACGTCGACGCCGGTCGTCATCGCCTACCAGGCGACCTGGCCCGAGGAACTGGTCGTGCGGTGCACGATCGCGACCCTGGAGGAGACCGTCAAGGAGCACAAGCTCTGGAAGCACACCCTCTTCCTGGTCGGCCCCGCCCTCGACGCGCAGGGCACCCGCTCGCACCTGTACCACCCCGGCCATTTCCACGGCTACCGCAAGGCCGACCCCGAGGCCCGCAAGGCGCTGCGTGAGCGAGGGGCGAGTACATGATCACGGTCGTCGGTACGGGGACGGGGGTGCCGCCTGCCGAAGACGTCCTCGGCGCCGCGGAGCTGGTGGTCGGCGGGCGGCGGCATCTCGACGCCGTACGGCTGCCGTCGGGGGCCGAGCAGGTCGTGCTCGGTCCGCTGGCGCCCGCGCTGGACCGGATCGAGGCGTACGTCGCCAAGCAGGCGCCGGTCGTCGTGCTGGCCTCCGGCGACCCCGGGTTCTTCGGGATCGTGCGGGTGCTGGCCGAGCGCTTCGGTGCCGGTCTGCTCGACATCCGACCGGGCGTGTCCTCCGTGGCCGCCGCCTTTGCGCGGGCCGGGCTGACGTGGGACGACGCGGTGGTGGTCAGCGCGCACGGGCGGGAGCCGCGGACGGCGGTCAATGTGTGCCGGGCATATCCGAAGGTCGCGGTGCTGACCGGGCCCGGCGCCGGTCCGGCCGAGCTGGGGGCCGCGTTGCTGCACAGTGACCGCGTCCTCGTCGTCGCGTCCGCGCTGGGCGACCCCGAGCGGGAGCGCGTGGAGCGGGTGACGCCACCTGAGGCCGCCTCGCGTGACTGGGGGACGGCGGTGAGTGTGGTGCTGTGCCTGGACAAGGCGCGGTTCCCGGCGGGCGTCGTGCGTACGGTCGCCGGTCCCGGCGTCGGGCCCGATCGATGGGCACTGGACGAGGGCGAGTTCGCGCATCGCGACTCGATGATCACCAAGTTTGAGGTACGCGCGCTGGCTCTGGCCCGGCTCGGGCCGCGCCTCGGCGATCTGGTCTGGGACGTCGGCGCGGGCTCCGGTTCCGTTGCCGTCGAGTGTGCGCGGCTCGGCGCCGCCGTCGTCGCCGTCGAGAAGACCGGCGACGGCGTCGAGCGGATCCGCGCGAACGCCGCCGCACATGGGGTGGACCTACAGGTTCTCCACGGGAGCGCGCCGGGCGTGCTGTCCGAACTCGACGATCCTGACGCCGTGTTCGTCGGCGGGGGCGGGGGCGACCTGCCGGACATCGTCACCGCGTGTGCCCGGCGGGCGCGGCGGACGGTGGTCGTCGCGATGGCCGCGCTGGACCGGGTCCCGGCGGTCCGCGAGGCGCTCACCGCGGCCGGGTTCTCCTGCGACGGCGTTCTGCTGCAGTCGTCCCGGCTGGCGCCGCTCCCGGGGGATGTGACCCGGCTCGCGGCGACCAATCCCGTTTTTCTGCTGTGGGGCGTCAGGCCTCAAGTACCTCAAGCGCCTCAAGTACCCAACGACATCAAGGGAGTTGCCCAGTGATCGGCCTCATTTCCGCCACCGCGGCGGGCGCGGCTGCGCGGGACCGGCTGGCCGCGGCCTGGCCGGAGCGGACTCGGGTGTACGACGGCCCGGTCGGGGACGCCGTACGGGCCGCGTTCGCGGAGTGCGAGCACCTGGTGTGTTTTCTGGCCACGGGGGCGGTGGTGCGGCTGGTCGCTCCGCTGCTGTCGGACAAGCGGGCCGATCCCGGTGTGGTGTGCGTCGACGAGGGCGGGCGGTTCGCCGTGTCGCTGGTCGGCGGGCATGGGGGCGGGGCGAATGAACTCGCCCTGGAGGTGGGTGAGTTGCTCGGCGCTCGGCCCGTGGTGACCACGGCCACCGATGCCGTCGGGCTGCCGGGCCTCGACACGCTCGGGCTCCCGGTGGAGGGGGCCGTACCCGCGGTCTCCCGGGCCTTGCTGGACGGCGAACCCGTCGCCCTCGTCACCGAGATGCCATGGCCGCTGCCTCCGCTCCCCGTGGCAGAGCGGGGTGCGTACACGATCCGCGTCACCGATCGCACGGTCGAGCCCGCCGAGCACGAGGTCGTGCTGCGCCCGCCGTCCCTCGTCGTCGGCGTCGGCGCCTCCAGGAACGCCCCCGTCGACGAGGTGCTCGGGCTCGTCGAGGGCGCGTTGCGGGGGGCGGGGCTGTCCGGTCGTAGCATCGCCGAACTCGCCACCGTCGATGCCAAGGCCGAGGAGCCCGGCATCGTCGCGGCGGCCGAGCGGCTCGGGGTGCCGCTGATGACGTACTCGGCCGAGGAGCTGGCCACCGTCGAGGTGCCCAACCCCTCCGACGCCCCGCTCGCCGCCGTCGGCACGCCGTCCGTGGCGGAGGCTTCGGCGCTCATCGGCGGCGGTGAACTGCTGGTGCCGAAGCGGAAGTCGGCGATGGTCACGTGTGCGGTCGTACGACGTCCCGCGCGCGGGCGTCTCGCGGTGGTCGGGCTCGGACCCGGCGCCCGGGATCTGCTCACCCCGCGTGCGAAGGCCGAACTCCAGCGCGCTGCCGTGCTCGTCGGCCTGGACCAGTACGTCGACCAGATCCGCGATCTGCTGCGGCCCGGCACCCGGGTGCTGGAGTCGGGGCTCGGCGCGGAGGAGGAGCGGGCGCGGACCGCGGTCGCCGAAGCCCGGCGCGGACAGGCCGTCGCGCTGATCGGCAGCGGGGACGCGGGCGTGTACGCGATGGCCTCCCCCGCGCTCGCGGAGGCCTCCGACGACATCGACGTCGTCGGCGTACCCGGCGTGACCGCGGCGCTCGCCGCCGCCGCGATCCTCGGGGCACCGCTCGGCCACGACCATGTGTCGATCAGCCTGTCCGACCTGCACACGCCCTGGGAGGTCATCGAGCGGCGGGTGCGGGCGGCGGCCGAGGCGGACATCGTCGTGACGTTCTACAACCCCCGCAGCCGGGGCCGCGACTGGCAGCTGCCGAAGGCGCTCGCGATCCTCGCCGAGCACCGGGCGGGGACGACGCCGGTCGGAGTCGTACGCAACGCCTCACGGCCGGACGAGTCCGGCCGGCTGACGACCCTGGCCGCCCTGGATCCGGCGACGGTCGACATGATGACCGTCGTGACCGTGGGCAACACCGCGACCCGCGAGATCGCGGGACGCATGGTGACGCCGCGCGGCTACCGCTGGCAGGAAGCGCAGGAGGGCGGCGAGTGAGCCGAGTGAACCGTGTGGTCCATCCCATCGAGCAGGAGTCCTTCCGGCGGCTGCGCGCCCGCCTGGACACCTCGCACTTCCCGCCGCTGACCCGGGCGGTCGTGGAGCGGGTCATCCACTCCGCGGCCGACCTCGACTACGCGGCCGATCTCGTCATGGACGAGTCCGACCTGGCCGGCGCCCATACCGCGCTGCACGCCGGGGCGCCGGTCGTCGTGGACGTCGAGATGGTCGCGGCCGGGATCACCCGGCGCGAGACCGTCTGCCGGCTCAGGGACGCCGAGGCCGGGCCGGGGCTGACCCGTTCGGCCCATGCGATCCGGCTCGCCTACGAGCAGGTCGGTCCGGGCGCCCTCTGGGTCATCGGCAACGCGCCCACCGCGCTGGAGGAGCTGCTGACGCTGGACGCCTCCCCCGCGCTCGTCATCGGTCTGCCCGTCGGCTTCGTCGGCGCGACCGAGTCCAAGGCCGCGTTGCGCGAGAGCGGGCTGCCCGCTGTCAGCAACGTGTCCGAGAAGGGCGGTTCGGCGGTCGCCGCCGCCGCGCTCAACGCCCTGCTGTACCACCCCACTTCGCCATCCGAGGAGAAACAGTGACCACCGCGCCGCCCGCCCTGCTCATCGCCGGCCACGGCACCCGGGACGACGCCGGAGCCGAGGCGTTCCGCGACTTCGTACGGGAGTTGGGGCTCCGCCACCCCGAACTGCCGGTCGCGGGCGGCTTCATCGAGCTGTCCCCGCCGCCGCTGGGCGACGCGGTGACCGAGCTGGTGGAGCGGGGGGTGCAACGGTTCGCCGCCGTTCCGCTGATGCTGGTGTCCGCCGGGCACGCCAAGGGGGACATCCCGGCGGCGCTGGCCCGCGAGAAGGAGCGGCACCCCGGGATCTCGTACACCTACGGCCGTCCCCTGGGCCCGCACCCGGCGCTGCTGAACGTGCTGGAGCGGCGGCTGGACGAGGCCCTGGGCGGGCGCCGCCCCCAGGACCGGGCGGACGTCACCGTGCTGCTGGTCGGGCGGGGGTCCACGGATCCCGACGCCAACGCCGAGGTACACAAGGCGGCCCGGCTGCTGTGGGAGGGGCGCGGATACGCGGGCGTGGAGACGGCGTTCGTGTCGCTGGCCGCGCCCGACGTGCCGAGCGGGCTCGAGCGGTGCGTGAAGCTGGGCGCGCGCCGGATCGTCGTCCTGCCCTACTTCCTGTTCACCGGCATCCTGCCGGACCGGGTCAAGCAGCAGACCGAGGGTTGGGCCGCCGCGCACCCCGAGATCGAGGTGCGGTCGGCCGAGGTCATCGGCCCGGAGCCGGAGCTGCTCGATCTGGTGATGGAGCGGTACGAGGAGGCCGTCAAGGGCGATCTGCGCATGAACTGCGACTCCTGCGTCTACCGCATCGCACTGCCCGGCTTCGAGGACAAGGTGGGCCTGCCGCAGCAGCCGCACTTCCACCCGGACGACGACGGCCACCACCATCACGGACACCACCATCACGGCGGACACGCCCATGCCCACTGACGGCGGGCACGACCTGCGGCACCACGGTGACGCCGAGGTACGCGACGACGGCTCGGCCCTCGTCGACCTGGCCGTCAACGTCCGCGCCGACACTCCCCCGGCGTGGCTGCGCGCCCGGATCGCTGAGTCACTGACCTCCCTCGCGGCCTACCCGGACGGGCGTGCCGCGCGGGCGGCGGTGGCGGCACGGCACGAGGTCGCGCCGGAACGGGTGCTGCTGACCGCGGGGGCCGCCGAAGCCTTCGTGCTGCTGGCGCGGGCGCTGAAGGTGCGTCAACCGGTCGTCGTGCACCCGCAGTTCACGGAGCCGGAGGCCGCGCTGCGGGACGCGGGCCACACCGTCGACCGGGTGCTGCTCCGGCCGGAGGACGACTTCCGGCTGGACCCGGCCGCCGTACCGGAGGAGGCCGATCTGGTCGTGATCGGTAACCCGACCAACCCCACCTCGGTGCTGCATCCGGCCGACACGATCGCCGAACTGGCCCGTCCCGGACGGACGTTGGTGGTCGACGAGGCGTTCATGGATGCCGTGCCGGGTGAGCGGGAGGCGCTGGCCGGGCGGACGGACGTGCCGGGCCTGGTCGTCCTGCGCAGTCTGACCAAGACCTGGGGTCTGGCGGGCCTGCGCATCGGCTACGTGCTCGCCGCCCCGGAGACCATCGCCGACCTGGAACGGGCCCAGCCGCTCTGGCCGGTGTCCACGCCCGCGCTGGCCGCGGCACAGGCCTGCGTGGAGCCGCAGGCGCTCGCGGAGGCGGCGCACGCGGCTCACCGCATCGCCGCCGACCGGGCCCATCTGGTCGCCGGGCTGAGGGAGTTCGACGGGCTGCGGGTCGTGGCGCCCGCCGAGGGCCCCTTCGTCCTCGCACGACTGCCGCACGCGGCCGACGTACGGCGACGGCTGCGCGAGCTGGGGTTCGCGGTGCGGCGCGGAGACACCTTCCCGGGGCTGGACGAGGAGTGGCTGCGGCTGGCGGTACGGGACCGGGCGACGGTCAACTCCTTCCTCCACGCCCTACGTCAGGCACTCGGCGGTCCCTGAGCACCCGCTCCCGGATGCCGTCCGGGAAGCGGATCTCCACGGTTCCGTCGTCGGCCACCGTCGCGCTCGCGCCCGTGTGCGATGCGAGCGGATCGCCGCTGAGCATCACCAGGGTGACCAACAGCGGGGCGGTGCGGGCTAGTTCGAGGTACGGGGTGGCCGATTGCTGTCCGTAGGCGTTGGTCCCGACGGCCTGCGCGACCGCTCCCTCGGCCTCGCCCCAGCCGTACAGCCCGACGAGCGCACTGGTCAGTCCGTCAGCTCGGCGGGCAAGCGCCCAGCCCGGTCCGGTGCGGACGGCGGGCGGCGCGGCGTCGTCGGCGACCGCCCAGCCACCCTCCCGTACGGTCGAGCCGGGGGGTACGTCGAGACGGTGCACCCTCACCTCCCACGGGCCGTGCACGACACTGACCGTCTCGATCCCGTGGGCCTGACGTGAGGCGGCACGGCTGCCCTCGACACCCAGGGGATGGATACGGCCGCGAGGTGAGGGCGTACCGTCCGCTGCGATCAGGGCGATGTGGTTGTCGGGCCCCGGTATCTCGGGAGCCGTGGCGCTGGAGTAGGCGAGCCTGGCGTAGTGCGGGCTGTCGTCGGCGGTGGCGGGCGGGGGCGGGAGCCGGTCGCTGCCGTGATTGACGAGTCGTACGATCCCGTCGGCCGCCGTGGAGTGCAGCAGCCAGCCGGGCGCGGGCAGGGCGAGGCAGGTGTCGGCCGTCTCCACCGGGCCGGGCTCCTCGGCCGCCGTCCACACGGGGTGGGTCTCGGGCAGCAGCAGACCGAGGAAGGCCTTGCTCGCCCAGTACGGGGAGGCAGGCCCCGAGTAGCGCTGAGTCACCCCCGGAAAGGGCCGGTACCAGCCGAGGGTGAGCAGCCCGCGTTCATCGGGCACACCGTGCTCGGCGAAGTGCTTCAACGCACCCGAGGCGAGACGCCGGATGCGGCCGGGCGGCAGCGGGTTGGCATCGGCGAGGACACCCGCCCACAGCGGAGCCGCCGTCGCGAACCGGTAGATGAGCGAGCGGCCCTGATGGACAGGCGCCCCGTCGGAGCCGAAGAAGTGCTGGTGGGCGGTGAGGAATTCACGCAGCCGGGCACGGTGCCGGGCCACCCGATCCTCGTCGGCACGCGGCCCGGCGATCCGTTCCCACAGCACCGGATACAGGTGCAGCGCCCACGCGTTGTAGTAGTCGAACTTCCGCCCGTCGCCGTCGGTGTACCAGCCGCCGCCCCGATACCAGTCGTCCAGCCGGTCGAGCCCGGCATCGATCTCGGCACGGCTGTGCGGGGCGCCGACGGAGGCGAGGAACTCCTCGGTGATGACCTGGAAAAGCCGCCAGTTGGAGTCGTTGACGTCCGCACCGACGAACTGGCCGAGCCACTCGGCCACTCGGCCACGCACGGAGTCGTCCAGGTGGTCCCACAGCCAGGGACGGGACTCATGCAGGGCGACGGCGATCGACGCTGCCTCGACCATCGGCTGAGCACGGTCCGTGATGGGCGGCCAGTGTTCCGGACTGCGCGGATCGCACCCGGCGTCGAGCCCGGCGGCGTACCGCTCGATGAGCCCCGGATCGACACGCCCCTGTGCTCCCGCGATACGGAAGGCTGCGAGCAGAAAGGAGCGGGCGTACCCCTCGAGACCGTCCGACCAGGCCCCGGAGTGACTGGGCACCCCGGGCAACCGGTACTGGGCAAATCCGGGCGAGGCATACGGCAACATCCCATCAAGCAACCGATCGGCAACCGCTTCCCAGTGGGCGCGAGTCCAGCCGGTGATGGGCGAGAATGCGGGAAGCGACAAGTGAGGGGCGGTCATGCGAGGGTGCATCCTCCATCTGTCGGGGGGTGAAGCGCCCCGATAGGGGCGCGGGGAACTGCGCGACCAGCCACAACGAACCCGCAGCCTCAAGACGGCGGACAGACACTACGACGCACAACAATGTGCGTACCGAGCAGATGATGACTCCCCGCCGCATGCTCGGGATCCCGCAGAGCGACCCGCACTGCAGCCCGCCCCAGCTCCTCCGCAGGAGTCCGCACAGTCGTGAGCGGCGGATTGAAATCCTCAGCAAGCGGAATGTCGTTGTACCCCACGACGGAGATGTCATCCGGAACGACCAGCCCAGCGTCGGCAATAGCGCGAAGCGCCCCCGCCGCAACCATGTCGTCTCCGGCGAAAACCGCCGTGAACTCCCGCGTCTCCTTGAGAAGCTCCGTCATCGCCCGCACCCCCGCAGCCCTCCCGAGCCCGCAGTCGATGACCCGCGCCGCATCCGCAGGCAGCCCGTGCTCGGCGAGCGCAGCCCGATACCCGGCGACCCGGGCGTCCAACGCGGTATTGCCGGGCAGCCCACCGAGAAACACGATCCGGCGATGCCCGGCCGACAACAGATACCCGGTGATCGCCCGAGCCCCGGCCTCATTGTCGAACTCGACGACCAGCGCCGGAATGTCCGGATCCGGCGCCGGCCGCCCGCAGAGCACAAGCCGCGCACCCGACGCATCGAGGGCCTGCGCATAATGCGCCACGCGCGAGCGATACGCATCGTCCTCGACCACCCCGCCGACCAGGATCACCAGCCGCGCCCCCTCCTCCCGCATCAGCTGCACGAACTCCATCTCCCGCTGCGGATCCCCGCCCGTCGCGCCGACGACGCACAGCCACCCCCGGTCGGCGGCCTCGGCTTCCACGCCCTCGGCGACCTGCGCGTAGAAAGGGCTGGTGACCTGGCGGACGACGACAGCGGCCATCTTGCGGCCACCCCCCACAAGCGCCCGCGCATGCGCGTTGGCGACGTAGTCGAGCTCACGTGCGGCACGCAGAACGCGGGCCCGGGTCGCGGCGGGCACAGGATGGTTGCCGCTGAGCGCACGCGACGCCGTGGCCATCGACACGCCCGCCCGCTCGGCGACCTCGCGGATCGTGACCCGCCCCTTGGACACCATGTCGTTTCCCATCCCCCGCGCTCCTTCTCTCACCGGCCGGTGAAGACCCGGCGCAGACTCGTGCCAACCGGCCGATACGGCTCACGTGTTGGCCGCGTAGTCCTTCGTGAACTCCTCGGCCATTCTGTCGCCGCCCCGGTCACGCCACTTCTTCAGCGTCGCGTCCCACTCGGACAGCGGGACGCGGCCCGCGACGATGCCGGTGACGGTGTCGTCGATGAGCGCCTTGAGGGTCGTGCCCTGGGCGTTCTTCGTACGGGACTGCAGCCCGAAGGAGGCGTTGCGGATGGCATGCGGCACGACTTTCTGCTGCCAGGTGTGCAGCGCACGTACGGCCTCGGGCATACCCGGCACGAACAGCACCTGGGGGCCTTCGGCGAGGTACTTCAGCGGCAGGTTGGTGTTGTTCTCGACCTCGCCGAGCTTGGTGGGCGTCGGTGATCCGTCCTTGCCGCGGGTGAAGTGGGTGCCCTCGATGCCGTAGTGGACGAGTTCCCACTCCTTGCTGCCGAAGGGGGCGGCAAGGTAGTCGAGGATGCGCAGGAGCAGCTCGATGCGTTCCTTCTTCGCCTTCTTCAGCACGGTGTAGCCGAAGGAGCGGCGGGCCGCGACGATCCCGCCGGGCTCACCGCCGACGCTGTACGGGAGGGCTGCGGCCGGGGTCATCTTGCCCTGGGATTCCCGGTACTTGGGCAGATAGGCGCCGAAGCCGTCCTGCATCGAGCCGACGGTGCCGTTGTAGTAGAGCGTCGTCAGGTCGATCTGGGAGATGGACGTGGCGTCGGGGTGGTACGAGCCGTTCTTGCGCAGCTCGGCCTGGAAGGCGATCGCCGCCTTGTAGCGTTCGTCGGCCCAGCCCGGCTGGAAGGTGCCGTCCTTGGTGACGGCCCACTCCTGGGGGGCGTTGTGGGCGGCGGAGTGCACCGCGTTGCCGAACAGGGAGCCGGTGGCGGCGCCGAGCGCGTACGTCCGGCCGCTCGTCGCCCGCCCGGCCACCGCGGCGAAGTCGTCGGAGGTCCAGCCCTCCGCCATGCCCGCGTCGGCGAACATGTCCTGGTTGATCCAGAGGGTGGAGCCCGGCAGCGGGCGCTCCAGCGGGATGCCGTAGATACGTCCGCCGATGCGGCCCATGTCCTGCCAGGCGTGGGTGGGGATGTTGGCGAGGTTGGGGTAGTCGGCGATCGCGTCGCCGGAGAGGAACGGTGTGAGGTCCTCGGCGCGGCGCTGCACGAACTCCGGCTCCCGGGGCAGCACGAAGCCGGCGAAGACGTTGATGATGTCCGGGAGGGTGTCGGTGTCACCCGCCATCACCGTCGCCATCTTCTTCTGGTAGTCGGCCTGGGAGATGATCGTGTACTCGATCTTGACGCCGAGTTCGTTCTCCACCGCCGCCCAGAACCGGTTGGCGGAGGCGGGCTTGGGCGGGGTGCCGAACGACACCGACATGACCTTGACGGTGGAGCCGTCGCCCGGGGCGCGGGAGACCGACTTGACCAGGTCGGCGGGGTAGGAGGTGTATCCAGCCTGGACACCGTCCGCGGTGGGGGCGAGGTCGGGCTTGGGGCCGGTCGCCGGCTTGTACGTCGGCCAGGGCGCGAGCTTCTTGCCCGCGTTGGAGACATCGCTGTCGCCGGAGCCGGTGGAGCAGGCGGTCAGCAGTCCCGGGATCGAGACGGCCGCCATGGAACCGAGCAGGGTACGTCGGGACATGCGTGGCATGGTGAATCACCTCGTGTCGGCTTGTGTCAGCTCTTGATGGCGCCGGTGAGCACGCCCTTGGTGAAGTACTTCTGCAGTAAGGGATAGACGAGCAGGATCGGCACGGTGGCGATGACGAGCACGGCCATCTGCACGGTCTGCGGGGCGGTGATCGTGCCCTCGCCCGTGGTCGCGTCGGTGAGTCCGGACCCGGCCACCACATAAGTGCGCAGCACCTGTTGCAGGGGCCAGTGATCGCTCTCCAGGTACAGAGAGGCGTAGAACCAGGAGTTCCAGTACGCCACCGCGTAGAACAGGCCGACCACGGCGAGCGCGGCCTTGGACAGCGGCAGTACGACCGAGAACAGCACCCGCCAGTCCCCCGCGCCATCCAGCCGGGCCGCCTCGTACAGCTCCTCGGGGATGCCCTGGAAGAAGCCGCGCAGGACGACGAGGTTGAAGACGTTCACCAGGACGGGCAGGACCAGCGAGGCGTAACTGTCCAGCAGGCCCAGCTCCTTGACCAGCAGGAAGCTCGGGATCATGCCGGGCGGGAAGAGGAACGTGAACAGGATGAGCAGCAGCACCGGTTTCCCGCCGAAGACGCCGGGGCGGGACAGGGCGTAAGCGAGGGTGACGGTGCAGGCGAGGCTCAGCAGCGTGCCGACGAGCGTGACGCCGGCGCTGACGCCGAGAGCGTGGGTGACGATGCCGCCGTCGAGGATGTCACGGTAGGCGTCCAGGGAGGGCTCGGTGGGCCAGAGCACCCAGCCGCCGTTGTCGACGACCTCGTCGGTGGAGGCCAGTGAGGTCGAGACGATGACGAGGAACGGCACGCACACCAGCAGAACGACCGTGGCGAGGGCCACCACTTTCGCGGCCTGGGTGAGCGGCTTCGGCTTCTCCATCCAACCGGGACGGACATGGCTGCTCATTTGTAGACCCCCTGTTCGCCGAGGCGGTGGGCGACCTTGTTGGCGGCGTAGACGAGCAGCGCGCCGATGACGCCCTTGAACAGGCCCGCGGCGGCGGCGAATCCGTAGTCGCCGCCGACGATGCCCTGGTAGTAGACGAAGGTGTCGATGATCTCGGCGGCCTCGGGGCCGACGGCGTCGCGCTGCAGCAGCATCTGCTCGAAGCCGACGGAGAGGATGTCGCCGAGCCGCATGATGAGCAGCAGCACGATCACCGGGCGGATCGCGGGCAGGGTGACGTGCCAGAAGCGCCGCCAGGGTCCGGCGCCGTCGATCGCGGCGGCCTCGTACTGCTGCTCGTCGACCTGGGCGAGCGCGGCGAGGAAGATGATCGTGCCCCAGCCGGCGTCCTTCCAGATGACCTGGGCGACGGTGAGCGGCTTGAAGGCGTCGGGGTTGCCGATGATGTCGACGGTGTGCAAACCCATGCCGTTCAGACCGGAGTTGAGCAGACCGGTGTCGCCGAGCAGCTGCTGGAAGAGGGCCACGACGATCACCCACGAGATGAAGTGCGGGAGATACGCCACCGACTGCACGAAGCGGCGGACCGAGCTCCAGGTCAGGGTGTGCAGCAGCAGGGCCAGGCCGAGCGGCACCGGGAAGTAGAACACCAGCTGGAGGACGGCGATCCAGACGGTGTTGAGGACGGAGTCCCAGAAGGCGCTGTCCTCGAACATGCGCTGGAAGTTGCCCACGCCGACCCAGGGGCTGCCCCAGAGGCCGTCGAAGGGGACGTACTCCTTGAAGGCGATGACGTTACCGACGAGCGCGCCGTAGTGGAAGAGGAGGAAGTAGGCGAGGCCCGGCAGCATGAGCAGGACGGGGACGAACGTGACCCTGCCCTGAAAGCGTTTTCGCGATGCGGCTGCCAAGGTTCCCCTCGCTTCTGGACGTACTGGTGGACGTCGGAGCGAGGAGGAACGTAAAACGCTTTCATTCTGTGGTCAACAGTTCTGACACAGAAATGGAGTTGGCCCATGTCAGCGCTGCGCGCAGAGCATGGGCCAACGATGAAAACGCTTGCCAGTCAACTCCGGCGACGACGTGACAGCGCCACCGCTCCGCCGCCCGCCACGACCAGAGCGATCGCTCCGCCCGCGATGTACGGGGTTGCCGAGTTGCCGCCCGTCTCGGCCAGCCCCTCCTCGGCCGGAGCGCCCTGCGGCTTCACCTCCGAGGCCGGTTCCTGGCTCGGCGCCTCCGACGCGGCGGGCGCGGAGGGGGACTCGCAGGTCGCCTCGGCGAGCGTCAGGGTGCCGGTCACCTCGGCCACGTTGAGCTTCAACGGGTTGACGGAGACGGTGAGTTGGAGGGCGGTGGCGGCCGCCGTACGGGACGTGGTCTCCGTCTTCGACAGATCCAGCCGGACCTCGCCGACGCCGGGCACCTTCACGTCCGTCGTGCCGCCGGTGGACACCGTGACCTTCTTGCCCAGTACGGTGACGGCGCCCAGCAGGTTGGAGGAGGCGCTCGGCTTCTCGCCGGCCGTGCAGGTGGCCTTCGACGTCACGCCCTCGAGCTCGATGAGCGACAGCAGCGGCAGGCCGGGGACGTGGACCTTGGCGTGGGCGAGGTTGGTGGTGGCCTGCGCCGTGCCGTCGGCGACGGTCGCCTTCGACGCCGCCGCGTCGGCGCTCAGCACCTGGATCGGCTGTCCGCCCTCGACGCCCTCCAACCGGGCGGTGAGCGCGGTCTTTTCGGCGCTCTGCGGCGCCTGCACCTCGTTGAGGGAGACCGTGAGGGGGACGTTCACGGTCTTGTTGAGCAGGGACACATCGAGCCCGGTGCGCAGGACGACGGCGTTCGCACGGCCGTCGTCGGTCGCGTGGGCGGGCCCCGCGCCGGCCAGGGCCGCGGGACCGGCGGCCAGGGCGGTGGCCGTCGCGACGGTGGCGAAACGCCGTGCGGGCATACGGAAGTTGGTGCCGTTCAAGGTGGGGGACCCCCAGAAGAGACAGGCTTGGGACCCGCCAAGGATTACGCACGGAGAGTGAACCGACGGCATTCCGGTGCCACTTCACCCCATCGTGCGTCTTCCGTGAACGCTTTCGAATCAGTCGGCACGGCTGTTTCACGACTTCACCCGATCACCGTCGTTTGGCCGCGGGGCCCGCTCGACCTCGGGAGCGCGAGCGAAAGTGCACAACGAGTCAACGCACCGGACCGTCACGCTCCGTCAAGTCCGGAACTCACCCTTCTCTTTGGCATGCCATTGACATCTCTTGGGTGGGGCTTGGTAAGACGTCGGTGCCCGGCGATTCCTGTGCGATGACTGTGCCCACGGGGACAAGGAGCACTTCACATGGCAGCCCTCTTACCTCGATCCTCGCGCGGCCGGTCACGCCGCGCCCGACTGCGTGCCGCGGTGATCGGCGCCGTCGCCTCCGCGATGGTCCTCACCGTCACTCCTGCGACACCCGCCCGCCAGGCCGAGGCGAGACCCGCGGCCTCCCCCGACACCAGCGACCCCAGAGAAGGCTGGCGCCCCAACAGCGAACGCGCCGCCGAGGCCAAGAAGGACCGTGGCCTCTGGGACAAGATGTTCGGGGACGACGAGAAGAACGACGCGGACTGGAACGACGACAAGTCCGTAGACCCCCGCGACCTCACCCTCGACCGCACCCGCGGCGCCGCCACCGCCGCCGCCCGCTGGCGGGTGACCGGCACCGCCGAGGGCGTACGCCTCACCGCGCCCCGCACCGTCCACGCCACCGGCGCCGACCTCGCCTGGACGCCGTACGAGGGCGACGACCTGCTGGAGTACGAGGTCCACCGCTCCACGGCCACGTCGTTCAAGCCCACGGCCGAGACCCTCGTCGCCCCCGTCGAGCGCGGCACTCGCACCTTCACCGACCGCTCGGCCACCGGCTCCCCCGACAAGGGCCGGACGCATCACTACCTGATCGCCGTCCGCACCCGGCAGGGCAAGCTCCTGACCAGCCCGGCGCGCACGGTCGAGCTGCCCGGGATCGGCAAGGTCGCGCAGGGCACGAAGCTGCTCGCCGCGCCCGAGTCGGAGACCTACCACCTCCCCTTCACGCCCGCCCGGGTCGTCCCCGGCGAGACCAACACCGTCGAGGCGACGCTCACCAACACCACCGGCACGGTGTGGAAGAAGGACGAGCGCGTCCTGTCGTACCGCTGGACGCTCGACGGCAAGGACGTCACCGGGATCCTCAACCGGGACGCCACCCATCTGCCGAAGGACGTGCCGCCCGGCGAATCCGTCACCTTCGACGCCGAGCTGAAGTCGCCCGTCCTCGCCGACCCGCTCGACAAGCGGCTGACCTTCGGCCTGGAGTGGGACCTGTACGACAAGGCCACGCACAAGTGGCTGTCGCAGTCGGACGGCGTGCCACCGTCGAAGCACCAGGTGACGGCCGAGTATCCGACCTCCGACCAGCTGGGCCTGGAGAAGTTCTACTCGTACGCCGGGAAGAACACCGGCGCCGGCTCGGGCGTGATGAACAACCTGTACGCCGGCAACGCGGTCTGGTCGTACAACGCCTTCTCCAACCCCTCCCTCGGTTTCTCCACCTTCCTGCGCCTGGCCTACAACTCGCAGGACGCGTCCGTCACTCCGGCCGGTCAGGGATGGTCGCTGCAGGCGTCCTCGCCGGTGCGGCTGGGCACCCCGCTGGCCTTCCATCCGTCGCCGCTGCTGCCGGTGAGCATCACGCTGACCGACGGCGACGGCACCAGCCATGTCTTCAGCAAGAACAAGAAGGGCGGCTGGGACTCCCCGTCCGGGGTGCACTTCCGGGTCAAGCAGCTGGAGAAGCACTGCCTGCTGCATCCGCACGAGCGCGAGGCGTGGGAGTTCCTGCGCCCGGACCGCACGCGGTTCCTCTTCGACTGCGGCGGCTATCCCAGCGCGATGGTGGACCGCAACGGCAACCGGATGGAGTTCACGTACGAGAAGCAGCTGCTCGGCGAGAAGCTGCTGAAGTACGTCACCGACGCCGAGGGCCGGCGCACGCTCACCCTCGACTACTGGGAGAAGGGCGAGGCGTACTCGTACCTCGACGAGGACGGTGAACTGCGCACCGGCGACCACCTGTTGAACCCGTTCATCATCGGCAAGGTCCAGTCGGTGACGGACATCTCCGGGCGCCGCGTCGACTTCATCTACACCGAGCACGGCCGCCTCGGCCGCCTGACGGACGGCGCGAACGCCGACGCCAAGCTGCGCAAGGTCTTCAACTTCGGCTACGGCAAGGAACTCGACCTGCCGTCGGTGAAGCTGACCGAGGTCACCGACCCGCGCGGTCACACCACCAAGCTGGACTACGTCGGCCCGCACGACGACAAGGACCAGCTGCACTTCCTCGGGTACACCAAGGCGGTCAAGGACCGGCTCGGCGGTCTCACCCGCTACCGGTACGAGGACGCCGACGGCCACGACGGCAAGCAGATCCGCACGGTCGTCACCGACGCCGAGAACAACGCGGGCACCCAGCTGCTGGACAGCTACGGCCGCCCGGTGAAGCTGACCAACGCCAAGCAGCAGACGACGAAGCTCGCCTGGGACGCGGACAACAACGTCACGCGCCTGGAGGAGAACAACGGCGCCGCCCGCACCTGGAAGTACGACCCCAAGACGGGCTATCCGCTCCAGCTCAGGGACGCCGAGTCCGTCAAGAACGACCGTCCCGCGACCGAACTGACCTACGCCACCGGCGAGGACGGCTATATCGCCGACCTGGTCCAGCGCGTCTCCCCGGAGGGCCGCGCCTGGCGCTTCGGCTACGACAGCGCGGGCAACCTGACCTCGGTCACCGACCCCAAGGGCGTCGAGTCCGAGCCCGCCGACGACTTCACCTCCACCAACACCTACGACGCGCGCGGCCGGATGACCTCCGCGACCGACGCCAACGAGCACACCACCCGGTTCACGGACTACGACCCGTCCGGCTATCCCCGCGTCATCGAGGACGCCCTCGGCAACCGCACGCTGACCACGTACGACGTACGCGGCAACGTCACCGAGCTGGAGGAGGCCAACGGGGCGACCACCACCCAGACGTACGACGTCTTCGGGCGTCCGCTGGAGAACCGGGCACCGCTGGACCAGGAGGCCGGCGAGTTCATCGTCACGCCGGCGCCTGAGTACGACCCGAACGACAACACCCTGAAGTTCACCGCGCCGAACGGGGTGGAGACCACCAGCACCTTCGACGCGGCCGACCAGCGCGTCCGGCAGAACCAGCCCGGCGACGAGGAGGGCGCCGCCCCGCGCGTGTCGACCTTCACCTACGACAAGGTCGGCAACCTCCTCACCTCGACCGAGCCGAAGGGCAATCTCACCGAGGAGCCGGGCGACTTCACCTCGACGACCAAGTACAACGAGATCTACCAGCCGGTCGAAGCGGTCAACGCGGCCGGCGGCCGGGCCAGCGCCGTCTACAACGACGTCGGTGACCTGGTGAAGGTCGTCGACGCCCGCAAGAACCAGAGCGAGGACCCGGACGACTACACCTCCAAGTTCCGCTACGACCTCGACCACCGGCTGCTGGAGACGACCGACGCGGCCGGCAACTCCACCACCAGCACCTACGACTGGGACGGCCTGACCACCGCCACCACCGACGCGGACGGCAACCGCACCGAGATGGTGCTGGACGCCCGCGCCGCACTCGTCGAGGCCCGTTCGCCGCACGACGAGGACGTCGTGCGCACCACCCGCTTCGAGTACGACGAGGTCGGCAACCAGACCCGGGTCATCACCCCGCGCGGCACGGAGACCGACGACCCGAAGGACTTCGCCGCCGAGACCGTCTACGACGAGCTGAACCGGGTCAAGGAGACGCTGACCCCGTTCGACCCGGACGACGAGCGCTACAACACCCCGGACCGCACGACGTACGAGTACGACAACGTGAGCCGGCTGACCAAGGTCAGCGCGCCGCCGTCGGAGGGCCAGTCGGTCCGCAACGAGACGCGCTACACCTACTTCGACACCGGCTGGATCAAGACGTCCACGGACGCCTTCGACATCAAGAACAGCTACCGGTACAACGAGCTGGGCCAGCAGATCCAGAACACGCTGACGAGCGCGGGCGGTTCGGTCTCGCGCACGCTCGACACCGCGTTCTACCCGAGCGGCGCGATGAAGTCCCGCTCGGACGACGGTGTCCCGGTCGGTCTGCAGGTCGCGCTGGTCGACAACTCCGACGTCAACAACACGGCGACACAGGGCACCTGGACCGAGCAGGCCGTGGACGGCAACCACGGCTTCAACGTGCACACGCACGCCGCGGGCACCGGCGAGTCCCGGTTCGCGTGGCAGCTGAACATCCCGCAGAACGGCGACTACACGGTCTACGTCCGGTACCCGAAGGTCGACGGCGCGGCGAAGGACGCCACGTACGAGATCAAGCACAAGGACGGCACCGAGACCAAGACGCTCGACCAGACCGAACTGCCCGGTGAGTGGCGGTCGTTGGGCAAGTACGCCTTCGACGAGAACACCGGCCAGGCGGTCACGCTCACCGACAAGGCGACCGGCACGGTCGTCGCGGACGCGGTGCGGCTGGTGCGCGACAACTCCGGCGACACCGACAACGAGCAGAAGGACTTCTCCTACCGCTACGACGCCAACGGCAACCAGACCGAGATCGTCGACCGCAGCCCGGGCGTCGAGACCGACCGCTACACCCTGCAGTACGACGGTCTCAACCAGCTCACCAAGGTCGTCGAGCACAACGGCGACACGGTCCGCGACACCACCGAGCTGACCTACGACGCCAACGGCAACACGCTCACCACGCAGCACGACCTGACGTGGAGCAAGCTGGACTACGACGTCCTGGACCGGGTGCACCGGATCACCAACGCCGACTCACCCACGGCCGGCGACCAGCAGATCACGACGCTGGACTATACGGCCCGAGGCGAACCGGCCCGGCAGACCAAGCCGAACGGCAACGTCGTCACCTTCGACTACTACCTCGACGGCGCGACGAAGCAGACCAGCGAGAAGAAGGCCGACGGCACGGTCGTCGCCGAGCACGCGCTGAAGTACAACGCCAACGGTCACCGCACCGAGGACGTCCTGAAGGTGATGGACGCCGACGACCATGGCGACACCATCGACAACACCTACGCGTACAGCTACGACCCGCAGGACCGCATCGCCAAGGTCGCCAAGTCCGGCGACGACGAGGCGACGGAGGAGTACCGGCACGACTCGGCCGGAAACGTCATCCGGCAGGTCGTCGACGGCACCACGACCACCCACCGCTACGACCGCAACCGGCTGCTCACCTCCACGGCCGACGGCGCGTCCTCGACGTACAACTACGACCCGCTGGGCCGTCTCGACACCGTCTCCTTCGGCGGCGAGACGATCCAGAAGACCCGCTACGACGGCTTCGACCGCCCCGTCTCGATGACCGCGGGCAGCGGCGAGGCCGCCAAGACCACGCGCATGACGTACGACGCGTTCGACCGCACGGTGCGTGAGACGGCGGGCGAGGGCGACGACGCGAAGACGACGCTCTTCACCTATCTCGGCATCACCTCCCACTCACTGCGGGAGGAGGTGACCGACGAGGGCGTGACGGCGTTCCAGTACGCCTCGTGGGGCCAGAAGCTGACCCAGATCAAGGACGAGGAGGACGAAGACCCCGAGACGACCCAGTACACGTACCACCCCCACGGTGACGTCGAGGCGCTGACCGACAAGGACGGCAACACCAAGACGACGTACGGGTACACCGCGTACGGCAAGAACGACGCCGCCCAGTTCAGCGGCCCCGACAAGCCCGGTGCGGGCGGGGAGGAGCCGGCGGACCCGTACAACTCGTACCGCTTCAACGGCAAGCGCTACGACACCGGTTCGGGCACGTACGACATGGGCTTCAGGACCTACGACCCGGGTCTGAACCGCTTCCTGACGCGCGACATGTACGGCGGCGCGCTGGCGGACATGGGCCTGACCACGGACCCGTTCACCGGCAACCGGTACGCCTTCGCGGGCGGCAACCCGGTCTCGTTCATCGAGATCGACGGCCACCTGTTCGGCATGTCGTGGTCGGACATCGGGCACATCGCGCTGGATGTCGTCGGTCTGATCCCCGTCGTGGGCGAGGTCGCGGACCTGGCCAACTGCGGCTGGTACGCGGCCGAGGGCAACTACCTCGACGCGGGCCTGTCCTGCGCGTCGGCGATCCCGTTCGCGGGATACGGGGCGACCGCGGCCAAGGCGGTCAAGTACGGCGACGAGATCCTGGACGCGGCGGACACCGCGAACGACGTCCGGCGCACCGCGGACAACGCGGCGCCGCCCGGCGGTGCGGCCCCGGACGCGCCCGCCGCCCCGAAGGACCCGGCACCGGCGGCACCGGCCGATCCGGCACCGGCTCCGGCCCCCGCGGCCCCGGCACCGGCCGCGGCTCCCGCCCCGGCTCCGCCGAAGGTCCCGGAGGCACCCCCGGCCAGCGGTGCGGCCTGCCGCGTCGGCAACAGCTTCACGCCGGGCACGAAGGTGCTGATGGCCGACGGCACGACCAAGGCCATCGAGGATGTGCGGGTCGGTGACAAGGTCGCCGCGTCCGACGTGGAGACCGACGACGCCCAGACCCGCACGGTCACCCGCACCATCACCGGCGACGGCACCAAGCACCTCGTCACCCTCACGGTCGACACCGACGGCAGCGACGGCGGCCCCACATCCACCATCACCGCCACAGAAGGCCACCCCTTCTGGCTCCCCGACGTCGGCCAGTGGGTGGACGCCGGCGACCTCCAGCCCGGCCAATGGCTGAGCACGGGCAGCGGCAGCTGGATCCGCATCACAGCGGTCAAGGCCCACACGGCCGAGGCTACGGTTCACAACCTGTCCGTCGCGGGCGTGCACACGTACCAGGTGATGGCCGGTGACACGCCGGTACTCGTCCACAACTGCAACACCACGTACGTGACGTACACCAAGACCAATCCGATGACCGGAGAGGTGTACACCGGCCGGTCAAGAGGGGTGGGTACGCCTGAACAGATCGTGGCCGCCCGGGACGCAGGCCACCACATGAACGACAAGGGCTTCGGTCCGGCGGTTCTGGACCAGTTCGCGGAAGGCGCGCTGCCGGTGGCTCAGCGCCACAGCGACCCCGCGTACCAGGCCATCCGCGGCCGCGAGCAGCAATTGATCGACCACTTCGGTGGCGCTCAACGCCAGGGCGGAACGTCGGGCAACGATATTCGCGGCATCGCCGCGGACAACCCGCTGCTCGAAACCTTCCTCAATGCGGCGACAGGCAGGTTCGGCAGACCTGGCTGATCTCCGGTCTCCTGGACGGCCCGCCGGCTGCACCGGCGGGCCGTTCCCGGTTGTGGTACGAGTGGACGCGGTCGAGCAACGCGGGTGGAAGGGGAAGGCGATGGCGGTCCGGTTCTCGCCGGGTGGAGTGCTCAAGGTTCCCGTCGCGGACGGGCGGTCGGCCTGTGCGGTGATGCTCGGGGTACGTCCGTACGTGGCCTTCTTCTCCGATGAGCAGGAGAAACACGTTGACGACTCCGGAGTTCCAGAAGGTGATCCCCTGTTCGTGGTCGCGGTGCACAACAAGGCCTATTCGCGCGGCAGATGGGGTGAAGTCCTGCGTCGCGTCGCCCCCGATGCGCTGCCGGAAATACCGCACTTCTTCCGCCAGAACGTTCTGAACCCCAAGGACTGTGAAATCACCGACGCCCTCGGAGGCGTGCGCAAGGCGACACCCGAGGAGTGCGTCGGGCTGGAACGCAGCGCGGTCTGGGACGCCGAGCACGTCGAGCAGAGGATCAGCGACCTTTACGCGGGGCGCCCCAACCTGTTCGTGGAGTCGATGAAGCTCAAGCTCTGACCTGGCCGTTCAGCACCACCCGCAACGGGGCCTCCAGCACGCGTACGTCCGTGCGGGGGTCCCGTTCGTACACCACCAGGTCGGCCGGTGCCCCCTCGTCAAGCCCGGGGCGGCCGAGCCACCGCCGTGCCCCCCACGCCGTCGCCGACAGGGCGTCCACCGGGGGGATTCCGGCCGTGACCAGTTCCGTCACCTCGCCCGCGACCAGCCCGTGGGCCAGGGAGCCGCCCGCGTCGGTGCCGACGTAGACGGGGATGCCGGCGTCGTAGGCGTTGCGGACGGTGTCGTAGCGGCGTTCGTAGAGGCGGTGCATGTGGGCGGACCAGCGGGGGTAGCGGGTCTCGCCGCCGGCGGCGAGTTGGGGGAAGGTGGCGATGTTGACGAGGGTGGGGACGATGGCGACGGAGCGTTCGGCGAAGAGGGGGATCAGGTCGTCCGTGAGGCCGGTCGCGTGCTCGATGCAGTCGATGCCGGACTCGACCAGGTCCCGGAGGGAGTCCTCGGCGAAGCAGTGGGCCGTCACGCGGGCGCCGAGACGGTGGGCCTCCGCGATCGCCGCCGCCACGGCCTCCCGCGGCCAGCACGCCGCCAGATCGCCGAGGTCGCGGTCGATCCAGTCGCCGACCAGCTTGACCCAGCCGTCGCCGCGCCGGGCCTCCCGGGCGACGTAGGCGACCAGGTCGTCCGGTTCGATCTCGTGGGCGAAGTTGCGGATGTAGCGGCGGGTGCGGGCGATGTGCCGGCCGGCCCGGATGATCTTCGGCAGGTCCTCGCGGTCGTCGATCCAGCGGGTGTCCGAGGGCGAGCCGGCGTCCCGGATCAGCAGGGTCCCGGCCTCGCGGTCCGTCAGCGCCTGCTTCTCGGCCACGTCCGAATCGACCGGTCCGTGCGGGCCGAGGCCGACATGGCAGTGCGCGTCGACCAGGCCGGGCAGGGCCCAGCCCTCGACGGTACGGATGTCGCGGGCGCCGGCGGGACGGTCGTACGAGATCCTCCCGCCGATCACCCAGAGTTCGTCGCGGACGTCGTCGGGCCCGACGAGGACCCGGCCCTTCACGTGCAGCACCGCACCCTGATCGCTCATGTACGGCACCCTAATCAAGCCCCTAGTCGGACTTCCCCACCTGGTCCGACGTCTCCTCCTCGACTTCGGCCATCGCGGGGTCCAGGAGCCGCGACAGGAAGTGGCGGGTGCGTTCGTGGGCCGGGTTGGTGATGACCTGGTCCGGCGTGCCGTCCTCGACGATCACTCCGCCGTCCATGAAGACGACGCGGTCGGCGACTTCACGAGCGAAGGTCATCTCGTGGGTGACGACCATCATGGTCATGCCCTCGTTTGCGAGCATGCGCATGACGGCCAGGACGTCCCCGACCAGCTCCGGGTCCAGCGCCGACGTCGGCTCGTCGAACAGCATCACCTCGGGGCCCATGGCGAGGGCGCGGGCGATGGCGACGCGCTGCTGCTGGCCGCCGGAAAGGGACGACGGGTACGCCGTCGCCTTCTCGGACAGACCCACCCGCTCCAGGTTCTCGGCGGCGACCCTCGCCGCCTCCGCCTTGCCCCGCCCCAGCACCCGGCGCTGCGGCAGCGTGAGGTTCTCGGTCACCGAGAGATGCGGGAAGAGGTTGAACTGCTGGAAGACCATGCCGATACGGCGGCGTACCGCGTCGATGTCGACATCGGGGTCGGTGAGCTCCGTACCGCCGACGAAGACCTGGCCCTTGGTGGGTTCTTCGAGCAGGTTCACGCAGCGCAGCAGCGTGGACTTGCCGGAGCCGGACGGGCCGATCACGCACACGACCTCGCCCTGGTTGATCTCCAGGTCGATGCCGCGCAGCACCTCGTTGTCGCCGAAGGACTTGTGCAGGTCCCGGACGTGGATCTCTGGACGGGTCACTTGACGGCCTCCTGGGCCTTGGCCTCCATGCGGCGCACGACGAAGCCGAGCGGGATCGTGACGAGCAGGTAGCACAGGCCCGCGACCAGGATCGGCGTGGAGTTGGCGGTCTGGCTGGCCAGGTCGCGGCCGAACTTGGACAGTTCCCGCTCCTCCAGTGTGACGCCGAGGAACAGCACGAGGGAGGAGTCCTTGAACAGGAGCACCAACTCGTTGGTCAGCGGCGGGAGGATGATCCGGAAGGCCTGGGGGATGATGATCGAGATCATCGCCCGCGCCGGTGAGAAGCCCAGCGAACGGGCCGCCTCCATCTGTCCCTTGGGCACCGCCTGGATGCCCGCGCGGATGGTCTCCGCCATGTAGGCCGCGGACACCAGGCCGAGCGCGAGCGCGACCTTGCCGTAGGTGCCGCCGGGGATCTCCGTGCCCGGGAAGGCGAGCGGCACGGCCACGCCGACGAAGATGAAGATCAGCAGGGCGGGCAGGCCGCGGAAGATCTCGATGTAGACGCTCGCCAGCCAGCGGTACGGGCCGACGGACGACAGCCGCATCAGCGCGATCACCATGCCGAGGACCAGTCCGAAGACGAAGCCGGACAGGGTGTACAGCACGGTGTTCTTCAGCGCCAGCGTGATGACGTCCGGGAACATCTGCTCGGCGATGTCCGCCTGCGCGAACTGGTTCTGCAGCCGGTCCCAGTCGGCCGAGACCGCGAAGGCGATCACGGCCGCGACGAAGACGGTGTACTGGATGCCGCGCGAGACCCGGCGCTTCTGGCGCCGGGTCAGGCCCTTTTTCTTCGGCTGTACGGTGACGTCGGTCATGAGGCGGACGGGGAGGCCGCGGCCTCGTCGTACGGGCCGATCCACTGCTCGTACAGCTTCTTGTACGTCCCGTCGGCCTTGGCGTCCGCGAGCGCCTTGTTGATGGCGGCGACGAGCTTGGTGTTGCCCTTCTTCACCGAGAAGCCGTACTGCTCACCGGTGTTGATCTGCTCGGCGACGTCGAAGGCGGCGGCGTTGGCCTTGTCCTTCAGCCAGCCCTGGACGACCGGGTAGTCGATGACGACGGCCTCGACCTGGCCGGTGCGCAGGCCGTTGAGGACGGCGTCGGAGGACTCGAAGGAGACCGGGTCGAGGCCCTTGCTCTTGGCGTAGTCCTCGCCGGTGGTCTGCGCCTGGGCGCCGACCTTCTTGCCCTTGAGCTGTGCGAAGGACGTGATGCCGCTCTTCTTGTCGACCAGCACGGCCTGGGTGGCCTCGAAGTACGGGTCCGAGAAGTCGACGTTCTTCTTGCGCTCGTCGGTGATGGTCATGCCGGCCGCGGCCAGGTCGCACTGGCCGGCGTTGAGGGAGCCGCCGGTCTTGAAGTTCTCGAAGGGCTGGTCGACGATGTCCTGCTTGACGCCCAGGTCCTTGGCGACCAGGTCGATCAGGGAGACGTCGAAGCCCTGCACCTTGCCGTCGATCTCCGACTGGAAGGGCGGGTACGGCAGGTGCGTGCAGGTGGTGAGCTGGCCCGCCTTGACGACTTCGACGCCGCCGGCCGCGGTCTTCGTACCGCCGCCGTTGTCGTCGGAGGAGCAGCCGGCCACGAGCACCAGCCCGGCCGTCGCGGTGGTGGCCGCCAGAATGCGGGTCCGGCGCCCGAGGGTCGTCTCCAAGGGTGGGCCTCCTGTCAGGGAACGGTGAGTTCCGATTATTGAGTTCCGATTATAAGGAAAGGTTTGAGTCACTCAAACCAAACCGATGGCTGTGGAGTCGTTCTGCCTAAGATCGGCGGAGTAGACCTCCACGAAGGAAGTGAGCAACCCCGATGCCCCACGCATTCCTCGATCTGCCCCCGCTGAGCGCCGCGCACTTCGCGTCCGTCGAGGACCGTGTGGCACGACTGCTGGGTACCCGGCAGAACGTGGTGATCATGCAGGGTGAGGCGCTGCTGCCGCTGGAGGGGGCGATCCGCGGGACCGCCGGACCCGGCACGACCGCGCTGAACGTGATCACCGGGCCGTACGGGCAGACCTTCGGCGACTGGCTGCGGGACTGCGGCGCCACGGTGATCGATCTGGCTGTGCCATATCACATGGCAGTCACCCCGGCGCAGATCCGCGACGCCTTCGCCGAGCACCCGGAGATCGACTTCGTCTCGCTGGTGCACGCCGAGGCCGCGACCGGCAACACCAACCCCGTCGCGGAGATCGGCGAGGTCGTACGGCAGCACGGCGCGCTCTTCTACCTGGACGCCGTCGCCTCCGTCGGGGCCGAGCCGGTGCTGCCGGACGCGTGGGGCGTGGACCTGTGCGTGATCGGGGCGCAGAAGGCGATGGGCGGGCCCGCGGGAGTGTCGGCGGTGTCGGTGAGCGAGCGGGCGTGGGCGCGGATGGCCGCGAATCCCCGGGCGCCGCGCCGGTCGTATCTGTCGCTGCTCGACTGGAAGGAGCGGTGGATCGACGCCGGGCGCCTGGCGCTGCCGCACGCCCCGGCCCAGCTGGAGATGCTGGCGCTGGAGGCGTGTGTGGCGCGGATCGAGGCGGACGGCCTGGACACCGTGATGGCCCGGCACGCGACTGCCGCCGCGGCGACGCGGGCGGGCGCGTCGGCGCTCGGCGGCGGGCTGGAGCCCTATGTGTACGAGGCCGCGGACGCGGCGCCGGTGGCCACGACGTTGCGGGCACCGGCCGGGGTGGTGGCGTCCGAGCTGGTGGCGCGGGCGCTGGCGTCGGATCCCGCGCTGCCGCTGGCCGCGGGCGGGGGCGCGCTGGCCAAGGAGATGATCCGGGTGAACCACTACGGCGCCGACGCGACACGGGGAACGGTCCAGGCGAGTCTGGCGGCGCTGGGGGCGGCGCTCGCCGAGAAGGGGCTGGACGTGGATCCGGCCGGGGCCCGGCGGGCGGCCGAGGCTGCCTGGGTGTAGGTGTCAGTGCCCCATGCCATGCTCGCCTCATGGCTTCGAACACACCCCTCACTCTCCCCGACGGCCGTCCCGTCCCTTTCATGACCGGTGACGAACTCCCCATGCTCCAGAGCTGGTTGTCCTTTCACCGGGCCACGCTCCAGCTGAAGTGCGCGGGGCTGGACGACACTCAGGTGCGGCTGGCGTCCGTCGAGCCGTCCTCGCTCACCCTCCTCGGACTCGTGCAGCATCTCGCCGAGGTCGAACGGAACTGGTTCCAGCGGGTGTTCGCCGGGCTGGACGTGCCGCCGGTGTTCGGGGAGAAGAGCGGGTATGTCCTGGACTCCGACCGCGGACTGGACGAGGCGCTCACGGAGTGACCGGAGCCTGAATTCGGTGTTGAATTCCGGGAATATCGGCCTGCAATTCGGGAATTCAATCGAGAGCAGCTTCCCGTATTCTTCTGCCCGCTTTCTCTCGACCTAAACACAGAGATTTCGCGTACGCGATCCGGTGCGTTTCGGGCAGATCTCGCGAGGGTTGCACGGTTGTGACGCGTTACACATCACCTTCGTTTTGCCCGTTATGTACGGGGCAAATCGCCCCAAACTTCTCACTCCCGTGCATCCGCTCACGCCCGCGCGATAACACATGAACCGCCGACACGTAACCCCGTCCGGCCATGCAATTCGGATTTTCCCTCGGTAAATTCAATTCGCATGACTGCCGCACAAGCAGACTTGCACGCAGACCTGCACATCGACCGTCCGGCGGTGTCGGACGGCGCCGCGCTCTGGCGAATCGCCAGAGACTCGGGGAAGCTCGACCTCAACTCCTCGTACAGCTATCTGCTGTGGTGCCGTGACTTCGCCGGTACGTCGGCCGTGGCGCGCGCCGCCGACGGAAGGCCCGTCGGCTTCGTCACCGGGTATGTGCGGCCCGAGCGCCCGCGGACCCTGCTGGTGTGGCAGGTGGCCGTCGACTCCGAGCACCGGGGACAGGGGCTGGCCGCCCGGCTGCTGGACGGGCTCACCGCGCGCGTCGCGGCCGAGCGCCCGCTGACCGACATCGAGACCACCATCACGCCGGGTAACACCGCGTCCGAGCGGCTCTTCACCTCGTACGCCGAACGCCACGGTGCGCGCGTCGAGCGTGAAGTCCTGTTCGAGGCGGGGCACTTCCCCGACGGCCCGCACGATCCCGAAGTGCTGTACCGCATCGGGCCCCTGTCTCTCTGACCTCCCCCCACACTCTTACGCTTCGAGGAGCGATTCGTCGTGACCATCACCCAGCCCGACCTCAGCGTCTTCGAGACCCTGGAGTCCGAGGTACGCAGCTACTGCCGCGGCTGGCCCACCGTCTTCGACCGCGCGCAGGGCAGCCGTATGTACGACGAGGACGGCCACGAGTACCTGGACTTCTTCGCCGGCGCCGGATCCCTGAACTACGGGCACAACAACCCCGTGCTGAAACGGGCGTTGATCGACTACCTGGAGCGGGACGGCGTCACGCACGGGCTCGACATGTCGACCACCGCCAAGCGCACCTTCCTGCAGACCTTCCAGGACCTCGTCCTGCGCCCGCGTGACCTGCCGTTCAAGGTCATGTTCCCGGGCCCGACCGGCACCAACGCCGTGGAGTCCGCGCTGAAGCTGGCGCGGAAGGTGAAGGGCCGCGAGGCCATCGTGTCGTTCACCAACGCCTTCCACGGCATGTCGCTGGGCTCGCTCGCCGTGACCGGCAACGCCTTCAAACGGGCCGGCGCGGGGGTCCCGCTGGTGCACGGCACGCCGATGCCGTTCGACAACTACTTCGACGGCACGGTCGAGGACTTCCTGTGGTTCGAGCGGCTGCTCGAGGACCAGGGCTCCGGGCTCAACAAGCCCGCCGCGGTGATCGTCGAGACCGTGCAGGGCGAGGGCGGCATCAACGTGGCCCGCCCGGAATGGCTGCGGGCGCTGTCCGAGCTGTGCGAGCGGCAGGACATGCTGCTCATCGTCGACGACATCCAGATGGGCTGCGGTCGTACGGGCGCGTTCTTCTCCTTCGAGGAGGCGGGCATCACGCCGGACATCGTGACCGTGTCCAAGTCCATCAGCGGTTACGGGCTGCCGATGTCGCTGTGCCTGTTCAAGCCCGAGCTGGACATCTGGGAGCCGGGCGAGCACAACGGCACCTTCCGCGGCAACAACCCCGCCTTCGTCACGGCCACCGCGGCCCTGGAGGCGTACTGGGCCGACGGCTCCGCGATGGAGAAGCAGACCCAGACCAAGGGTGAGCAGATCGAGCAGGCGCTGATCTCCATCACCGAGGAGAACCTGGCCGACGTCAAGGAGTACCGGGGCCGCGGACTGGTCTGGGGCATGGAGTTCCACGACAAGGACCGCGCCGACCGGATCGCCAAGCGCGCCTTCGAACTCGGGCTGCTCATCGAGACGTCCGGCCCCGAGAGCGAGGTCGTCAAGCTGCTGCCCGCCCTCACCACCACCCCCGAAGAGCTCGACGAGGGCCTGCGCGTCCTCGCTCGTGCCGTACGCGAAACCGTGTGACCCAACCGAGTCACTTCTGAGATAGGGAGCTGTTCAGCACCGTGATCGTCCGTTCGTTCAAGGACATCGAAGGCACCGACCGGCATGTGAAATCCGCGTCCGGCACCTGGGAGAGCAAGCGCATCGTCCTCGCCAAGGAGAAGGTCGGCTTCTCCCTGCACGAGACGATCCTGTACGCGGGTACGGAGACGTCGATGTGGTACGCGAACCACATCGAGGCCGTCGTATGCGTGCAGGGCGAGGCCGAGCTGACCGACGACGAGACCGGGCGGAAGTACACGATCACGCCCGGGACCATGTACCTCCTCGACGGTCACGAGCGGCACACGATGCGGATCAAGGAGGACTTCCGCTGCATCTGTGTCTTCAACCCGCCCGTGACCGGCCGGGAGGACCATGACGAGAACGGCGTGTACCCGCTGCTGACCGAGGAGGGCTGACCACTCATGACCACGATCACGGACCTGTACCCCACCCGAGGCGCCGCCGAGGTGGCCGTACCCCGCCAGGACCCGGTCGTCTGGTCGGCTCCCGGCACGCCGGGACCCTTCTCGGCGGCCGATCTCCAGTCGTTCGAGCGGGACGGCTTCTTCGCTCTCGAGCAGATCATCACCGAGGACGAAGTCACCGTCTACCGCCAGGAGTTGGAGCGGCTCGTCACCGACCCGGCGATCCGCGCCGACGAGCGGTCCATCGTCGAGCCCAAGTCCCAGGAGATCCGCTCGGTCTTCGAAGTGCACCGGATCAGCGAGCTGTTCGCCGCGCTGGTGCGGGACGAGCGGGTCGTCGGACGGGCCCGGCAGATCCTCGGCTCGGACGTGTACGTCCATCAGTCGCGGATCAACGTCAAGCCCGGCTTCGGGGCCAGCGGCTTCTACTGGCACTCCGACTTCGAGACCTGGCACGCCGAGGACGGTCTGCCGAACATGCGCACGGTGTCCGTCTCGATCGCGCTGACCGAGAACTACGACACCAACGGCGGCCTCATGATCATGCCGGGGTCGCACAAGACGTTCCTCGGGTGTGCGGGGGCCACGCCGAAGGACAACTACAAGCAGTCCCTCCAGATGCAGGACGCGGGCACCCCGTCCGACGAGGCGCTGACCTCGATGGCCAGTGAGTACGGCATCAAGCTGTTCACCGGCCGGGCGGGTTCGGCGACCTGGTTCGACTGCAACTGCATGCACGGGTCGGGCGACAACATCACGCCGTTCCCGCGCAGCAACGTGTTCATCGTGTTCAACAGCGTGGAGAACGCGGCGGTCGATCCGTTCGCGGCGCCGATCCGGCGGCCGACGTTCATCGGAGCAAGGGATTTCTCTCCCGTCCGCTGAGCCGAACCCGGCCGGGGGTCCGGGGGTTGTCCCCCGGAGAATGCAGCATCGGCGCGAGGGACTTCACGCCCGTGAAGTGATCTCCGTGAGGTGATCTCACAGCCACGACAGCGACGCGGCCCGCTCCAGTACGTTCCGTACGGCGGCCGCGTCGCCCGTTTCTCCCCTCGGCACCGTCTCCGGGGCGTACCGCCCGCCGACGAGCAGGCAGAAGTCGACGGGGTCGAGGGTGAGTTCGGCCTGTACGGGCTCGGCATCGGAGCCCAGCACCCACTCCTCGCCCCCGATGACCGAGAACAGCACCGGGGGCGCGGTGGGTCCGAGGGACAGGCCGAGGACCCGGACGGCGAGGCGGACCAGCTGCCCCAAGTGCTCCTGGGGCGGCGGCGGGACGGCGAGGCCGAGGGCGCGGCCGATGTCGTCGGTGTGGATCCACGTCTCGAAGGCGCGCACCAGGAAGTGATCGGCGACGGGCAGCCGCATCCCCATCAACGTCATGGCGCGTGCGGCGAGTTCGGCGTCGCGGGCCTCGGGCGTGCCGAGCAGCGCGTCCGCCTGCGCGGCCCAGTCGGCCACGGTCTCCTGGGGCGTACGGCCGTGCTCGTGGGCGATGACCTCGGCGGTACGGCGGTTCCAGGCGTCCTCCCAGGGCGTGCCCTCCTCGATCCGCGAGCGCGGCACGCGCGCCTCGACGCCCAGCAGGCCCGCCAGGTGCTCGTCGGCGGCGAGGAGGTGGGCGACGGTGGCATGCGCGTCCCAGTCGTGCACGACCGGTGTGGCCCACCGGCCCTCCAGTTCGGGCAGCAGAGCCTTGAGCCCGGCGACGGTGGCGGCGTAGGGGGCGGCGTGCGCGGCGGCCCGGAAGGCGGCCGGGCGGGTCCGCAGGGCGAGGGAGAGCGCGCCCTCGGCCGGCTGTGCGGGAGCGTTCAGCGGCGGCCCGTCCAGGAGTCGTACGGTCTCCCGCAGCCGTGCCGCCTCCGCCGCGCAGCTCTCGCACCCGGCCAGGTGCGTCCGGACCGTCCGCTCGTCGGCCGGGTCGAGGACGCCGAAGCCCCAGGCGACGAGCAGGTCACGTACCACCTCATGATCGTCGGTCATCGCGCGCCTCCTCCCCTGCCTGTTCGTTGTGCCTCTTCGGTGCGAGTACCCCTCCCGCCATCATGCGCCCCTTTCGAGACCCGGGTCGGGTGGGTCGGCCAAAGTTTCCGCCAAGGTGCGCAGTGCGGTGCGCAGCCGGGTCTTGGCCGTGCCCTCCGGTATCCCCAGTTCCACCGCGGCCTGCCGGTAGGTGCGGCCGGCGAAGTAGGCGAGGTGGACGACCTCGCGTTGCGGCTGCGGTAGTTCGGCGAGGGCGGAGTGCAGCAGCAGGGAGCGCTCCCGGTCGACGACCGTCTCGTCGGGGCCGGGTCCGGTGTCGGGGATGGCGTGCAGCGCGGAGTCGTCGGCGCGGGCGTCCTTGCGGTGCCGGGCCTCGCTGCGCACCCAGTCCACGGCCCGCCGGTGGGACAGCATGGACAGCCAGGTGCGCAGCGAGCCGCGGCGTGCGTCGAAGGCGTACGGCCTGCTCCACAGCTGGGCGAAGACCTCCTGCGCCACGTCCTCGGCGGCGGCCGGGCTGCGGGTGACCCGCATGGCTACGCGCCGCACCAGGCCGCCGTACGCCGTGTACGCCTCGGCCAGCGCGGACTCGTCCCCGTAGACCAGCCGCCGGTGCAGCTCCGCGTCTGCGGGCAGCTCGACGGACGTATTGCCCGTGGACTCCACGGCACCACCACCCCCGATGCCCCTTCCTAGCGTCCTCGGCGGGCCCGCGCCAGTGGTTCAGGCAGACAGGGCGTCCAGCAGCCGGTCGACGTCGGTCGTCGTGTTGTACAGATGGAAGGCCGCGCGCAGGTTGCCGGCGCGGTCGGAGACCTCGATTCCGGCGCTGCTCAGCTCGGGCTGGCGGTGGCCGAGACCGGGCACGGAGACGATCGCCGAGCCGGGGGCGGGCACGGGTTCGTGGCCGAGGGTGGCAAGACCGGTGCGGAAGCGGTCGGCGAGGGCAAGGTCGTGGGCGCGCACGGCGTCCACACCGATCTCCTCCAGCAGGGCGAGGGAGTGGCGGGCGCCGGCGTAGGCGAAGAGTGCCGGGCTCTCGTCGAACCGCCGTGCGGAGTGGGCGAGTTCCTCGACCGGGCCGTAGCAGCTGTCCCAGGGCTCCTCCCCCGCGACCCAGCCGGCGAAGACCGGGGGGAGACCGCCGAGGTCCTCCGGGACGACCAGGAAGGCGACGCCGCGCGGGCAGACGAGCCACTTGAAGGCGACGGAGGAGACGTAGTCGTAGTCGTCCGCGTCGAGGTCCAGCCAGCCGGTGGCCTGGGACGCGTCGATGTAGGTACGCGCCCCGTGCTCGTGCGCGGCGGCCCGGATCGCGGGCAGGTCGGCGATCCGGCCGTCGGCCGACTGCGTGGCGCTCACCGCGACCAGCGCGGTGCCGGGCCGCACGGAGTCGGCGATCCGCTCCAGCGGCACCGTGCGCACCTTGAGGTCGCCGCGGATGTGGAACGGGGTCACCGTGGAGCTGAAGTCGGCGTCGGCGGTGAGGACTTCGGCGCCCGCGGGCAGGGAGGCGGCGATCAGGCCGGTGTAGACGGCGACCGAGGCGCCCGCCGCCACCCGGCGGTCGGGCACCCGGGTCAGACGCGCGAAGGAGGCGCGGGCGGCCTCGACGTCGGCGAACATGTCGGTCGGCCGCCCGGCCGCCGAGGCCTCCACGGCGGCGCTCATGGCGGCCACCGTCCGGGCCGGCATCAGCCCGGTGCTCGCGGTGTTGAGGTAGATGCTCTTCGGGGCGAACTCGGAACGGACCAGGCTCTCGAAGGTCTCCATGGGTCCACTCTGGGCCCCGATGAAGTCGTAGTCCATTGCGTATCTTTACGTGGTACCGCGAAGGAACGCTTATACATCACCCCTGACCTGCGAGTTCAGGGCTGATGTCAGTGTTGCGGCACCGCGCAGCCGTCCGGACCGCAGGCCTCTGCCTCGTCTCCCCCGCCGCCGAGCTTGAGCGGGGACCGCTCGCCCCATGCCTGCGTCAGAGCCTGGGCGAAGGCCTCGGAGGGCTGGGCGCCGGAGACGCCGTACTTGCGGTCGAGGACGAAGAAGGGCACGCCGTTCGCGCCCAGTTCGGCGGCCTCGCGCTCGTCGGCGCGGACGTCGTCGGCGTACGCCTCCGGGTCGGCGAGGATCTTACGGACATCGGCCGCGAGGAGCCCGGCCTCCACGGCCAGCTCCACCAGCCGTTCGTCGCCCTCGGAGAAGAGGGAGCGCTCCTCGGCGAAGTTGGCCCGGTAGAAGACCTGGATCAGTTCGTCCTGCCGGCCTTGCTCCTTGGCGAAGTGGAGCAGCCGGTGCAGATCGAAGGTGTTGCCGTGGTCCCGGCCGCGGGTGCGGTAGTCGAGTCCTTCGGCGGCGGCCTGCGCACCGAGGTTCTCCTCACCGGCCTGCGCCTGGGCCTCGCTCATGCCGTACTTCTTGGTGAGCATCGTGATCACGGGCTGGGTGTCGCCCTTGGCCCGGCCGGGGTCCAGCTCGAAGGACCGGTGCACCACCTCGACCTGGTCCCGGTGCGGGAAGGCCGCGAGCGCCTTCTCGAAGCGGGCCTTGCCGACGTAGCACCAGGGGCAGGCGATGTCACTCCAGATCTCGACGCGCATGTCTCGGCTCTCTCTCCAGGTCGTACGGGATCGGAGGCTCCCTCCGCCGGAGTGTGTGAACGTTCAAGCGGCCGTTTTCATTCCCCGCCGATCATGAGGTGCAGCCGCAGATGACGACTCCCGTCGAACGGCTCCGCGACCCAGCCCCGGCGCCCGTAGAAGGCCCGGGCCCGCTGGTTGTCGACATGCACATCGAGTACGGCGGTGCGCTTGCCATCGACCCGCCACTGCTCGACACAGGCCGTGTGCAGGGCCGTGCCGACGCCGGAACCCCAGTGGTCGGGGTCGACATGGAACTGGAACAGCGTGACCGATTCCGCGGGGGCGCCCTCGGGAGTGCGGAAGGACGCGACGCCGGCGATACGGCCGCACTCGACGGCACACAGCACATGAGCGTCCGGCCGCCGGATCACGCCCCGCCAGGCGGCGATCCAGTCGGTGCCGTCGTCCGGGACCCCGCCCGGGTAGTACGTCGCCCGGGCCCGCGCATGCAGCGCTGCGACGGTATCCGCCTCGGCGGGCAGGACGGTACGGATCACGCGGTTTCCGGTCAGCGGCTCCCTGATCATGCCACCTGGGACGTGAGAGGCCCCGCTCCGGTTCCGAGACGGCTGAACTGGGCCCGATAAGCGCTCGGGGTGAGGCCGGTGCGGCGGACCACGTGGGCGCGGAGGGAGTCGGCGGTGCCCAGGCCGCAGGAGCGGGCCACCTGGTCCATGGGCAGGGAAGTGGTCTCCAGGAGTTCCTTCGCGCGCTCGATGCGCTGATGCAGCAGCCACTGCAGGGGGCTGACCCCGCTCTCGGCGTGGAACCGGCGGGTCAGGGTGCGCACGCTCACGCCCGCGTGCCGGGCCAGCTCGGTGAGGGTGAGCGGCTTGTCGAGGTTGCGCATGGCCCAGCCGCGGGTGTCGGCGCAGGCATTGCCGCGCTCCGGCGGCAGCGGGGTCTGGGTGAACTGGGTCTGGCCACCCGGCCGTACGGGCGCGACGAGGGCCCGCCGGGCGACCTCGTTGGCGACGGCGGCGCCGTAGTCGGTGCGGATGATGTGCAGGCACAGGTCGATGCCGGCGGCGTAGCCGGAGGAGGTCAGATACGGCCCGTCCTGGACGTACAGCACGTCTCCGCGCAGGTCGACCTGCGGATACCGGCGGCGCAGTTCCTCGGCGTGCGCCCAGTACGTCGTGGCCCTGCGCCCGTGCAGCAGACCGGCCTCGGCGAGCTGGAAGGCGCCGGTGCACAGGGACGCGATCCGCTTGCCGTCGGCGGCGGCCTCGCGTACGGCGGTGACGATCCGCGACTCCGGCTCGAAGGGTTCCCCGGTCCCCGCGACGAGCACCGTGTCCGCCTCCCGCACGGCGTCGAGTCCACGCCGTACATACAGGTCGAGTCCGCCGCTGGTGGGCACCGGACCCGGCTCCGCCGCACAGATGACCACTTCGTAGCCCGGCTCACCGTCCACCTCCACCTTGCCGAACAGCATCTCCGGAATGGCGAGGTTGAACATCGACACGGGCGAGGGCGCGACGACGGCGATCCTGCGCGGGGTCCGCGGCTGGGGCATGACCAGAACCTCCGGGTGCTTGGCATTCCGGCCACTACTGTACGGCGGCCCGGATCCGCAGCATGGAGGGCATGTCAACGAACCGCCCTGTGCAGGACGACGAACTCGCCGTCACCCCTGACGAGTTGGGACCCAAGAAGCCCTCCTCCGCCCTGACCCTCACCGCCGGCCTCCTCGGCTTCGCGCTGGTCTGCCTCGACGCGTCCATCGTGAACGTGGCCCTGCCCGCGATCGGTTCCTCTCTCGGCGGCGGAATGTCCGGCCTCCAGTGGGTGGTCAACGCCTACACGCTGGCCTTCGCCTCGCTGATGCTGTCCACCGGGGCGTTCTCGGACCGAGCGGGGGCGAGCCGGGCGTACGCGCTCGGGGCCGCCGTCTTCACGCTCGCCTCGGCGGCCTGTGGCCTGGCGCCGAATCTGGCCACCCTGATCGGCGCGCGTGTGGTGCAGGGCGTGGCGGCGGCCGTGGTCCTGCCGGCCTCGCTCGCGCTGGTGCGGCAGGCGTACGCCGATCCGGCGCGGCGGGCCCGCGCGGTGGCCGTGTGGGCTGCGGGCGGTTCGGTGGCGGTGGCGCTGGGTCCGGTGGCGGGCGGTGCGCTGACGACGGCCTGGGACTGGCGCGGGATCTTCTTCGTCAACCTGCCGGTCGGTGCCCTGATCCTCGTGCTGCTGGTCCGGGCCCCGCGCTCACAGCGCCGTCCGGCACCGCTCGACCTGCCCGGCCAGCTGACGGCGGTGGTGGCGCTCACGGCACTGACGTTCGCGGTGATCGAGGGCGGCACGGCGGGATGGGCGGCGCTGGCCGTGGCAGTGGTCGCCGCTGTCGCGTTCTTCTGGATCGAGGCACGCCGGCCCCACCCGGTCGTCCCCCTCGGCCTGTTCCGCAACCGGACCGTCGCGGTGACGGTCGCCACGGGAGCGGCGGTCAGCGTGGCCTTCTACAGCATGGTGTTCGTCTTCTCGCTCTTCTTCCAGCAGGTTCAGGGCCGCTCGGCGCTGGCCGCCGGACTGATGTTCCTGCCGATGACCGGGCTGATCGCCGTGACGAACGTGCTGGCGGGCAAGCTCGCGAGCCGCCACGGCACACGCCTGCCCATGGTGGTGGGACAGGCACTGGCCGTCGTAGGACTGCTCGTCCTGCTGTACGTCGACGCCGGCACGCCTCCCGCCCTGGTGGCCCTGCTCCTCGTCCCCATGGCACTGGGCTGCGCCCTGACGGTGCCGCCGCTCACCGCGGCGATGATGGACGCCGTGCCCGCCGAGCGGGCGGGACTTGCTGCCGGAGTGCTCAACTCGGCACGGCAGATGGCCGGAGCCCTGGGGATCGCCGCGTTCGGGACGCTGATCTCCGACGGTTTCGTGGCCGGCATGCGGTTGAGCCTCGGGATCAGCGCGACCCTGCTGACGGTGACGCTCCTGCTCAGCTGCCGTCCCGCAGATCCTTCGGCCAGTCCGGCCTGAACTCGATGTGGTCGTACGTCACCACGCACCCCTCCCCCATCGGCGACTGCGACATGAAGCCGACCAGAGCAGCGCCCGTCTCCTCCGCGTCGCCCAGCGTGAACAGCCGCACGAAGGTCCAGCGTTCACCGTCACGGGAGGCATGGAAGGCGAAGGAACGCCCGGTCCGGCTCACCCGGAGCCAGACCGAACTGCCCTCCACAGTGAAGGAGTTGGCGTCATCGGAATGCCCCCGGGTGACCACCGTGCACACGGTCGGCACATCCGGGGAGTACTCCAGACACAACTTCGCCCAGGCCCGCTCCCCGACATGGACGTACAACACCCCCGCGTCAAAGGCCGCGGCAAACCCGACGGTGACCCGAGCAATCAGCTGAAAGTCCCCCACAGGCGCCCCCAACAGCCGCGGCGCATCGGACGCCGGGTCCAGGGCCTCACCGGTGGGCGGCACAAACCGATCCTGCCGGGCCCCGGCCCACCCACTGAGGATCCCGTCCTCGTAGGCCCAGTGCCCGTCGGGTCCGTAAGTACGGAGAGGGAAAGGCAGTTCGGGAATTTCCACGTCCATCGCTCCAGTGTCTCAGGCCAAGTGGAGCTACTCAGGGGCGCGGGGAACTGCGCGACCAGCCACAGCCAGCCCGCAGCCCGCGAACAACCCGCACCCCAACGGCGCTACCGCTCCAGACGCCCGTTGAACCGTCGAGGCAACCCCAGCGGATTCTCGTCCCGAAGCTCCGCAGGAAGCAGCGCCTCAGGCGCCCCCTGATAAGCAACCGGCCGCAGCCACCGCTCAATAGCCGTACCGCCCACCGAAGTAGAGGTCGACGTCGTAGCCGGGTAGGGCCCTCCATGATGCTGCGCGGGCGCCACCGCGACCCCCGTCGGCCACCCATTGACCAGCACACGCCCAGCCAGCGGCGTCAGCTCCGCAAGCAGTTCGGGCCCCCGCCCCTCTCCCGCCGCCTCCTCCGACGACACATGAACCGTCGCCGTCAGATTCCCCGGCAGCCGGGACAGCACGCCCTTCGCCTCGGCCTCGTCCTCGTAGCGGGCCACCACGGTGACCGGCCCGAAGCACTCCTCCAGCAGCAGGTCGTACGCCCCCTCACTGGTCAGCTTCTCGGCAGGCACCGTGAGGAACCCCGCGCTGACGGTGTGCTCCCCGCCCGCGCCCGGCGTCACCGGCGAGTCCACGTCGGGCAGTTCGGTCCGCTCGGCGATCCCGGCCACGAAGTTGTCGCGCATCCGGTGATCGAGCAGAACGCCCGCCTCCGTGTCGCTGACCGCCTCCGTCAGCGACTTGAGCAGCCGGTCGCCCGCAGCGCCCTGCGGCGCCAGCACGAGCCCGGGCTTCACACAGAACTGTCCGACGCCCAGCGTCATCGAACCGGCCAGCCCCGTGCCGATGGCCTCCGCACGCTCGGCGGCGGCGGCCTCGGTGATGAGCACGGGGTTCAGCGAACCCAGCTCGCCGTGGAAGGGGATCGGGACCGGCCGCGCGGCAGCCGCGTCGAAGAGGGCACGCCCGCCTCGTACCGAACCGGTGAACCCGGCCGCAGCGACCTGCGGATGCTTGATCAGCTCGATGCCCGCCTCGAAGCCGTGGACGAGGCCGACGACGCCCGCGGGGATGCCGTGCGCCGCGGCGGCGGCCCGCAGTACGGCCGCGACCAGCTCGGACAGGCCCGGGTGGTCGGGGTGGGCCTTGACGACCACCGGGCAGCCCGCGCCCAGCGCGCTCGCGGTGTCGCCGCCGGCGACCGAGAAGGCGAAGGGGAAGTTGGACGCCGAGTAGACGGCGACGACGCCGAGGGGCACCTTGTAGCGGCGCAGGTCCGGGATCGGCGGGGTCGCGGTGGCGTCGGGGTGGTTGATGACGACGTCGAGGAAGGCGCCCTCGTCGACGATGTCGGCGAAGGCACGCAGCTGGTAGCAGGTGCGAGCGAGTTCCCCGGTCAGCCGGACCGGGCCGAGCGCGGTCTCCGCGTCGGCGGCCTCGACGAGCTGGTCCTTGGCCGCCTCGAGCCGGTCGGCGGCGGTCCGCAGGAAGGCCGAGCGGACCGTGCGGTCGGCCAGGGCCCCGCGCGCGTCGTGCGCGGCACGGACGGCGGCGTCCACCTCCTGGGCTGTGGCCTCCACCGCAACCTGTTCCCGCTGCTTCCCGGTTCGGGGGTCGACACTCCAGACTGGTGCTGCTGCCACCGCGGGTCCCTCCACACATGTAATGCCGCAGTACTGGGTCATTCACCAGGGTCGTTCGATATACTGAACGCTGTCTCTGATGGTGAATATGCTGTTGGAGACTATTTCCCGTCGAACGAAGGGGTCAAGGGCGATGTCGGCTGGCGAGACGGGGGGCGGAGCGCAGGTCAAGTCCGCGGTGAGGACTGTTGAACTGCTCGAGTATTTCGCCGGACGCCCCGGAATGCACTCCCTCGCGGCGGTCCAGGAGGCCGTCGGGTACCCCAAGTCCAGCCTCTACATGCTGCTGCGCACACTGGTCGAGCTGGGCTGGGTGGAGACGGACGCGACGGGCACGCGGTACGGGATCGGGGTACGGGCGCTGCTCGTCGGCACCTCGTACATCGACGGGGACGAGGTGGTCGCGGCGGCCCGTCCGACGCTGGACCGCCTGTCGGACGACACGACGGAAACCATCCACTTGGCCCGCCTGGACGGCACGAACGTCGTCTACCTGGCCACCCGCCAGTCCCAGCACTACCTCCGCCCCTTCACTAGGGTCGGCCGCCGCCTCCCGGCCCACTCCACGTCCCTCGGCAAGGCGCTGCTGAGCACGTACTCGGACGAACAGGTCCGCAAGATGCTCCCGGAGACGCTGCCCGCCCTCACCGAGAACACGATCACGGACCGCGAGAAGCTCATCGAGGAGCTGCACCAGGTCCGGGAGCAGGGCTTCGCCGTCGACCGCGAGGAGAATACGCTGGGGCTGCGCTGCTTCGGCGTCGCGATCCCGTACCGCACCCCGGCCCGCGACGCGATCAGCTGCTCGGTACCGGTGGCGCGGCTGACCCCGGCCCATGAGCAGATGGTGAAGGACGCGCTGTTCGACGCGCGGGACCGGCTGACACTGGCCACCCGTAGGCTCTGACGCCATGGATGTGGAACTCCGCGAGATTCACGACAGCGACCTGCCCGTCTTCTACCGGCAGATGATGGACCCGGAGGCCGTGTGGATGGCGGCCTTCACCGCTAAGGACCCGGCCGACCGGGACGCCTTCGACGCCCACTGGAAGCGGATCCGGTCCTTGGCCGGCGTCGTCCAGCGCACGGTCCTGGCGGACGGTGACGTGGTGGGGCACGTGGCGGTGTTCGGGGAACCGGGCGAGCGTGAGGTGACGTACTGGATCGACCGGGCGTACTGGGGGCGGGGTATCGCCACGGCGGCCCTTCGGGTGCTGCTGACTCAGGCCCCTGAACGTCCGCTGTACGCACGGGCCGCGGCGGACAACGCGGGGTCGGTGCGCGTGCTGGCGCGGTGCGGCTTCCGGCTGACGGGCCGGGAAAGGGGCTTCGCGAACGCGCGGGGCGAGGAGATCGACGAGGTCGTGCTGACGCTGGAGGGCTGAGGCTGGGCCAAGCTCGGGCTGATGCTGGGGCTGGGGCTCCTCCCCCGTGCGGCGGAGGCGGATCGTCGTGGCGCAGGACGTGCCGGTCGGGCTCCGCACGGGAGCGTGGACGTATGACCACGTCACTCGTCGCCACCAAGCCCCGCCGGCTCCTCCGCGCCGTCGCCGTCGTCTCCTGCGTGCCGTATCTCGCCCTCAAGGTCGCCTGGGTCGCCGGGAGCCGGGTGGGGATTCCGGACGGCAGTTCGCTGCTGGAGCACCGGACGTCGATGGCCGTCGCCAACAGCGTCTCCATGGTGCTGGACAGCGCCGTCATCGTGCTGGCGCTGGTGCTGACCCGGCCGTGGGGGCTGCGGGTGCCCGCGTGGCTGCTGGCGTTTCCGGTGTGGGTCGCGACCGGGCTGCTCGCGCCGATCATGACCGGGTTTCCGTTGCAGCTCCTCGTGAGGGCGCTTGGCGGGAGCGTGTCCACGGCCGCCGACACCGGGCGGAAGCCCTTCCTCGACGAGTGGGTGTTCGGGGTCGTGTACACCGGGTTCATCGTGCAGGGACTGGCCCTCGGCGGACTGTTCGTGCTGTACGCCCGCGACCGCTGGGGCCATCTTTGGCGCGGACGCGTGTGGGAGCTGCCGCTGAGTACGGTCGGCGCCGCCCAGCGCGTCACCGCGGGCGCCGCCGCCGTACTCGCCCTGCTGCCGCTCACCCTGCACCTGCTGTGGGCCTTCGGCGGTACGGCCGGGCTCAGCGCGGGACGGGCCGGTGACCGAACCTCCGACTTCTACGTCCTGGAAGCCATGACGGCCCTCTTCCTCGTCGCCGCCGTGGCCGGCGCCTGGCTGCTCGCCTTCCGGAGCGCCCCGGCGCTGCCCGTGCAGACGCCGCTCGCCCTCGCCTGGGTCGGTTCGGGTGCCACGGCCTGCTGGGGCGGCTGGCTGGCGCTCGCGTCCCTGACGGGGGTGGACGACATCTCCGACCGCCCGACGCCGGTGATGCACCTCGCCTACGCTGGCCAGATGATCGTCGGCATCCTGGTGGCGACCCTCGGCGCCCACTTCCTCGCGGAGCGGTCCGCCGGGACGAGGGACGCCTCTTCCGCCGCGGCGAAGCAACCGGCGTGAGCACGTTCGCCCGGTTCCTGTTCGGCCGTCGGGCCCGCCGCCGCTGGATCCATCTGATCCTCGGCGGCGCGCTCGCGATGCCGTACGTCCTCGTCGGCTCGGTGGTCGTCGGCCCGGCGACGGGCGCCACGAGCGTGTTCGACTCCTTCACCCTCCAACTCGCCTCGTTCGCCCTGGGGTTGCCCCTGGCTGCCCTCACCTCCCTGTTCCCGCTGACCCGGCCGCTCGAGGTCGCCGCCGTGCGGTCGCTGTGCGGTGTGGACGGGGACCGGCTCGCCGACGGCCCCGCACGGAGCCGGTCCGCGAAGGGGCGGACGGCGGCCTGGTTCACGCTGCACCTCGGGTTCGGCGGGATCATCGCCGGGATGTCGCTCGCGGTGCCGCCGTTCGCCGTCGTACTGATCGTGCTGCCGGTCATCGCCGGGCTGCGCGACTCCCCGCTCGGGCTACCCGAAGCACTCGACCACACCTGGGCGTTGGCGCTCGCACCGGCCGCGGGAGCGGCGATACTCGTCGCGCTCGCCGCCTGCGCGGCCGCGTCCGGGGCACTGCTCGCCCACTGGGCACCCGCCCTGCTCGGCCCCACCCCCGAGGACCGGCTCGCAGCCGCCGAGGCACGCGCCGCCGACCTCGCCGTACGCAACCGGCTCGCCCGCGAACTCCACGACTCCGTCGGCCACGCCCTGAGCGCCGTCACCCTCCAGGCCAGCGCGGCCCGCCGCGTCCTCGACACCGACCCGGACTTCGTCCGCGAGGCCCTAGCCGCGATCGAAGACACCACCCGCCGCACAGTGACCGAACTGGACGCCGTCCTGGGCGTCTTGCGCAACGGCGACTCCCCCACCGCCCCCGCCCCCACCCTCGCCACCGACCTCGACGACCTCCTGCACCGCACCCGCGCGACCGGACTAAGCATCACGGCCACCATCGAGGTCGCCCCCGAGACCCTCCCGCCGGTCGTCTCCCGAGAGGCGTACCGCATCGTGCAGGAGGGCCTCAACAACGCCCTGAAGCACGCCGTCGACAAGCAAGTGACCCTCCACATCAAGCCCGCAGGCGAGGACCTGGACATAACCCTGGAGAACCGACTGACTAGCTCTGCTGCAGCGCCCTATAGGGGCGCGGGGAACTGCGCGACCAGCCACAACGAACCCGCAGACGATCGACATGCCGACGGCCGTCATGGACTGCGCGGTATCACCGACCGCGCCCACCTACTCGGCGGCACCGCCCAAGCAGGCCCCGTCGATAACACCTGGCGCCTACACGTACGCCTGCCAAGAAAAGGCCCCACATGACCACCCCACCAATCCGCGTCGTCCTGGCCGACGACGAGCGCATGGTCCGCACCGCCCTACGCGCGATCCTCTCCGCCGAACCGGACATGGAGGTCATAGGCGAGGCGGCCACCGGCGCGGAGGCGGTATCGGTCGTACGGAACCTCCAACCCGACGTAGTCCTCATGGACGTCCGCATGCCGGAGGCCAACGGCATTCGGGCCACCGAACAGATCCTCGCGACGCTCGACGCACCGCCCCGCATAGTCGTCGTCACCACCTTCGAGAACGACTCCTATGTGTACGAAGCCCTGCGCGCCGGAGCCGCCGGGTTCCTGCTCAAGCGGGCGGACGCCGACACGCTCGTGCAGGCGGTACGGCTGGTCGCGCGCACCGACAGCCTGCTGTTCCCGTCCGCCGTACGGACCCTGGCGACCGAGCACGCGCGCGTGCACACCGCTCCGCCCGCCTGGGTGGCGAAGCTCACCGGACGGGAGAGCGAGGTGCTGCGGCTCATGGCGGCCGGGCTGACCAACGCGGAGATCGCGCGGCACATGGAGGTCGGCCCGGCCACCGTGAAGACGCACGTGGCGGCGGTCCTGGCGAAGACCGGCACGCGGGACCGTACGCAGGCGGTGATCGCCGCGTACGAGGCGGGCTTCCTGAAGTCACCCCGGCCGGCTTCATGAACACCCGATGAGAAAAGTGGGCGGAACGGAACCCTCCGCAATGCCCCGGTCGTCTTCTTGGCGGGATGAACAAGACGATCAGGCGCGTATCGGTCTTCACGCTGCTGCTGGTGTTCGCTCTGCTGGTCAGGGCGACCTGGGTGCAGTTCTACGACGGCCAGGCACTCGCGGACGACAGCAAGAACCGGCGGAATGCGATCGAGACGTACTCGTCGCCGCTCGGGAACATCATCGTGGCCGGTGACGCGATCACCGGCTCGGCACGGACGAAGGGCAGCGACCTCGCGTACAAACGCACGTACACCGACGGCGAGCTGTACGCCGCGGTGACGGGCTACGCCTCGCAGAGCTACGCGCCCACGCAGTTGGAGGGCATCTACCAGGACCTGCTCAACGGCACGGACACCCGGCTGAAGACCCTGATGGACACGGTCACCGACAAGCGGGCCGATCCGGGCAACGTGGTCACGACGATCGAGCCGGACGTGCAGAAGGCGGCGTACGAAGCTCTCGGCGACAAGAAGGGCGCGGCCGTCGCGATCGACCCGAAGACCGGCAAGATCCTGGGAGTCGTGTCGACCCCCTCGTACGACCCGACGTCGCTGACCGACGCGGACACCGCCGGGACGGCCTGGAAGCAGCTCAACGCGGACTCCGACAAGCCGCTCACGAACCGCGCCCTGCGCCAGCCGCTGCCGCCGGGCTCTACCTTCAAGCTGGTCGTCGCGGCTGCCGCGCTGGAGGACGGGCTGTACTCGTCGGTCGACGAGAAGACGGACAGCCCCAACCCGTACCCCCTGCCGGGCACGACAAGGACCCTGGACAACGAGAACGCGTCCGCCCCCTGCGAGAACGCCACCATCCGCACCGCGCTGCAGTACTCCTGCAACAACGTCTTCGGCAAGATGGCCGTCGACCTCGGCCAGGACAAGCTGAAGTCCATGGCCGAGAAGTTCGGCTTCAACGACGAGACCCAGGACGTACCGGTGCGGGCCTATCCCAGCGTCTACCCGTCCGGGATGGACAAGGCGCAGACCGCACTGACGGGCATCGGCCAGTTCGACGTCACGGCCACGCCGTTGCAGATGGCCATGGTGTCCGCCGCCATAGCCAACGGCGGCGAGCTGGTCACCCCGCACATGGTCTCCGAGATCACCGACAGCGGCGGCGACGCCCTGGAGAACTACGACGACAACACCAACACCACCCGCATCGTCAGCTCCGACACCGCAGAACAATTGCAGTCCGCGATGGAAACGGTCGTCTCCAAGGGCACCGGCACCAACGCCCAGATATCGGGCGCCACGGTAGGCGGCAAGACCGGCACGGCCCAGCACGGCGAGAACAACAGCAAGACCCCGTACGCCTGGTTCACGTCCTACGCCAAGTCCGGGGACAAGGAGGTAGCAGTGGCGGTGATGGTCGAGCAGTCGGACGCGGCCCGCTCCGAAGTAAGCGGCAACGGCCTGGCGGCCCCCGTAGCCAAGGCGATGATGCAAGCGGCGGTTGAGTAACGCCCCGTCAGGGGCTACACCCCGAGAACCTGCTCAATGGGGTCAATAGCGAAGTACACCAGGAACAACGCCGCCGCACCCCACAGCAACCAGTGAACCTCCTTCGCCTTCCCGAGCACCGACTTGATCACCACATACGCCAGGAACCCCGCCCCGATGCCATTGGTGATCGAGTACGTGAAGGGCATCACGGCGATGGTGAGAAACGCCGGAATCGCGATCTCGTACTTGTCCCAGTCGATGTGCTTGACCTGGGTCATCATCAGGAACCCCACGGCGACCAGCGCGGGCGCCGCCGCCTGGAGCGGAACGATGGTCAGCAGCGGCGTGAGGAACAGGGCGAGCGCGAAGAGCCCACCGGTGACGAGGTTCGAGAAGCCCGTGCGCGACCCCTCCCCGACGCCCGCCGCCGACTCGATGTACGACGTCGCGGAGGACGAGGACGCCGCACCGCCGGCGACCGCGGCCGCACCGTCGATGAGGAGGACACGGCCGAGGTTCGGGACCTTGCCCTGCTCGTCGAGGAGGCCCGCCTCCGCGCTGATGCCGACGACCGTGCCCATGGTGTCGAAGAAGTCCGACAGGATCAGCGTGAAGATCAGCAGGATGACGGTGATGACACCCACGTCGGTCGCACTGAACGCGCCGAACAGGCTGAACTGGCCGATGAGTCCGAAGTCCGGGGTGTCGACGATCTTGTCGGGCCACTCCGGCGTGGTCAGCCCCCACGCCTTGACGTCGGCGATCGAGTTGATGATGAGCGCGACGATCGTCATGGCGACGATGCTGATCAGGATCGCGCCCTTCACCTTCCGGGCGAGCAGCGCGATGGTGAGCAGAACTCCGAGGCAGAAGACGAGGATCGGCCACCCGGTGAGCGAGCCGGTGCCGCCGAGCTGAACCGGCACGGTGGTGTTGGCTGCGTCGGGGATACGCGTGACGAAGCCGGCGTCGACGAAGCCGATGAACGCGATGAACAGGCCGATACCGACGCTGATCGCCTGCTTCAGTGCCTGCGGAATGGCGTGCATGACGGCCTCGCGCAGGCCGGTCAGCACCAACACGCAGATCAGCAGGCCTTCGAGGACGATGAGGCCCATCGCGTCGTCCCAGCTCATCAGCGGGGCGATCTGGAAGGCGACGACCGCGTTGAGACCGAGGCCGGCGGCGAGGGCGAGAGGCAGATTGCCGCCGATGCCCATGATGATCGTCATCACCGCGGCCACCAGGGCGGTGGCGGTGGTGAGTTGGACGGGGTCGAGCTGGTCGCCGAACTTGTCCTTCGCGCTGCCGAGGATGATCGGATTCAGGACAAGGATGTAGGCCATCGTGAAGAACGTGGCGAAGCCGCCGCGTATCTCACGGCCGAAGGTGGAGCCCCGTTCGGAGATCTTGAAGAACCGGTCGAGGCTGCTCACCCCGGAGGGCGCGGGACTTGGCCGGTCGGCCACCTTCTGCGAATCGGACATGGACGCGTACTCCTTGCTGCCTGATTGATCAGTGTGCGGATGCTGGCTGGATTGTTCCCCTGCCGAACCCGTTTCAGGTTTTCCCCGTGTTACGGAATCGGAGCTGCTCACCGTGCGACCTGCCACACGGTGTTCGAAGCCTCGTACGAATCAGGTGTTCGATCACTGCTAGGCTTCCGCATCTCGACCGGATGATCTCCGGACGATCACACGTCTTCCACATGCCACGCAGAGCCAGGAGAGGTCGCCCGTGGGCACAGTCGTCGACGACGCAGCCTCCGTGGAGTTCCATGCCTTCTTCGAGCGTCACTACGCCGAACTGTCCCGTCTCGCCCACCTGTTGACGGGTGAGTCGGACGCCGCCGACGATCTGGCGGCGGACGCGCTGCTGGCGCTGTGGCACCGCTGGGACCGGGTGCGCGCCGCCGATCATCCGGTGGCCTACGCCCGCGGAGTCGTCGCCAATCTCGCCCGTACCCGGATCCGCAGCGCGGTCCGCGAGCGGCGGCGGGTGGCCCTGTTCTGGTCGCAGCGCGAGGAGAAGACCGAGAACCCGGATGTCGCGGGCGTGGTCGATGTCCAGGAGGCGTTGCGTAGACTTCCGTTCCGCAAACGGGCCTGTGTGGTGCTGCGGCATGCTTTCGACCTCTCGGAGAAGGACACGGCGCTCGCCCTGGGGATCTCGGTGGGTACGGTGAAGAGCCAGACCTCGAAGGGAATGGCCGAGCTGCAAAGGCTGCTCGGCACGCCGGGTGCTCCGCCCAGGATGCACGCGGCGATGGCACGCACCAGTGACGCCGGAGGGAGGAACCGATGACCATGCGGCGGGACGTGCACGACGAACTGCGCGCCCGGCTGCACGAGGCGGCCGGACAGCACGAACCCGACCGCGCGCGCATCCTGGCCCGCGTCGAACGTGGCATGACCGAGCAGACCCGGCCCGACCACCGGGCCACCCGCCCGCCGGTCTTCGGCTGGGTGCGGGTCGTCAGCGCCACCGCGGCGGTCGCGAGCGTGCTGGCCGTCGGCGGGTACGCGGTCGCCTCCGCCGTGAAGGACGAACCCTCCCCGCAGCAGACGGTCGCCGTCTCGCCGACGCCCACCCCGTCGCCGGACGCGACGAGCCGCGCCCCCGTCCCGCCGGTGGACCCGACGCAGAGCGCGCCGCCGAAGTCCGGGGAACCGAGCAGCCCCGAGTCGCCGTCCCCGTCCGCGCCCGCCACCACCCTGGCGCCCGCGAACGGCGAGACGGACGGCCCGCTCTGGTCGGACGGCTCGGTCGACCCGCACAGCAACGACTTCTGGGCGCAGAGCAATGTGACCGTCCGGACGGACGAGCAACTCACCGCGCTGACCGTCCAGTTGAAGGTCAAGCAGACCGGCGGGGTGAGCTCCACCGGCGCCTGGCGCGCGCTGCCCGAGCAGGACTTCACCCTCACCGTTGGCGAGCAGGACGGCTTCCTCCTCTACACCTGGGTCCTCAAGGAGGGCCGTACGGTCCCGAAGGGCGAGTGGGTGTTCGCCGGGCAGTACAACCATGAGCGCGGCGGGCGCGACGCGGGGGACGACGGCTACGCGGCGACGGCCACCGCAGGGGACCAGCAGCTGTCCGTGGCGGGTGACTTCGCCCCGCACGAGGGCGACGAGTCGGCGTCCGAGGGCGACTCGTAAAAAAGTTCCGAGGCCGCGGCAACCTTTCCCGCACGCGTGGCGACCGGGAGACGTAAGGATCCCAGCACGAAGGGCCCGACCCCTTGAGCACGCACAAGAAGCACCCCACACGCAGACGCGTGCTCGGGGCCTCCGCGATCGGTGTCGCCGCCACCGGCGCCGCCGTCGCAGGCGGCACCGGCCTCCTGTCGTCCGCGTCCGCCGCGACGTTCGGCTACAAGGACGACGGCTCGAACTACGTGATCGACACGGGCGCCTCGCTGGTCTTCAAGGTCTCGAAGTCGACCGGCGACATCACGTCCCTGGTGCACAAGGGCAAGGAGTACGAGGGGTACGGCGGCAGGCACTCGCACGTCGAGTCCGGCCTCGGCGCGTCGACCGTCACGATCCGGCAGACCGGGTCGACGATCCTCGTGAAGGCCGTGCACGGCGCGATCACCCAGTGGTACGCGGCCCGCAGCGGCCAGAACAACGTCTACCTGTGGACCGACAAGGCGGACGCCTCCTTCACGGCGACCCGCTACATCGTCCGGCTCAAGCCCGGGATCTTCCCGAACGAGGGCTCGGACACCTGGATCGAGGCCTCGGACAAGGTCATCGAGGCGGGAGACGTCTGGAAGCGCGCGGACGGTTCGACCCACTCCAAGCACTACTCGGGCAAGCGGGTCATCGACTACGACTACGTCGGCTTCACCACCGGCTCCGTCGGCCTCTGGCTGGTCCGCTCCAACCACGAGAAGGCGTCCGGCGGCCCGTTCTACCGCTCACTGCTGCGCCACTCGAACGACCTCGGCGTCGGCCTCTACGAGATCCTGCACTACAACCAGTCGCAGACGGAGGCCCAGCGCTTCGGTCTCCAGGGCCCCTACGTCCTGTCCTTCACGGACGGCGGCACCCCCGCGTCCTCGCTGTTCCCCGCGAACCTCGACACCTCCTGGGCCGACGGCCTCGGCATCACCGGCTGGGTCGGCAAGGCGGGCCGCGGCAAGGTGGCGGGCGTCGGCCTGAAGGGCATGGACGCCAAGTACGCCTACACGGTGGGCTTCGCCAACAAGGACGCCCAGTACTGGACGAAGGCCGCGGCCGGCACCGGTGCCTTCTCCTGCAAGGGGATGCTGCCGGGGACGTACACGATGACCGTCTACAAGGGCGAACTCGCCGTCCACACCCGGGAAGTGAAGGTGACGGCGGGCGGCTCCACGGCGCTGAACACCCTCACCCTCACCGGCGACCCGTCCGCCGCGCAGACCGTCTGGCGGCTCGGCGACTGGGACGGCACGCCCGGCGAGTTCAAGAACGCCGAGCTGATGACGTACGCGCATCCGTCCGACGCCCGCGCGGCGAAGTGGACGGGCAACGTCACGATCGGCAGCGGCAGCGAGGCCGCGTCCTTCCCGGCGTACATGTGGAAGGACGTCAACGACGGCATCCTCGTCTACTTCAAGCTGACCAAGGAGCAGGCCGCCGCCGCGCACACCCTGCGCGTCGGCGTCACCACGGCCTACATCAACGGCCGGCCACGGGTGACCGTGAACGACTGGGTTTCGGCCATCCCCACCGCTCCCACTCAGCCATCTACGCGCTCTCTCACCACGGGTTCGTACCGGGGGAACAACCACACGTTCACGTTCAACGTCCCTAGTAGTGCGTGGAAGACGGACGTGAGTCAGTACAACGTCCTGAAGCTCAACATCGTCAGTGGTTCGACCGGCTCGGCCTACCTCGGCCCGGGCACGTCGTTCGACTGCATAGACCTGCTGATCTGAGCCCCCCTCGATCAGCAGCGCCGGCCTGAGCCCCCCTCGGCCGGCAAAGAAAGGCCCCGCCGGTGACGACCGGCGGGGCCTTTCGGTGTGCCCGGTCAGTTCATCGTCGACCCAATGGTCGTAGAACCCGTCGTCAGGAAGGCCGTCGCGGGCAGCGAGCCGTCCGCCTTACGCGCCCCGTACGCCGTAGCCGCATCCGTCGACTTGAAGCCCGGCGTGGGCACCCCCTTGTCCCAGTTGTTCGCGGCGCACACCGTGCCGGAACCCACCTTCGACAACCCGCCCTTGTTGCCCACCGCCAGATTCCGCGCCAGCCGCGCCTTGCTCGTGGCGAAGTAGAACCCGGCCTCGGCATTGGCGTACGCGGTGTTGCGGTGCAGCGCCATCGCGCCGGTGTTGGAGTTCTCGGTGAAGCCGTGCAGCGTGTTGCCCCAGGCCGCGTTGTTGTTGACGACATGCGCGACCACGGCGCCCCCGCCGCCCAGCTTGAACCCGTTGCCGTTGCCCTCAAACGCGGAGTCGCCCCACCGGTTCTTGCCGTTGCCGAAGGCCCACGCGTGGTCGATGGTGACCGGTGAGGAGAACTGCCACAGGTCGAGCCCGTCATCCGAGTTGTTGTAGAGCCGAGCGCCCGTGATCCTGTTGCCCGTACCGGAGCCGAACTTCACCGCGATCCCGTCGGCGTTCTGACCGTGCCCGGCCGGGTCGTAGTTGCCGTGACTGTCCAGGTTCTGCACGAGGTTGTTGCTCGTGCCGTCGCCGCGCAGCGTGAACCCGGAGTCGCCGTTGTTCGCGGTGACCAGGTTCTTGAAGACGCCGCCCACGGACGACGTGGCGACGAAGCCCTGGGCCGGGGAGTTCTGGAAGGTGAGGTTCTGCACGGTCCAGTGGTCGCCGTAGATCCCGGCCAGCCAGGAGCCGTCGGGCAGCTTGGAGCCGTCGATCTTCACCTTCTCGCTGCCGTACGCCTGAAGCGTGATGCGGTTCGAACCGGTGCCGTTGGCCGTGGACTTGAGGGTGGCCGTCGGGTAGTACGTGCCGGCGCGCACCTGGATGACGGTGCCCGCGGCGGCGCGGGCGACGGCCGACTCCAGCTGGGCGGTGGTGGAGACGGTGACGGTCGTCGCGGCTGCCTGGGCACCGCCGTTCGACAGTCCGAGGTAGACGCCGCCGGCGCCGGCGGAGACGGCCACCGCCGCCGCGATCGAGAGCGTGCGCGTCCTGCGGTGGCGTCCGGTGCTGAGCCGCACTGGGCGCTCCTTTCCTGGGGAATGGGGACGCGATGCAGTCGCCGCCACGACCGGAAGAGGTTGCCGTGTCCCTGGCGAAAGCGACCGAAACTTTCGCCGCCCTCCATCTCACGCCTACCGATTGACGTGCTGTTTCCCACTGGTAACACTCCGAAGGCGCCGCACCATCCAACAGAAACGCCCACACTCCTACAGGACTGCCCATGCGCCCCAGAGCCGTGCTCGTCGCCTGTCTCGCCCTCCTCCTCACCCTTGTCACCGCCCCAACCGGCACCGCGCAATCAGGAGCGCCGCCTGTGAGCAAGTCCAAGTACGCCGGCTATCTCTTCGCCTACTTCACCGGCGAGGGCACCGCCGACGGCGAGCAGATCCGCTACGCCCTCAGCCGCGGCAACGACCCGCTGCGCTGGCGCGAGCTGAACGCGGGCAAGCCGGTCCTCACCTCCACCATCGGCGAGAAAGGCCTGCGCGACCCGTTCGTGATCCGCTCCCCCAAGGGCGACAAGTTCTACATGATCGCGACCGACCTGAAGATGTACCGGAACTCCAGCGGCAGTTGGGACCACGTCCAGCGGCACGGCAGCAAGTCCATCATGGTCTGGGAGTCCACCGACCTGGTCAACTGGACCGACCAGCGCCTGGTGAAGGTGTCCCCGGACAGCGCGGGCAACACCTGGGCGCCGGAGGCCTACTGGGACGACACGCTGGACGCGTACGTCGTCTTCTGGGCTTCCAAGCTGTACGCCGACGACGACCCCGACCACACCGGCTCGACGTACAACAAGATGCTGTACGCGACGACCAAGGACTTCCGCACCTTCAGCGAGCCCAAGGTCTGGGACGACCCCGGCTACTCGGTCATCGACTCGACCGTCGTGAAGCACAAGGACACCTACTACCGCTACACCAAGGACGAGCGTGACCCCACCTCCTCCAGCCCCTGCTCGAAGTTCATCACCGCCGAGAAGTCGACGTCGCTGACGGACACCTCGTACGACTTCGTCTCGGACTGCATCGGCAGCGGCTCGATCGACCGCGGTGAGGGCCCGACGGTGTTCAAGTCCAACACCGAGGAGAAGTGGTACCTGTTCATCGACGAGTACGGCGGCCGGGGCTACGTCCCCTTCGAGACCACCGACCTCGACTCGGGCAAGTGGACGATGTCCACGAACTACCAGCTCCCCGCAAGTCCCCGCCACGGCACGGTGATTCCGGTGACGCAGGCCGAGTACGACCGGCTGCTGGCGGCCTACCCGGTCACCCCGACGTCGGTCGTGGACGCGACGGCGAAGGGCCAGAAGGGGTACGCGATCGTCACCGAGGCGACGAGCAAGGTCGTGCTGCCGATGCAACCCGCTGCGGATCTACGGCACTTGGCGCCCCGGTTCGCCGTCGGTGCGGGCGCGAAGGTGACCCCGCCCAGCGGCACGCGCCGCGACTTCCGCAAACCGCAGACGTACAAGGTGACGGCGGCTGACGGAACGACCAGAACCTGGACGGTCGAGGCGGTGCCGACCCGCAGCCCGGTCCTGCCGGGGCTGTACGCCGACCCCGACATCCGCTACATGGACGGCCGTTACTGGATCTACCCGACCACGGACGGCTTCCCCGGCTGGAGCGGTACACAGTTCAAGGCGTTCTCGTCGAAGGACCTGGTCCACTGGAAGGACCACGGCGTGATCCTCGACCTGGGGCCTGATGTCTCCTGGGCCGACAAGAACGCGTGGGCTCCCGCGATCGCCGAGAAGGACGGCAAGTACTACTTCTACTTCTGCGCCGAGCAGCAGATAGGCGTGGCCGTCGCGGACTCCCCCGCAGGCCCCTTCAAGGACGCCCTCGGCAAGCCCCTCGTCGCCAAGGGCGGCTCCCTCAGCGGCCAGATGATCGACCCGTCCGTCTTCACGGACGACGACGGGACGTCGTATCTCTACTGGGGCAACGGGCGTGGCTACGTCGTTCCGCTCAACGACGACATGACCTCGTACGACCCGTCGAAGGTGCGGGACATCACCCCGGACAACTTCCGTGAGGGCTCCTTCGTCGTCAAGCGCAAGGGCACCTACTACTTCATGTGGTCCGAGGACGACACCCGCAGCGAGAACTACCACGTCGCCTACGCGACGGGACCGTCCCCGCTCGGCCCGTGGACCAAGCAGGGCACGATCCTCTCCAAGCGCCCGGAGTACGGCATCAAGGGCACGGGCCACCACTCGGTGGTCAACACCCCCGGCACCGACGACTGGTACATGGTCTACCACCGGTTCGCGCTCAACGGCCCCGGCACGGCGGGCGGCGACGGCACCCACCGCGAGACCACCATCGACCGCATGGAGTTCGCGGCCGACGGCACGATCAAGCCGGTGGTGCCGACGCTGGAGTCGATCAGGCCGGTACGGCGCTAAGCGCTCCGCTGGAAGTGCCGCGCTATGCCGTCGGTCGACTGCGGCACCGTCGTGGCTGGTCGCGCAGTTCCCCGCGCCCCTTCGGGGCGCTGCCGAACCGCAGCGGACTTCGCCGGGCCCGCTTAGCTCACTCGCAGGACGGTGTCGAGCCAGGCGAACACCTCGTCCTGCATGCGGTCGTTGAAGACATGGCTGAGGTCGGGCCATGTCTTCAGCCGCAACCGCTCCTCGGCGTGGCGCGAGCGCCAGACGGCGGTCAGCTTGTCGTGGGCCACCCGTACGCCGTCGGCGGGGAAGAGGGGGTCCAAGGCGCCGCTGATGAAGAGCATCGGCCTGGGTGCGGCGATGCCCGCCACGTCGGGGAAGTCGAGGAACCGGGGAAGCCCGGGGTGGAGCATGTAGTACGACGACTGCCCGCGCAGCGTGTTGTTGCCGGGCACCATCATTTCCTTCAGGCCGGTCATCCAGCAGACGGCCGCGGTGGCCGCGATGGAGTCGGTCAGCGCGGCGGTCTGCCAGGCGCGATAGGCGCCCATGGAGAAGCCGAGAGTGGCGACACCGCGCACGCGGTGCAGGCCGGCCAGGAAGTCGGCCGCGCGGGCGTCCTCACGGGCCATGAGTCCGGCGAGCGAGGAGCCGAGGTGGTAGAAGGTGCTGGCCAGGGCCTGCTGCTGGTCATAGGCGAGGGGCCCTCGGTCGCCCCAGCCGGGCGCGTCCAGGCAGAGGACGACATACCCGCGCCGGGCGAGCTCGTCGCCGATGAACCTGCCGCTGAAGTGCCGGTCCGCCCAGGCCCGCGCTGAAGCGAGCCGAGTGTCGTCGTACCAGGGCCGGACCAGCTTCTCCTTCCCGATGTCGAACCTGGCTCCGTGGTCGTGCAGCAGCAGTACGGCGGGGAAGGGCCCGGGGCCGTGCGGGGTGAGCAGGACACCGCGGACGCGTTCGTAGCGGGTGAGGGAGAGGGTGACCAACTCCCGTGTGCAGACGTCGTCTTGTACGGCGTCCGTGACCTCGGGCGCGTACGGAACCCCGTCCTGCCGCCCGACGACGAGCAGTTCCTCGACCTTGGCCCGCGCCGCCCGCCGCCACTCCTCGAAGTCCCGGATCGGCGAGGTGCCCCAGGCGAGCGGGAAACGCAGGTCGTCCTTGAGGGTGGAGTGGAATTCAGGCAGCGGGGTGCCAGTCACGGAGGTATGCCTTCCGGGTGTGCAATTCGGCTTCCTCAGCGCTGAGTTGGGGACGGTTCTCCGGGACGCTGATCACGGCGCCGGGCCCGGTGTTGCCGTACTCGTGGAACCGCATGCTCTGCCACGGGTACGTCTCGCGCATGTTCGTATACGGCGCCACCGCGTCGATGCCGCGCCCGATCCACGTGTCCCGCACGACCAGCGAGGGCCGGGCGGTGGTGTCGGAACTCGGCACCCAGGGGCGGGCCAGCTTGTACGCCCCGTCCTCCGCGCCGCTGGTGATACGGCACTTCAGGGCCAGGTAGCCGTACGGGTTGGCACCGGCCGTGGAGGGCGCGAACACCATGCCCTTGGGCGTGAAGTCGACGTCCCGGGCCAGCGTGTGGAAGCGGCAGTGCTCGTACACGGCGGTGGCCCGCCCGAAGACGAAGTCGACGTCACCCTCGGCGTAGCAGTGCGCGAAGTACTGCCGGGCGAAGGTGCCGAGCGCCATCGAGTCGGCGTACAGCGTGTCCTGGTGCCCGAGGAACCGGCACCGCCAGAACGCCGAGCGGTCGCCCTGCACCTTGATGGCGACGGCCTGGGTGCCGGTGATCTCGGGGTGGTCGGCGCGGAGCCAGTCGTTGGCGAAGGTGATGTCCCGCGCGGTGAACCCGTCGGCCTGCACGGTGGTGGTGGCGGACCCGCTGGTGCCGTACGTGCCACCGCCGGGCTTGGGGGTGCCGGCGGCGTTGTCGTACACGATCACGACGTCGCGGGGGTTCTCCGAGGCGCCGATCCAGGTCGCTTCCGTCCGGGTGGCGTCGACGGCGACCGTCTCCCGGTAGGTGCCGGGTGCGAGGACGAGCGTCCAGCCGCTGCCACTCGCCGCGGTCACGGCGGCCTGGACGGAGGTGACATCGCCCCGGCCGTGCGGGTCGACGTACAGGGTCTGCGGGGTGAGGCGGGCGGCCGGTGAACCGTATCGGCCGAACGTTCGCGGTCTGCTGCCTGCCCGCGCGGGGGCGGAGGCGAGACCGAGGGCGGCGCCCGCCGCGGCGGACGCCATGAGGAATCCTCGGCGGGACAACGGGAACTGCGAGGGCATACCGGTGCTCCTTCGCGGTGCGGCTCGTGTGGGTGGGGGGCGGGCCGGAGGGGTGCGGCCCCCCAGCCCGTCCGCTCGCTCGCTCGGGGTCAGCGCAGGCGGCCGGCGCCCGCGCGGTGGGCGACGATCCCCGGGACCGCCTTGGGGTGGTCGACCTTCGTCCGCAGACTCGGCTTCCAGCCGGCGCCGGACTGGAGGGTCTCCTCCGGGATCTCGGCGTTGTGGACGGCGATGAGGTCGGTCCGCTTCCCGTTGACGTAGTTGTTCTCGGCGGTGAGCGGTGACTCGTTCCACTTCTTCAGCGCCTTGCCGACGCTCGCGCCGGGCGGCAGGGAGATGGCGTTGTCGGTGGCGTGGAGCTGCGAGGAGATGCCGACGCCGAAGATGTAGTAGTCGTCCTGCTGTTCCTCGTTCACCACGTAGTGGTTGTTGTAGACGTCGACCTGTCCGAACCGCACCCGCGGGGAACGCTGGAGGATCCCGTCGAAGCGGTTGTGGTGCATGGTGACCTTGAGCTTGCCGGCGTCGATGGCGGCGAGGCCGTCGCCGTTGCCGATCAGCATGTTCTTGTCGTGGTTCTCATAGCGGTTCCAGGACACGGTCACGTAGTTGGAGCCGCGCACGATGTCGGTCAGGCCGTCGTGCTGCTGGAAGACCTTGCCGAAGTAGACGGGCCGCTCGCTGTCGGGGAAGCGCCCGTCGGTGAACGTGTTGTGGTCGAGCCACACGTGATCCGTGCCGTAGACGACCACGGTGTCGTACTCGGAGTTCCAGTTGCCGGTGTTGTTGTCGTCGGTCGGGTCCCACTTGGGGAAGCAGTCGAGCGGGGCCTCGATGGTGAGGTTGCGCAGGATGACGTTCGAGACGCCGAAGATCTGGAGGCTGCCGCCGAGGATGCCGGAGTTCTTTCCGACGCCGACGATGGTGGTGTTGCTGGGGATGAAGGCCTTGATCTCCGCGTTCTGGTTGGCGGCGGACGCGACCCGCGCGTCCTCCTGCGGTCCCATGGCGACCTTGTCGTTGCCGTAGACGGCCGGGTCGTAGTCCTCGAGGTACTGCTGAAGGTCGTAGCCGTCGGTGACGAAGGCCTCGCAGCCCTGCGATACGGCGTCGATCACGCCCTTGACCTTGATGATCTTCGGCGCGTCACCCCCGTCCCGCAGCGCGGCCTTGAACTCGGCCCACGTGGTGACGGTGTAGACGTGCTCGGCGTCGGCGGCCGAACCACCGGTCGTCCCCGCCCCCTCCGATCCCCAGCCGTCCCCCGCGCCGAGGACCTGACGGCCCAGGTCACGGGGTCCGGCCTGGGCACCGGTGCCGGTGAGACCGAGGACGAGCGCGGTGCAGCCGATCAGCACAGCTGCCTTGGTGATGGCATGCCCATGCCACCTCTGTGCGTTCATTGTGCGGCTCTCTTTTCTGTGGTCGGGGTGGTTACGCGGCGGCCTGCGGCCAGGTGATCCAGGACTCCGGGATCTCCTGGTCGAGCCGGCGCACGTCCTGCGGGCCGAGCACCCGCGTACGCACCAGCTCACGCGCCACAAGCCTCGCCACGGCGATCGCACCCGGCGGATTGAAGTGCGTGTTGTCCTGCTCGGTCTCGGTCCAGTTGAAGTACTTCTTCGTCTCCTCGACCCCGAGTTCCTGCCACAACGCGAGCGACAGCGCCTGAAGGTCGAGCAACGCCACCCGCTCCTCCTGGGCCAGCGCCCGCATCGCCGCCGGATAGTCGCCATGACTCGGCACAGCGTTGCCGCCCACATCGAACCGACGCCGCTCGACGGCCGTCGCCAGCACGGGCCGCGCCCCACGCGCCCGAGCCCCGTCGACGTACAACCGCAGATGGTCCTGATACGTCGACCAGGGCTCCGTGTACCGAGTCGGATCGTCGGCCTTCTCGTCGTTGTGCGCGAACTGGATCAGGAGGAAGTCGCCGGCACGAATCTGTCCGAGAACGACATCGAGCCGCCCTTCGTCGACGAAGCTTTTCGAACTACGGCCGTTCACCGCGTGATTGGAAACGGGCCGGCCCTTGTGGAGGAAGAAGGGGAGCACCATTCCCCACCCGGTTTCCGGAGCAGCGGCGGCGTATTTCTGGGCGGCGGTGGAATCACCGGCGATGAAGAGGGTGCGGGGGCGGCGCCCGGATGCGTGAGCGGTACCGGTGACCGCCATCGGAACGACGCCAAGGACAGCAGCAACCTGTCTACGACTGAGAGACACGACAGTGGTGGCCTTTCAGTAAGGGGGAGCTTGCCTACCTAGGGGCGCGGGGAACTGCGCGACCAGCCACAACGGACCCGCAGCCCCCCACAACCGAAACCCACCAATCTCTCAGCCGTTCTGTTCCTTCCACTCGGCCTGAGCCTCATTCAGCTGGTCGGCGAGCGTGTCCAGAAACTCCTTCGCGCTCATGTCCCCGAGCAGCACCTTCTGGAAGTTCGGCTCGTTGTCCGCCTTGGAAATCGTGTTCCAGTCCGGCAGGTAGTACGGCAGCTGCACAATCGTCGTCGACCCGTCACTCAACGCCTGCGCAGCCAGTTTCGTAGGCTCGGCCTCAGAGATCCACGCGTCCTTGGCCGCCTCCGTGTTCGCCGGCACCTGCCCCGCGGACTTGTTGAACTTCGAGTTCTCCTCGGGCGACGTGGCGAACTCGATGAACTTCCACGCCGCGTCCTTGTTCTTGGAGCTCTTGAACAACCCCAGCCCGTCAACGGGGTTGGACACCTGGACCCGCTTACCGGAGGAGCCGATCGGCTGCGGAATACCCCGGAACTTGTCGACCCCGAGCGCCTTCACATGATCCTGGTACGACCCCAGGTTGTGGTTCAGCATCCCGATCGTGCCGGAGTCCCACTGCGCGACCATCTTCGTGAAGTCGTTGTTGAGGTCGGCGGCCGGAGTGACCTTCTTGTACAGAGCCGCGTACTTCTCCAACGCGGCAATGTTCTTGGGGTCGTTGACGGTCGTCTTCTCGCCGCTCGCGTCCCAGAAGGACGTGATTCCGGACTGCCCGTACATCGCGTCCAGCGCCTGGGCGATGGACCCGGCGCCACCACGAATGGTGTAACCGAACTCGTTCTTCCCGGAGTTGGTGAGCTTCTCGGCGGCCTTGTAGAAGGCCTCCCAGGTGAGCGGCTCCTCCAGCCCGGCCGCCTTGAACAGATCGGTGCGGTAGTACAGGACACCGTTGTTCGCGGAGGTCGGAATCGAGTACAGCGTGTCGTCCCCGCCGCCGGCGGCCTTCAGCGACTCGACCATGTCCTCGTTGAGCTTGCCGTTCAGCGAGGACTTGGCGAGCCGGTCGTCCAGCGGCTCCAGCGCGTTCTGCGCGGAGAACCCGGCGAGCATGGCCGCGCCGACACCGCCGACGTCGGGCAGGCCGTCGGCCTGGATGGCGGTGTCGACCTTGGACTGGTACTCGGTGGAGGCGATACCGACGTACTCGACGTCGATGTCCGGGTTGGCCTTCTCGAAGTCGGCGATGATCTCTTTCCAGATGTCGGTGCGGACACCGCCGTTGTTGTCCCAGAAGACGACCTTGCCCTTGCCGCTGCCTTCCGCGCCCGTGTCACCGCCCGTCCCGCTGCCGTCGTCACCGCAGGCGGTGGCGGTCAGCGCGAGTACTGACCCCAGGGCGACCGCGATGGCCGCGCGCCTGCTTCTGCGAATACTGATCTTCATGGTCGGCTCTCTTCTTCTGGATCCAGCGGAGTGATGAAGTTGTGGGGGTCAGTGACGGGCATACGGCGCCCAGCCGTCCGTGCCCTTGAGGTAGTCGGCGACGGTGTGCGAGCCCGCCTCCGCGTCACCCATCTGCGGCCGGTCCGCGCTCACGGCGGCCCCCGGCCCGAAGTTCCGGTGCTCCGCGAACCGCGCGTCCCTCCACGAGAACCCGCTCATGTCGGTCCACGGCGAGGACTTGATCGCGGCGGGCAACTCGGTGTCGCGGAACAGCACCTGCGCCACCGCGTCCGGCTCACCGCCCGGATGCCAGGGCCGCCCCAGATGGAACGTCCCGGCGGGCGCGTCGCTCACGACCTTCGACCGCACCACGAGAAACCCGTACGGATTGCCCTTCCAGGTCGAAGCGGCGGTGATGTACCCGTTGTTGCTGTCCGAACCCCGGCTCAGCGCCCGGATCACGGACCGTTCCACCACGGTGGTCGCCCGCCCGTAGATGAAGTCGACATCGCCCTCGATGTACGAGTCGCGCACATAGACCCGGCTGATCACGTCCAGCTTCGGACTGTCCGTCATCAGCGTGTCCTGGTTCCCCAGGAAGGCCGTGTCCTCGAAGACGATCCGGTCGCCGGTCGTCTTCATCGCGAGCGCCTGCTCACCGTTCAGCTCATGCGCGGCCTCGTCGAAGTCGTTGCTGAAGGTGAGGTTGCGGGCGATGACGTCGTGCGCGGCGATCCGTACCGTGGCGCTGCCCGTGGAACCCCCGTACGCGGCCGGGGTGTCGTGGACGATGACGGTGTCCGAGCGATCGTGTCCGGTCCCCTGCAGCACGATGTGCGGCTTGCTCGCGGGGATGACCACCTTCTCGCGGTACGTTCCCGGCGCGACCGAGATCGTCACCGCACTGGCGTTGCCGTCCGGCACGGCGTCCACCGCGGCCTGCACGTTCGGGTAGCCGGCCGGAACCTGGAGCACCACCCCGATCCGCTCCTGCGGACCCGAGAACCGCTTCACGATCGCGGGCACAGCGGCAGCCGGGTCGAGCCGGTAGTCGTAGAACTCCCGCGGATCGAAGGCCGCACCCCACGCGTCGTGCCGCCCGCTGGTGTTCTTCAGGATCGACCCGCGCTGCACCAACTCGGCGGTGGCATCGGCCTGGTAGGGGTGCTGGACGTCCTGGTAGTAGGAGTTCTCGATGACCATCCTGGTCCTGCCGCGTGACCAGTTCCCGTACGTCCACACGGGGTCGCCGGGATCCACCTGTGCCGTCAGGTAGTTGTTGTAGAGGTGCGCGTACGCGGCGTTGTCGATGGATGGGTTGCGCTGCTTGGTGTGGGCGAACCAGTTGTGGTCGATGGTGATCTGGGTCTTGACGTTGGTGGTCCAGCCGAGCCCGAACGTCTTGTTGTTGTTCTCGAACCGGTTGTAGGAGATGGTCACGTATTCGCTGTCCTTGCGGACGTCGAGTTGCCCGTCGCAGATGTTCGAGAAGCGGTTGTGGTCGACCCAGACGTGGTGGACGGTGTCCATCTGGATGCCGTCGAAGTCGGTGTCCTTGCAGTCCCAGTTGCCCTCGATCGCCGAGTCACGGATCGTCATGTTGCGGATGATCACGTTGTGCGTGCCGGGGCTGAGATGGAACTCGCCCTGCACCAGCTCAGCGCTCGCGCCGACCCCGACGATCGTCTTGTCCGAGGCGACCTCGACGCTCGCGCCGAACGGCTGAGCCGTGATCGTGCCCTGGACCCGGATGATGTACGGCTCCTCGGCGCCCGCGTACTTCATCAGCGAGGCCTGGTCGGTGACGGTGACGACCTTGCCGCCCGCGCCGCCGGTGGTACCGCCGGCGAGCGAGGCGAACCCGTGCGGCCGGTCGCTCCAGCGGGACTCGGAGGCCGGGGCGGCCTTCGCTTCCCCGACGGCTCCGAGGCACAGTGCGGCGACCAGGCTCACCACCGCGGCCAGGACGAGGCCGTACCCCGGTCTCGAAGAGTGGGGCAAGCGCTTGCTATGGAAGTGCGTCATTGCGGCTCCCGACAGGCGTAACAGGCTTACGGGTGACGTGAGTTACAGGGGGGTGATCCGGAAGTGCGTGAAGACCGCGGCGCCGGCGTGTCCCCCGCCGACGGGCGCGAGCGCGAACAGTCCGAGCAGGGCGCCGACCCAGCGCCAGGGCGTGGCGGCGAAGACGGGACCAGAGGACGTCCAGCCGTCGCCGATGTCGTACGAGAAGCGGCAGCGTGCCCCGGAGCCGATCTCGATCCGCAGCCGGGCCCGTCCCTCGGGCGCGAGCCGCGGATGGGAGGCGTCCCGCTCCCGCTCGGCGACGGCCTCGGCGAACCGGTGCACGAGGTGGACCGTCCCGTCGGTCCCCCGCTGCAACCCGATCCAGCTGAAGGCGTCTCCGAGCACCGCGAGCCCTGCCCTGGAGCCCGGCTCCTCGCTGTGGAGCTGCAGCCCGACCTCCACCGTGCAGGGCGTCCCGGGCAGCCGCTGGGTGAGGACGCTCGGCAGTTTGCGCAGGTCGTGCGTGTCGGCCGAGCGGACGCAAGTGAGGCGAAGGCCGTCGCCGGAGTGCTGGGTGGCCCAGCCGTCCTGCGGGTTGGCCGTCCACTGCCACTGGCGGCCGTGGCGTCCTCCGGGGAAGTCGTCGTCGGTGGCGGGCGCGGCGGCCGGCTGCGGTGGCAGGTCCGGGCGCTTGTGTACGGCGACGGGGGCGCCGTCGTCGCCGAGCACCGGCCAGCCGTCCGTGCCCCAGCGCATCGGCTGGAGGTGGACGACCCGGCCGTACGCACCGCGCTGCTGGAAGTGCACGAACCAGTCCTCACCGGACGGGGTGCGCACCCAGCCGCCCTGGTGCGGCCCGTTGACGTCGGTGTCCTTCTGCTCGAGGACGATCCTCTCCTCGTACGGCCCGAAGAACCCGCGCGCGCGGAAGGCCCCCTGCCAGCCGGTCTCGACTCCCCCGGCGGGGGCGAGGATCCAGAACCAGCCGTCGTGCCGGTAGAGCTTGGGGCCTTCGAGGGTGAACCAGCCGGGGATGCGGTCCCCGTCGACGATCACCTTGCCCTCGTCGAGAAGTGACGTGCCGTCAGGTTGCATACGGTGGCCGGTGAGGCGGTTCTTGATGCCGGAGCGGGACTTGGCCCAGGCGTGGATCAGGTAGGCCTCGCCGGTCTCTTCGTCCCAGAGGGGGCAGGGGTCGATCAGGCCCTTGCCCGCCTTGACGAGGTGGGGGCGGGTCCAGGGGCCGCGGATCTCGGGGGCGTTGATCTGGAAGATGCCCTGGTCGGGGTCGCCCCAGAAGATCCAGAAGCGGTCGTCGTGGTGGCGTAAGGCGGGTGCCCAGACTCCGCAGTCGTGGCGCGGGAACTTGAACTCGGCAGCGGGCTCCAGGCGCCCGAGTGCGTGGCCGACCAGGGTCCAGTTGACCAGGTCGCGGGAGTGGAGCAGAGGCAGGCCGGGGGCGCGGCCGAAGCTGGAGGCCGTGAGGTAGAAGTCGTCGCCGACGCGGATCACGTCCGGGTCGGACCAGTCGGCGTCGAGGATCGGGTTGCGGTAGGTGTCGGTCGTCATGGGCTGACCGCCTTGCGGACCAGGGACGCCGCTTCGAGCCGGCTGACGCGGCCGTCGGCGACGACGGTGACGATCCGGCGGACGGCGGTCTCACCGGGCGGGATCGGCAGCCGCTCCTCGGCGGCCAGGGAGGAGCCGACGCCGGGGTACTCCGTGGCGCGCACGAACCACCGGTCCCGGCGGGTCTCTTCGGTGGCCCCGGCGAAGATCAGGGTCCAGGTGGAGCCCGCGAGAGCCACCCAGGCGGCGCGGGCGCCGTGGATCTCCTGCTCGCCCTCGCGGTCGAGGGTGAACACGTCCGGCGCCGTGGACTCCTTGCGCGCCCGCCAGAAGAAGCCGCCGTAGGCGGCGCCGGGGCGGCCGTTGGTGGCCGGGCTGCCGATCGACAGCGGGGCGGAGGTGACGTTGGTGAGGGAGAAGGTGAGGTCCAACGCCCAGGCGGCGTCGGTGAGTTCGGTGGCCGCCACCGTACGGCGCTCGCGCAGCAGCTCGGCTCCCGCGGCAACCCAGCGCAGCTCCTCCACGAAGCCGTCGGGGTCGCGGAGCTGGAACGCGGTGTGCCGCTGGGCTCCGTGGTTGTCCAGCTCGGTGGGGCCCCGGTCGCGGACGTAGGTGCGTCCGCCCCAGAAGTTGTGCCCCTCGACGTCGGGAACGGCGACACCGACGCCGAGGTGGTGGGTGTGGTCGGCGGGGCTCAGCTCGGTGACCGCCGTGCCGGCCAGGGTGGTGACGGGGTGCAGATAGGGGCGTGGGGAGAGCCGGGGGGCCAGCTCGGGCCGCGTCACATAGCGGGCGACCGGGCGGCCCGCGACGCGCAGGACCGGGGAGTCGGTGGTCGTCATCAGGTGCTCACCTCTTTCGGGCGCGCTTGCGGGAGCGCCCAGGGGGCGCCCAGCTCGGAGTAGAGGGAGAGGGTGTCGGCGGCGGCGGCGACGAGTCCGTCGACGCCGGGGACCACCCGGCGGCCCTCTTCGGGGACGAAGTCCCAGGCCTCCTCCGGCAGCGGGGCGGGGTCGGGGGCCAGTCGAATCGCTTCAACGACCTTCATGAAGGCGCCCGTCGAGTCCGGCGTGACCAGCAGCTCGGCGCCGCTGGTGACGTGGTCGACGAGGTTCTCCAGCAGGTCCGTACGGCCGTAGTCGGTCTCCTCCGGGCCGTGATCGGCGCGCTGGAGCAGCACGCGGTCCTGCTTGTACCAGAAGGTGATCCTGCCGCGGCTGCCGTGCACGAGGACGTACGGCTCGTCGGGATCCTCGGCGCACAGGGTCGCGGCGACGGTGACCGAGCGGCCCGCCGCGGTGGTGACGCGGACGCAGGAGGTGTCGTCGGACTCGATGTCGTTGGCGCGCAGCAGCTCGGTCTCGATGTCGGTGACGTCCTCGGCGCGGGTCGTGCCGTTCAGCGCGAGGGCGGTGGCGACGGCGTGCGCGAGCGGGTTGGTCAGCACGCCGTCGATCACCTCGACGCCGTTCAGCCGCCGCTTGCCCGCCCACGGCGCACGCCGGTAGTACGCCTCGGCGCGTGCCCAGGCCCCCGCCCCGCCGATGCCGACCAGCTCACCGATCGCCCCCTCGGCGATCAGCTCACGGATCACCGGCACCGCGTGCGAGCCCAGCGACTGGAACCCGATCTGGCAGGCGACCCCCGCCCGGGCGACCCCGTCGGCCATCCGGCGGAACTCGGCGTACGACGGCGCGGGCGGCTTCTCCAGCAGCAGATGTACGCCCCGCTCGGCGGCGGTCAGCGCGAGGTCGGTGTGGGTCGGGATCGGCGTGCAGATCACGGCGATCCGCGCGCCGGTGGAGTCGAGGAGGGCGCCGAAGTCGGACGACTGGGCGGGCAGTTCCCCGCCTCCGAGTTCCGCCTCGGTCAACGGCGTCAGTTCGCAGATGCCGGCCAGGCGTACCAGCCCCTTGTCCTGCAGCCGACGGATGTTCTCGACGTGCCAGCGGCCGTGACCGCGCGCGCCCGCCAGGACGATGTCTACGCTCATGGGATCCTCCCTGCGCCCGCGCCGCGTGCCACCTCTCGGTCGGCCCGCTCGGCGCTGTCGATCTTTGCGTGCAGGGTAGGTGTCCAGCCGACGTCGGCCGTGAGATCGCGCTCGCTGCCGGAGTTGTAGGCGTTGTGGATCGCCAGCAGGTCGACCGGGTAGCCGTTGAAGAGGGTGCCGGTCTGGTGCAGGGCGGTGCCGTTCCAGCTCTTCACCAGGTCGGCGGCCTCGATGTGGCCGGGGGTGTGGATGGCGTTGTTCTCGGCGTAGAGGGCGGACTCGGTGGAGACGCCGAGCGAGTACCGGTGGCCGTCTTCCACGGCGTACCGGTTGTTGTAGAGGTGCACCTGTCCGAAGCGGACGCGCGGGGCGCGCTGTACGACGGACTCGAACTCGTTGTGGTGCAGGGTCACCCGGAGCTTGCCGCGATCACCCGTCGCCGTGTCGCCGTTGCCGATCAGCATCGCCTTGTCGTGGTCGGCGAACCGGCTCCAGGAGACGGTGATCAGGTCGGAGCCGTTGGTGATGTCCAGCAGGCCGTCGTGGCGGAGGTAGTTGCGGGCGAAGTAGGTGGGTTCCTTCGCGTCGGGGTGGCCCTTGTCGCTGGCGGTGATGTGGTCGATCCAGACGTGGGTGGCGCCGGTCAGCCACAGGGTGTCGTACGCCGTCTTCCAGTCGCCGAGGCCGCCGGTGTTGGGCTGCCAGACGGGGAAGCAGTCGTAGGCGTCGCGGAGTTCGAGGTTGCGGATGATGACGTTGTTCGCGTTCTTGACCTGGAGGCTCGCGCCTGTGAGTACCGCTGAGGAGCCGAGGCCGACGATCGTGGTGTTGGAGCCGACGTTCAGGACGACCCGTTCGGCCTGCTGGGCGGCGGACGCCTGGCGGGCCTCCTCCTGCGGGCCGCTCGGCTTCGCCGCACCCCAGGTGCGGGGGTCGTAGGCGGCCAGGTACTTCGACAGGCTGTAGCCGTCGGTGGCGTAGTCGGCGCAGTCCAGGTGGTCGCCGTTGTCGTCGGTGTTGGCGTCGATCGTCCCGGCGATCCGGATGATCTTCGGGGCGTCGCTGCCGCCGTCGAGGGCGCGGACCAGTTCGGCGCGGTCGGTGACGGTGAAGACGTGGGCGTCGTCGGCGGCCGATCCTCCGGTGGTGCCCGTGCCGTACGCCGCCCAGCCGTCGTCGGCGGGCAGGGTGTCGCGGCTGATGTCGCGGTCCTCGGCGTGGGCGGGGACGCTGAGCGCGGCCAACAGGGCCAGCGGCACGATGAGTTGATGCTTTCTCATCCCTTCACCGCCCCCGCGCTGAAGCCGGTGATCAGCCACTTCTGGATGAAGGCGAAGACGATCACCACGGGTACGGCGGCGATGATGCCGCCCGCGGCGAGCGCGCCCAGGTCGACGCTGTCCGCGCTCATCAGGGTGTTGAGGCCGACGGGGATGGTCTGCTTGTCCTGGTTGTTGAGGAACATCAGGGCGAACAGGAAGTGGTTCCAGGAGTGCACGAAGGCGAAGGAGCCGACGGCGATCAGACCGGGCCGCAGCAGCGGCAGGACGACGATCCGGAAGGCGGTCATCCTGTTGCAGCCGTCGACCCAGGCGGCCTCCTCCAGGGAGTACGGCACGTTCTTGATGAAGTTGCTGATCAGGATCATCGACAGCGGCAGCTGGAAGACCGTCTCCGCGAGGATGACGCTGCCCAGCGAGTTGATCATCTGCAGTTCGGCGAAGATCTCGAACAGCGGCACCAGGAGCAGCGCGCCCGGCACGAACTGGGAGCACAGCAGGCCGAGCATGAAGGCCCGCTTGACCTTGAAGTCGAACCGGGCGAGGGCGTAGCCGCCGGCCAGCGCGACGACCGTCGTCATCACCAGGGTCGCGACGCCGACGAGGACGCTGTTCTGGAAGTAGGTGCCGAAGGCCCGGTCCGTCCACACCTTCTCGAAGTGGTCGAAGGTCATCGGCCAGGGCACCAGCGAGGTGGAGCCGGCCGGGCGGAGCGCGAAGAGCAGGATCCAGTAGAAGGGGATCAGGGTGAAGACCAGGTAGATCCCCAGCGGGGTGTAGATCTGCCAGCGCGGGGCCTCGTCCCAGGCGCGGCGCTTCTTCGCCGGACGCGGCGGCTCGGGGACCGGGCGTCGGGCGGCCGGGGCGACCGCGGTGGCCTCCTTGATGGTGCTCACTTGGCCTCACCTCCGAACTTGCTCAGCCGCAGATAGACCATCGAGCAGAAGAGCAGGATCACGAACGCGACGGTGGTCAGGGCCGACGCGTAGCCGAAGTTGTGGGCGTCGACGCTGGTGTTGGCGATGTAGAGCGGGAGTGTCGTCGTCTCGCCCGCCGGTCCGCCGCCGGTGAGCGTGTAGAGCAGGTCGACGTTGTTGAACTCCCACACCGCGCGCAGCAGCGTGGACAGGATGATCGCGTCCTTCAGATGGGGCAGCGTGATGTGCCAGAACTGCTTCAGCCGGCTCGCCCCGTCGACCTCGGCCGCCTCGTACAGGTCCTTCGAGACGGACTGGAGGTCGGCGAGGATGAGGATCGCGAAGAAGGGCACGCCGCGCCAGAGATCGGCGACGATCGCCGCCGGGAAGACGGTGGAGGTGTCCGACAGCCAGCTGGTGCCGTAGGTACCGATGCCCATGTCGGCGAGGTAACGGGTGATACCCGTCTGGGAGTTGTAGAGCAGCACCCAGATCGCGGAGGTCAGCACACCGGAGACGGCCCACGGCGAGAACACCAGCGCGCGGCCCAGCCCCCGTCCGACGAACGTCTGGTTGACGATCAGCGCCAGCGCCAGACCGAACAGCAGCTGCAGCCCGACCTCGACGACGACCCACTTCGCGCTGAAGATCAGCGTGTCCCAGAAGACCGGGTCCTCGGTGAAGGCGTGGACGAAGTTGTCGAAGCCCGCGTAGCCGTTCCGCCAGGGCTTGGTGGGGTTGTAGTTCTGCAGGCTGTAGTAGAAGACGCTGAGCACCGGGTAGGCGATGAAGCCGAGCATCAGCACGGCTGCCGGGGCGATCAGCAGATACGGCAGTCTGCGGGGGGTGGCAGAGGCACGGCGCCGCCGCCTCGGTGGCGCGGGCGGTTTCGCCACGGCTGCGGCTTGGGCCATGACTGTTCTCCGTTCTCGTGCGTTTGCTCGTGCGTTACTCGGTGCGTTTACTCGTGCGGGTGAAGCGCTTGCCGATCAACGTTCGGGATCTCGGCCAAAGAGGGCCCGGCCGAGGGTGGTTCAGCCCGCGTACGGGTCCTGCACCGTGCCCGGCCGCGCGAGGAACTCGAAGTCGCAGCCGGTGTCCGCCTGGGTGATCTGTTCGTTGTAGAGCGCGCCGTATCCGCGCTCGTACCGCACGGGCGGCGGCGTCCACTCCGCCCTGCGGCGCTCCAACTCCTCGTCGTCCACGTTGAGTTGGAGCGTTCGCGCCTCGACGTCCAGGCTGATCGAGTCGCCTGTGCGCACCAGCGCGAGCGGTCCTCCGATGTACGACTCCGGCGCCACGTGGAGCACGCACGTGCCGTAACTCGTGCCGCTCATCCGGGCGTCGGAGATCCGCACCATGTCCCGTACGCCCTGCTTCAGCAGGTGGTCGGGCAGAGGCAGCATCCCGTACTCCGGCATGCCCGGACCGCCCTTGGGCCCGGCGTTGCGCAGTACCAGCACGCTGTCGGGGGTGATGTTCAGGGCCGGGTCGTTGATGGTCCGCTGCATCGTCTTGTAATCGTCGAAGACGACCGCGGTGCCGGTGTGCTTGAGCAGGTGCGGCTCGGCGGAGATGTGCTTGATGACGGCGCCGTCCGGGCAGAGGTTGCCGCGCAGCACGGCGACCCCGCCTTCCCGCGCGACCGGGTTGTCGCGCGGGCGGATGACCTCGTCGTTGTGGACGACGGCACCCGCGATCTGCTCGCCCAGGGTTCCGTTCACGGTCGGCCGGTCCAGGTGCAGCAGGTCGGTGATCCGCGAGAGGAAGGCGGGCAGTCCGCCGGCGAAGTGGAAGTCCTCCATGAGGTACGTCCGTCCGCCGGGCCGTACGTTGGCCAGCACCGGCACGGTGCGGGCGATGCGGTCGAAGTCGTCGAGGGTGAGCTTGACGCCGGCCCGTCCGGCCATGGCGATCAGATGGATCACGGCGTTGGTGGAGCCGCCGAGCCCCAGAACGGTCGTCACCGCGTCCTCGAAGGCTTCGCGGGTGAGAATGGAGGACGGCGCGATCCCGTTCCACGCGAGCTCCACGGCGCGGCGCCCGGAGGCGGCGGCCATCCTCTCGTGTCCGGAGTCGACGGCCGGTATCGAGGAGGCGCCCGGCAGCGTCATGCCGAGAGCTTCCGCCGCCGCGGTCATCGTGGAGGCCGTCCCCATGGTCATGCAGTGGCCCGGCGAACGGGCCAACCCGCCCTGGAGCTCCCGCAGTTCACAGTCGGTCAGGTTGCCCGCGCGGTGCTCGTCCCAGTACTTCCACATGTCGGTACCGGACCCCAGGGTCGTACCGCGCCAGTGCCCCGGCAGCATCGGACCCGCGGGAACGAAGATCGACGGCACATCGGCCGAGACCGCGCCCATGAGCAGCGCCGGCGTCGATTTGTCGCAGCCGCCGAGCAGCACCGCCGCGTCGATCGGATACGACCGCAGCAGCTCCTCCGTCTCCATCGCGAGCAGGTTGCGGTAGAGCATCGGAGTCGGCTTCTGATAGGTCTCCGAGAGAGTGGAGACCGGGAACTCCAGCGGGAAGCCGCCGTCCTGCCACACCCCCCGCTTGACCGCCTGGGCGCGCTCGCGCAGATGGACATGGCAGGGGTTGATGTCGGACCAGGTGTTGAGGACGGCGATCACCGGGCGGCCCCGGTACTCCTCCGCCTCGTATCCCAGCTGGCGCATGCGAGCGTTGTGCGACCAGGTGCGCAACTGGCCCTCGGTGCCGTACCACTGGTGGCTTCTGAGGTCTTCCGGGCGCTTTCTGCCGGTCATATGGACCACCCCGCGGCTATCGCGGCGACCTCGGCTCGTTCGTCCTCGGGCAGCGGCTTGCTCGGCGGGCGGACGTCGCGGCGGCACAGGCCGAGGGAGGCGAGGGCCTCCTTGACGACGGTGACGTTGTTCGCGGAGCCGTTGGCGGCGCGGAGTTCCTCGAAGCGGCGGATCTGCTCCCAGACCTTCATGGCGGCCGGGTAGTCGCCGGATCGAAGCGCTTCGATCATGTTCAGCGAAACGGACGGGGCGACGTTCACGAGCCCCGAGGTGAAGCCGGTGGCGCCCGCGGAGAAGTAGGAGGGGGCGTAGGGCTCGGCGAGGCCGGCGATCCAGACGAAGCGTTCCAGGCCCGCGTCGCGGGCGAAGGCGGCGAACTTGGCGGCGTCCGGGACGGCGTACTTCACGCCGATGACGTTCGGGCAGGCGTCGGCGAGTTCGGCCAGCCGGAAGCCGCTGAGCTGCGCGTTGCGGATGTACGGGACGACGCCCAGCTCGGGCACGGACTCGGCGATGGCGCGGTGGTAGTCGACCCAGCCGCCCTGGGAGACGTACGGGTGGACGGGCTGGTGGACCATCACCATCTGGGCGCCGAGTTCACGGGCGTGCCGGGCGGAGGCGACGGCGGTGGGGACGTCGTGGCCGACGCCGACGAGGATGGCGGCGCGGTCGCCCGTCTCGTCGATGGTCAACTCGGTGACGAGCTGCCGCTCTTGGGGGGTGAGGGCGTAGAACTCGCCGGTGTTCCCGTTGGGCGTGAGGATGCTGATGCCGCCGTCGAGCAGCCGACGTAGCAGGGCCCGGTGGGTGTCCTGGTCGACGCTGCCGTCCTCGGCGAACGGGGTCACCGGGATCGCCACCACGTCGGCCAGGGCCGCCCGCTGGGCCTCGTACGTCACGCTGCTCATTCCTGACCTTCCTCGTCCTGGTGCTCGGCCTGGATCTCTTCGTGGGCCCCGGGGAAGGCCCGCTGCACGAACGACGCGATATGCGCGTGGAGGGCGCGGGCCGCACCGTCCGCGTCGCCCTCCAGGGCCAGCCGCAGGATCTCCCGGTGCTCACCGGCCTCGCGGTCCCAGGAGGGCGAGGCGGCCCAGGCGACGGCGGAGACCAGGGCGGCCTGGTCGCGGACCTCGTCGAGCATCCGGCCGAGCAGCGGGTTGCCGCAGGGCAGGTACAGGGCGCGGTGGAACTCCCGGTTGGCGAGGGACCGTTCGGCGGTGTCGCCGGCCGCGTCGGCGCGGGTCAGCGCGGCGCGCGCGGCGTCGAGGGAGGCGCCGCGCCGGACCGCCCGCTTCAGCGCCTCGGGCTCCAGCAGCAGCCGCACGTCGTAGACCTCGCGTGCCATGTCCGCGTCCACCATGCGCACCGTGACGCCCTTGTACTGGTTCATCACGACGAGCCCGGTCCCGGCCAGGGTCTTCAGCGCCTCCCGCACGGGGGTCTTCGACACCCCGAACTGCGCGGCGAGCTCGGTCTCGACCAGGGCCTGACCGGGCGTCAGCTGCCCGGTGAGGATGCGGCGTTTGATCTCCTCCTGCACATATTGCGTGCGGGAGGGGATCGGCGTGGGCACAGAGGTCATGCGCGCCTCTCGGATCTCACATATCGCGTCTCATATATGACGTACGAAGTACGACGGCTTGAAGGTAAGAGGGGCGCAATGTTTCGTCAATGCTTCTGACAGCTTCCGACAAAAGGAAGTTGGGAGCTGCGGCGAGGACTCAGACGGCCCGGGTGTCGCCCTCGCACGCGGCCCTGGTGGGCTCGGGCGTCAGATGAACCTGTTCGCCTTCGCGATGCGCGTCGATGTCGGACTCAGGCAGGAACAGGTCGGCGTCGCGGGCGAGTTCGGGGAATGGGCGCGGGCGGGGTGAGCCCTCCGTAGGCGAGCCCGTATACCGCGGCCAGCAGGTCGGTGTTGTGATCGGCGTGCAGATGCGACACCCAGATCGCGCTGAGCCGTGCCGGATCAGTGTGCCGCTGCAACTCGGCGAAGAGAGCGTACGGTCACCGCCCGGGCGTCCACCCCGGGTCCCGGCCGCTCAGCCCCACCGCCCGGTCGAGCAGCGATGCGTCCTCCGGTACCGGGACGACCGGGCCGAAGATGCCGCCGCCGCGGGAGGGGTCGTCGGCCGCAGCGAGGAGCAGGTCGTAACAGAGCTGGAGGGCGGCGGGGTCGGGCTCGTAGGGCAGGCCGGTGGCGCGGGCCAGGTCCCAGCCGTGGATGACCAGCTCGTCCACGGCGACGGCTCCGGCCTCCGCGCCCGACAGCGGCACGCCGCCCGCGCGGGTCTCGCCGGTCCAGGCCGCCGGGTCGCGCCAGGCCTCGGCGAGTTCGTCGAGGACCTTGGGCAGCTCCTCGCGCCAGCCGGGTGCGATGTCCGGCACGGAGTCGCCGGGGTCGGTGTCCGTGGAAGGGCCGAGATCCTTGCGGCCGGCGTCGCGGAAGGCGGCGGCCAGGTGGGTGAGGTGCCCGAGCATGTTGCGCACGGTGTAGTCGGGGCAGGGCGTGACGTCCCCCAGCCGTTCGTCGGGCACGCCGTCCGCCAGGCGTGCCACGATCCTGGTCTGCGGGCCGAGGTCGATGATCGGCTCAGGCATGGCGGGTCCTCCTGTGTCGGCGGTCGCGGTCTCTGCTCAGGTGGTGGACCCGACCGCGGCGCGAAACTCATCGGCCGGTCCGCTCGGCACCTTCCTCAGCGTTGCGAGAGCGGCGCCGGCATCTCCTGGACCACCCAGCCGTTGCCGTCGGGGTCCTTGAAGAACACGAAGGAGTTCCAGTCGCCCTCGCCCTTGCCCTCCTCCCACCCGGACGCGCCCACGTGCTGCACCGGCCCGACCTCGACACCCCGCGCGACCAGCTGCTCACGGGCCGCCTCGATGTCCGCGACGCAGAGCTGGACGCCCTGGAGCGAGCCGGACGCCATTGGCGGCTGGCCCGGCGTCTGCGGCAGACCGCTCTGCAGCACGATGGAGCACCGCGAGCCGGGCGGCGTGAGCTGCACCAGCCGCCCGCCCTCGAACGGCGACACATCGACGTCGACAGGGAAACCGCACTGATCGGCGTAGAAGCTCTTGGCCCGGTCCAGGTCGGAAACCGGGACCGGGATCACTTCCAGGGTCCATTCCATAGGGCTGCCTCCTCGTCCGGACGACTGACCGGCGCTCGCCCTTCCATCGTCCTTCCCCAGCCGCATCAAGGCATCTGCTGGTGGCGGCGGCTCAGCTCCCGGTGAGTGCGGAGCGGACCGCCTCCAGGTCGCCGTCCGACGCCAACCCGGCGTGATACAGCCGGATTTCGCTCGCCCCGAACTCCCGGGCGCGGGCCAGATCCGCGGTGAGCGTGGCGGGGCTGCCGCCCATGCCGGAGACGACGGTGAAGTTGGCGGCGACGACGGCGCTCCCCCGCTCCACGCCGCCCTGCTCCACGAAGGGCGTGAGCAGGCCGGGCCCGCCCGCGCAGGGCACGACCACACCGTCCGCGACCGACAGGATGTGCTCGGGGTCCACCCCCGCGTTCGCACCGCAGTGGTACGACACCGGGTCGGCGTGCAGCAGGACCTGGAAGCCGTCGGGAGCGGCCGCACGCACCGCTCGGACCGCCGCCTCCTGGAGCGTGCGGGCGGTGTCGTCGCGCCACGCGCGCGTGGCCGTCGCGTTCGTCTCGCCGAGCAGCTTCTCGATCGCCGTCCAGCCTCCGTCGGAGGGTGCGCCCTGCCACACGGGCTCCAGCGCGGTGCGTACGGCTGCCGCCAACTCGTCGGCGTCCAGGCCCTGTTCGCCGTACCCCGTGCGGCAGTCCAGGCAGAAGCAGAGCGACATCAGGTACTGCCCGGCGTCCCCGAGGCCCACCCCGCCGGTCTTGTCGTGGGCGTGCAGGTGCTGCAGCCCGTACCAGCCGAGGGACTCCAGTTCGGTGCCGCGCGCGCCGGGCCGTACCGCCGCCTCGGCGGCCAGGTCGATCAAGTACGCGCGCGTGTCGGGCTGGGCGATGCAGGGCGCCCACGGGTAGCGGTCGCCGTAGGCGTTGACGACCGAGGTGTCCGGATGTTCGGCGCCCATACGGGAGTTGTGCGCGAGGACGACCCAGGTGTGCACGTCCAGGCCGGCGTCCGCGATTGCGGCGGCCGCCTCGCCGTAGGCGTCGCCCGGGGCCCAGTCACCGGCGGCGTACGGGCGCAGCTCCCGCCCGTCCCACCGTTCGTCCATGGGATACAGCACGGCCGCGTGCTCGGCGGTGACGATGCGGTGCCGCGGGTGGCGGGGGGTGAGGGCGCGGGTGGAGTGGTAGGCGGCGGCGAGCGTCACCTGCCGCACGCCGAGCGCGGCGATCCGGCCGGGGGCCTCCGGGTCGCCGTTGATGTCCCAGGGGTAGACGAATGTCGACGCCTTCACGCATCCTCCTGCAGCAACTCGTAGCCCCTGTCGATGAGTTCGGCCAGCTGCTTCACATGTTCCCCGGCCGGTTCGTGCAGCGGCGACCGTACCGGACCGACGTCGAGCCCCCGCAGCCGTACACCCGCCTTGACCAGCGAGACGGCATAGCCGCGGCCCTGGGCGCGCAGGTCGACGAAGGGCCGGTAGAAGCCGTCAAGGAGCCGGTGCGCAGTGGTGTCGTCGCCGGAGCCGAGCGCCCGGTGGAAGGCGAGGGCAAGCTCCGGGACGAAGCAGAACACGGCGGAGGAGTAGAGGGTGATGCCGATGCCGCGGTAGGCGAGCTGGGTCTGTTCGGCGGTCGGGAGTCCGTTGAAGTAGAGGAAGTCGCCGGGGGCCTCGGTGCGGACGGCGCTCACGATGCGCTGCATCAGGTCCAGGTCGCCGAGCCCGTCCTTGAACCCGATGATCCCGTCCGTGCGGGCCAGTTCGACGGCCGTCTCCGGCGTGAACACGGCGTTGTCGCGCTGGTAGACGATCACGGGCAGCGCGGTCGCGTCCGCCACCTCCCGGTAGTGCCGCAGCAGCCCCTCCTGCCCGGCGACGACGAGGTACGGCGGCATGGCGAGCAGCCCGTCCGCTCCGGCCGCCGCCGCGAGACGCGCGTACCGCACGGCGAGCGCGGTGCCGTAGCCGGCGCCCGCGACGACCGGGACCCGCCCCTCGGCCGCCTCGACGGCCGCGCCCACGCAGGCCTCGAACTCCTCCGGCGTGAGCGCGTGGAACTCCCCGGTGCCGCAGCAGGCGAACACGGCGGCGGCCCCGGCCTCGACGCCGCGGCGGACATGGGTGCGGTAGACGTCCAGGTCGACCGCGCCGTCGGGGCCGTAGGCGGTGACCGGGAAGAACAGCGGCCCGCTGGGGATGCTCAGGCGTGCGGCAAGGGGGGCTGGCGTCACGGGCGCTCCCTATAACGAGGACGGCTACGAAATAACGAGTACGGCTGTGAACGAGGACGACTGCATGCAGGTTTCTGATCGGAGTTTACGTTTATGAACGCAGACTGCGCCACCCTTGACGGGCAAGGTCGGTGATCCCTAGCTTGTCCATGAATGTGAATACCGTGCGTGCATGCATACGGCCCCTGAACTCAAGGAGAACCGAGGATGCCAGCCCCCCGCACCGTTCTGCTCACCGGCGCCGCCGGCGGGCTCGGCACCCTGATGCGGGACCTGCTCCCGGACTACGGCTACACACTCCGCCTGCTCGATCTGCGCCCGATCGAGGGCGAGCCGGACGCGATCGTCGCCGACCTCGCCGACAAGGACGCCCTGCGCGAGGCCGTCCGGGGCGTCGACGCGATCATCCATCTCGCGGGCATCTCCCTGGAAGCCCCGTTCGAGAAGATCCTCAGGGCGAACATCGAGGGGACGTACAACCTGTACGAGGCGGCCCACCAGGAAGGCGTCGAGCGCATCGTCTTCGCCTCCTCCAACCACGCGGTCGGCTTCACGCCCCGCCCGCAGGGCGAGGACCCCCTCATCCCGATCGACACCCCGCGCCGCCCCGACACCTTCTACGGCCTGTCCAAGTCCTTCGGCGAGGACCTCGCCCAGTTCTTCTGGGACAAGCACGGCCTGGAGACCGTCTCCGTGCGCATCGGCTCCTGCTTCCCCGAGCCGACCAGCGTGCGCATGCTCTCGGTATGGATGAGCCCTGACGACGGCGCCCGCCTCTTCCACGCGGCCCTGACCGCCGAGCACGTCGGCCACACCGTCGTCTACGGCTCCTCCGCCAACACCCGCCTGTGGTGGGACCTGACCACCGCGCGGGCCCTCGGCTACGCACCGCAGGACGACTCCGAGCCGTACGCCGAGAAGCTCATCGCCGAACAGGGCGAGCTCGACCCGGAGAACGTGGCGCACGCCTACCTCGGCGGCCACTTCGTCAGCGATCCGCCGATCTGGCCGTACTGACGTCCGACTTCACCCATACTTGCTTCACTCATACGTACGCGAGAGCGCTTCTACGGCGGGCGGGCACCGAACGGGCCCGCCCGCCGCCGTATGCGGGCACGGGTCATGCCCGATCTCACGCCCTTTTCGACAGCCGTGCTGGTCCGAGGCGGGCACCGGTAGAGTCGAACGGGCACACACGGGCATTATCGGGCCCCCAACAGGCCTGGTCAGTGTCGCGCGCCCGCTGTAGAACTTCCTGCATGGGTCCCACCGGGCCCGAACGGGCAACGGAGCTCACCGTACGAAGGCAGGTGTCGGCCATGGGCGAGAAGACCGCGGAAGAGCGTCAGCGGGAAATCGTCCGCGTCGCTCGCGCCTCCGGCTCGGTCGATGTCACCGCGCTCGCCGCCGAGCTGGGCGTGGCGAAGGAGACCGTACGACGGGATCTGCGCGCCCTGGAGGACCACGGGCTGGTCCGCCGCACCCACGGCGGCGCGTATCCCGTGGAGAGCGCCGGTTTCGAGACGACGCTCGCCTTCCGCGCCACCAGCCATGTCCCCGAGAAGCGACGCATCGCGGCCGCCGCGGCCGAGTTGCTCGGGGACGCCGAGACCGTCTTCGTCGACGAGGGGTTCACCCCTCAGCTCATCGCCGAGGCACTCCCCCGGGACCGGCCACTGACCGTGGTCACCGCGTCCCTGCCGGTCGCCGGCACGCTCGCCGAGGTCGAGGGCATCTCGGTGCTACTCCTCGGCGGCCGGGTCCGCTCCGGCACCCTGGCCACCGTCGACCACTGGACGACGAAGATGCTCGCCGGCTTCGTCATCGACCTCGCCTTCATCGGCGCCAACGGCATCTCCCGCGAACACGGTCTGACCACCCCCGACCCCGCCGTCAGCGAGGTCAAGGCGCAGGCCGTGCGCGCCTCCCGGCGCACCGTGTTCGCGGGCGTGCACACCAAGTTCGGGGCGGTGAGCTTCTGCCGGTTCGCCGAGGTCGGCGCACTGGAGGCGATCGTCACGAGCACGCTGCTCCCGACGGCCGAGGCCCACCGCTACTCACTGCTGGGGCCACAGGTCATCCGGGTCTGATCAATCGGGCTGATCAACCGGGTCCGAAAACCCAAAACGCACCCCCTGTAGGGCACCCCACGCCCGGCAACACCCCTTATCTCCCCAAATGTTCAGGAGCGATCCATGCGAACCCAGAGCCGTCGGAGGCCGCGAGCCACACTCGCCGCGGTCGCCGCAGGGACGCTGCTCGCCCCGCTGCTCACCGGCTGCTGGGTCGGCGCGGGCGGGGCCGGATCGGGCGGCAACTCGATCAACGTCCTCATGGTCAACAACCCCCAGATGGTGGAGCTGCAGAAGCTCACCGCCGCCCACTTCACCAAAGAGACCGGCATCAAGGTCAACTTTACCGTCCTGCCCGAGAACGACGTCCGCGACAAGATCAGCCAGGACTTCGCCAACCAGGCCGGCCAGTACGACGTGGCCACCCTGTCCAACTACGAGATCCCGATCTACGCCAAGAACGACTGGCTGCACGAGATGGACTCGTACGTCGCCAAGGACCCGGCGTACGACGAGCAGGACATCCTCAAGCCGATGCGCGAGTCCCTGACCGCCGAGGACGGCAAGCTCTACGGCCAGCCCTTCTACGGCGAGTCGTCCTTCCTGATGTACCGCAAGGACGTCTTCGAGAAGAAGGGCCTGACGATGCCCGCGCACCCCACCTGGCAGCAGGTGGCGGACCTCGCCGCGCAGGCCGACGGCGCCGAGCCCGGCATGAAGGGCATCTGTCTGCGCGGCCTGCCGGGCTGGGGCGAGGTCATGGCTCCGCTCACCACGGTCGTGAACACCTTCGGCGGCACCTGGTTCGACAAGGACTGGAAGGCCCGGCTCGACTCCCCCGAGTGGGAGAAGGCGGTGAAGTTCTATGTCGACCTGGTCCGTGACCACGGCGAGTCCGGCGCCGCCCAGTCCGGCTTCGCCGAGTGCCTGAACAACATGACCCAGGGCAAGGTCTCCATGTGGTACGACGCCACCTCCGCGGCCGGTTCCCTGGAGTCCGCCGACTCCCCGGTCAAGGGCAAGGTCGGCTACGTGCCCGCGCCGGTCGAGAAGACCGAGTCCGCCGGCTGGCTCTACACCTGGGCCTGGGGCATCCAGGACGCCTCCCGCAACCCCGACAAGGCCTGGAAGTTCGTGTCCTGGGCGTCCAGCAAGCAGTACGAGCAACTGGTCGGCGACGAGATCGGCTGGTCGAACGTACCTGCGGGCAAGCGCGCGTCGACGTACGAGAACCCCGACTACCGCGCGGAGGCAGCCGCCTTCCAGGAGATGACCAAGGAGGCCATCGAGGGCGCACGACCCAATGACCCGGGAGTGCAGCCGCGCCCGGCACCCGGCATCCAGTTCGTCGGCATCCCCGAGTTCACCGACCTCGGCACCAAGGTCTCCCAGGAGATCAGCGCGGCCATCGCCGGACGCCAGTCCGTCGACTCGGCCCTGAGCAAGTCCCAGCAGCTCGCCGAGAAGATCTCCGAGGAGTACGAGGGACGATGACCGCCACGACCACCGCTCCGATCGCCGCACCATCCGTCCGCGCCGAGAAGCGCCCCTCCGGCCGCATGCGCGCCTGGGCCACCCGCGCCCCCCTCCTCCCCGCCCTGATCTTCATGATCGTCGTGACCCAGCTGCCGTTCGTGGCCACGCTGGTGATCTCGTTCTTCGACTGGAACTCGCTCTACCCCGACGCCCGCGAGTTCACCGGCTTCGCCAACTACTCCGAAGTCCTCACCGACCCGGACCTGCGCCGTTCCGTATGGACGACGATCCTGCTCACCGTGGCCGTGGTGCTGGCCAGCCTGGTCCTGGGCCTGGTCCTGGCGCTGCTCCTGGACCGGAAGTTCAAGGGCCGGGGACTGGTCCGCACCCTGCTGATCGCGCCCTTCCTGGTGGTCCCGGTGGCCGCGGCGCTGCTCTGGAAGCACGTCCTCTACAACCCCGAATACGGCCTGTTCAACGGCCTGTTGCAGTACGTCGGCGGCCCACAGCCGGACTGGATCTCCGACACCCCGCTCCTCGCCGTCGAGGCCGCACTGGTCTGGCAGTGGACCCCGTTCATGATGCTGATCCTGCTGGCGGGCCTGCAGAGCCGCGACCAGCAGCAGATGGAGGCCGCGCGGGTGGACGGCGCGAGCGACTGGCAGATCTTCCGCTATCTGACGCTCCCGCATCTGCGCCGCTATCTCGAACTGGGCGCCCTGCTGGGCTCGATCTACATCGTCCAGAACTTCGACGCGGTCTTCACGATCACATCGGGCGGCCTGGGCACCGCCAACCTCCCCTACACCGTCTACCAGACCTTCTACCAGGCCCATGAGAACGGCCTCGCCTCGGCCGCCGGCGTCCTGGTGGTCATCGGCTCGATCATCATCGCGACCTTCGCCCTGCGCGTCGTGTCGTCCCTGTTCCGCGAGGAGGTGGGCCGCGCATGAGCGACATCGCCGTACGCATCCGCAAGCGCAAGGGCATCAGCCTGGGCCTGGTGGCCTGGCTGACCGGCATCGTCTTCTTCCTGCCCATCGCCTGGATGGCGCTGACGTCCTTCCACTCCGAGGAGGACGCGGCGACCAACCCGCCGTCCTTCGGCGCCGCCCTCACCCTGGACGGCTACCGCGAGTTCTTCGGCACGGGCGGCGGCGCGACCCCCTGGCCGTCCCTGATCAACTCGGCGGTGGCGTCGGTGGCATCGACGCTGTTCGTCCTCGTCCTGGCACTCCCCGCGGCCTACGCCCTGTCGATCCGCCCGGTGAAGAAGTGGACGGACGTCCTGTTCTTCTTCCTCTCCACGAAGATGCTGCCGGTGGTGGCAGGCCTGCTGCCCATCTACCTGTTCGCCAAGAACACCGACATGCTCGACAACGTCTGGCTGCTGGTCATCCTCTACACCTCGATGAACCTGCCGATCGCGGTCTGGATGATGCAGTCCTTCCTCTCGGAGATCCCGGTCGAGGTGATCGAGGCGGCCAGGGTGGACGGCGCGAGGCTCCCGACGATCCTGGCCCGCGTGGTGGCCCCCATCGCCCTGCCAGGCATCGCCGCAACTTCCCTCATCTGCTTCATCTTCAGCTGGAACGAGCTGCTGTTCGCGAGGGTGCTGACGGGCGTCGTATCCGAAACAGCCCCCGTCTTCCTCACCACCTTCATCACCAGTCAGGGCCTGTTCCTGGCGAAGGTGTGCGCCGCGTCGCTCGTCATCTCCCTGCCGGTGCTCGCCGCGGGGTTCGCCGCCCAGGACAAACTGGTCCAGGGCCTGTCGTTGGGAGCCGTCAAATGAAGGCCGCCGTCATCGAGTCCGTGGGCAAGGCCGTCGTCGCCGAGGTCCCGGACCCGACGCCAGGACCGCGCGACGTCGTGGTCGAGGTCGCGGCGTGCGGCCTGTGCGGAACGGATCTGCACATCCTCCAGGGCGAGTTCGCCCCCAAGCTGCCGATCGTGCCGGGGCACGAGTTCGCGGGCGAGGTGGTCGGGGTGGGAACCCAGGTCACGGAGCTGTCGGTAGGCGACAGGGTGGCAGTTGACCCCTCCCTCTACTGCTACGAGTGCCGGTACTGCCGTACGGGCCACAACAACCTCTGCGAACGCTGGGCGGCGATCGGCGTGACGACGGCCGGGGGTGCGGCGCGGTACGCGGTGGCTCCGGTGGCGAATTGCGTACGACTGCCCGAACACGTCCGCACGCAGGACGCGGCGCTGGTGGAACCGTTGTCCTGCGCCGTCCGTGGCTACGACGTCCTGCAATCCCGCCTGGGCGCCCACGTCCTGATCTACGGCTCCGGCACGATGGGCCTGATGATGCTGGAACTGGCCAAGCGGACCGGCGCCGCGAGCGTCGACGTGGTCGACGTGAACCCCACCCGCCTCGAAACCGCCCGCCGCCTGGGCGTCTCGTCCTCCGCCGCGACCCCCGACGAACTCGACCGCCCCCAGGGCTGGGACCTCGTCATCGACGCGACCGGCAACGCGGCGGCGATCCAGGACGGCCTGGAACGGGTGGCGAAGGCGGGCACGTTCCTGCAGTTCGGCGTAGCGGACTACGCAACCCGGGTCACGATCGACCCATACCGCATCTATAACCAGGAGATCACCATCACGGGCTCAATGGCGGTTCTCCACAGCTTCGAACGCGCGGCGGAACTCTTCGCAACGGGCGTCCTGAACCCCGACATCTTCATCAGCGACCGCATCCCCCTGGACCGGTACCCGGAGGCACTGGACCAGTTCGCGTCGGGCGTCGGCCGCAAGATCGTGGTAGTGCCGTAAGCCCTTGATCGCCCCCGCCGCCCCTACCCGTCCCATCCCCAGGGGCTCCGCCCGCCCCTTCGACCCCGCCAGGGGGCTCCGCCCCCTGGACCCCCGCGGG
>NZ_JBFALC010000045.1:0-83943 GCF_040656035.1 Streptomyces sp. NPDC050211
CTGGCGCCCCCCGTGCCCCGGGCGGGCGGCCTCCGCGGGCCCGCGTCCCCGGGTTTTCTACGCCGCCGCTGGGCGCCCCGCGAATCGCGGGGCGCCCTCCGTCGTCGTAACCCTGGAACGGCTCAGCTCACCGTGTCCTCGCGCCGCACCGACAGCAGATCCTCCAGCTGTTCCTCGCGGGCCTGGGCCGCCACGAAGAGCAGTTCGTCGCCCGCTTCCAGGGAGTCCTCCTGGGACGGGGTGAGGACGCGGTTGCCGCGGATGATGGTGACCAGGGACGTGTCCTGGGGCCACTCGACATCGCCGACCCGGGTGCCGGCCAGGGCCGACTCCTCCGGCAGGGTCAGCTCGACGAGGTTGGCGTCGCCGTGGCTGAAGCGCAGCAGCCGGACCAGGTCGCCGACGCTGACCGCCTCCTCGACGAGGGCGGACATGAGGCGGGGCGTGGAGACGGCGACGTCGACTCCCCAGGACTCGTTGAAGAGCCACTCGTTCTTCGGGTTGTTCACCCGGGCGACGACGCGCGGGACGCCGTACTCCGTCTTCGCCAGCAGGGAGACGACCAGGTTCACCTTGTCGTCGCCGGTCGCGGCGATCACGACGTTGCAGCGCTGGAGCGCGGCCTCGTCGAGGGACGTGATCTCGCAGGCGTCGGCGAGCAGCCACTCCGCCTGGGGGACGCGCTCGACCGAGATGGCGGTCGGCGCCTTGTCGATGAGCAGGACCTCGTGGCCGTTCTCCAGCAGTTCGCCCGCGATCGAGCGGCCCACCGCACCGGCACCGGCAATGGCGACCCTCATCAGTGACCGCCCTCCTCTTCGGGACCCTTGGCGAACGCCGCCTCGACCTTGTCGACCTCGTCGGCACGCATCATCACGTGCACCAGGTCGCCCTCCTGCAGCACCGTCTGCGAGGAGGGCAGCATCGCCTCACCGAGGCGGGTCAGGAACGCCACGCGGACGCCCGTCTCCTCCTGCAGCTTGCTGATCTTGTGACCGACCCAGGCGGTCGAGGCGTGCACCTCGGCCAGCTGGACACCGCCGGTGGGGTCGCGCCACAGCGGCTCGGCACCCGAGGGGAGCAGACGGCGCAGCATCTGGTCGGCGGTCCAGCGGACGGTCGCGACAGTCGGGATGCCGAGGCGCTGGTAGACCTCGGCGCGGCGGGGGTCGTAGATACGGGCCGCGACGTTCTCGATGCCGAACATCTCGCGCGCGACGCGGGCGGCGATGATGTTCGAGTTGTCGCCACTGGAGACGGCGGCGAAGGCGCCGGCCTCCTCGATGCCGGCCTCGCGCAGGGTGTCCTGGTCGAAGCCGACGCCGGTGACCCGGCGGCCACCGAACGAGGAGCCGAGCCGTCGGAAGGCGGTGGGGTCCTGGTCGATCACGGCGACCGTGTGCCCCTGTTGCTCCAAGGTCTGGGCGAGAGCGGAGCCCACTCTGCCGCAGCCCATGATGACGATGTGCACGACCGTCCTTCCGCTGTCAAAGAGTCGTTGACTTGGTCTGAACAGGGTCTCAGACCGCCGCCCAAGCTACACACGCGCGGTCGGCGGAGGGGACCCCCGTGCACGGGTCGCTGCGGGTCAGCGGCGGCTGATGCTGCGGACGCTGACCAGGGTCAGGATGCCGAGGCCGACGAGAGCGGCCGCGGCGCCGATCAGCTGGGCGGTGCTGTGCATGGATCCTCCAGAGGTCGGCAACGGCCGGGAGACAGACGCGAATCGGGCGGGAATCAGTCGCGTTTTGTCATATAGGCATAGCTGCCAGGCGGCCCGCGGAAACCGCCCCCGCACCGGTCCCTGTTTTCACCCGGTGAGCAGATGTGGGGTGGCAGGTGGGCGGCCCCCCGTTCGAACGCCTACGATCCTCTGTTGTGTCCAAACTGACCGACGTGCCCAAACGGATTCTGATCGGGCGCGCACTGCGCAGTGATCGGCTGGGGGAAACACTCCTGCCGAAGCGCATCGCCCTACCCGTCTTCGCCTCCGACCCGCTGTCCTCCGTGGCGTACGCGCCCGGAGAGGTGCTGCTGGTCCTCTCGATCGCGGGCGTGTCGGCGTACCACTTCAGCCCCTGGATCGCGGTCGCGGTCGTCGTGCTGATGTTCACCGTGGTCGCCTCCTACCGGCAGAACGTGCACGCCTACCCGAGCGGCGGCGGCGACTACGAGGTGGCCAACACCAACCTCGGCAACAAGGCGGGCCTGACCGTCGCGAGCGCGCTGCTCGTCGACTACGTCCTCACCGTCGCCGTGTCGATCTCGTCCGGCATCGAGAACCTCGGCTCCGCGATCCCCTTCGTCGTCGAGCACAAGGTGGTCTGCGCGATCGCCGTGATCGTGCTGCTGACACTGATGAACCTGCGCGGAGTGAAGGAGTCCGGCAAGCTCTTCGCGATCCCGACGTACGTCTTCGTCGCGGGCGTGTTCATCATGATCGCGTGGGGCGCGTTCCGCGGGCTGGTACTGGACGACCCCATGCGGGCGCCGACGGCGTCGTACGAGATCAAGGCGGAGCACCAGGGCCTGGCGGGTTTCGCCCTGGTCTTCCTGCTCCTGCGCGCCTTCTCCTCCGGCTGTGCCGCGCTCACCGGTGTCGAGGCGATCTCCAACGGTGTCCCGGCCTTCCGCAAGCCCAAGTCGAAGAACGCGGCGACCACGCTGGCGATGATGGGCCTGCTCGCGGTCACCATGTTCTGCGGGATCATCGGTCTGGCCATGGCGACCAAGGTCCGCATGGCCGAGAACCCGGCCGTCGACCTGCTCAACAACGGTGTCGCGCTCGGCGCCGACTACGTGCAGAACCCGGTGATCACCCAGGTCGCCGAGGCCGTCTTCGGCAAGGGCAGCTTCCTGTTCGTGATCCTTGCCACGGCCACGGCGCTGGTGCTGTTCCTCGCGGCCAACACCGCGTACAACGGCTTCCCGGTGCTCGGCTCGATCCTCGCCCAGGACCGCTATCTGCCCCGCCAGCTGCACACCCGCGGCGACCGGCTCGCCTTCTCGAACGGCATCGTGCTGCTGGCGGGCGCGGCCATGCTGCTGGTGTGGATGTACGGCGCCGACTCGACCCGGCTGATCCAGCTCTACATCGTCGGCGTGTTCGTCTCCTTCACGCTCAGCCAGACCGGCATGGTCCGCCACTGGAACCGCCACCTGGCCACCGAGAAGGACCCTGCCAAGCGCCGCCACATGATCCGCTCCCGCGCGATCAACACCTTCGGCGCCTTCTTCACCGGACTGGTGCTGGTGGTCGTCCTGGTCACCAAGTTCACCCACGGCGCCTGGGTCGCGCTGCTCGGCATGGTGATCTTCTACGTCACGATGACGGCCATCCGCCGCCACTACGACCACGTCTCCGAGGAACTCGCCGCCCCCGAGGGCCCGAGCGACGACAGCGTACGACCGTCCCGCGTGCACTCCGTCGTCCTGATCTCCAAGATCCACCGCCCCACCCTGCGGGCCCTGGCCTACGCCAAGCTGATGCGCTCGGACACCCTCGAGGCGCTCAGCGTCAACGTCGACCCGGCCGAGACCAAGGCGCTGCGCGCGGAGTGGGAACGGCGTGGGATCGACGTACCGCTGAAGGTGCTGGACTCGCCGTACCGGGAGATCACCCGGCCGATCATCGAGTACGTCAAGAACGTGCGCCGGGAGTCGCCGCGCGACGCCGTGTCGGTGATCATCCCCGAGTACGTCGTCGGCCACTGGTACGAGCATCTGCTCCACAACCAGAGCGCGCTGCGGCTGAAGGGCCGGCTGCTGTTCACGCCGGGTGTCATGGTGACCTCGGTGCCCTACCAGCTGGAGTCGTCCGAGCTCGCGAGGAAGCGGGCACGGAAGCGGCAGGAGTGGAACGCGCCGGGGTCGGTGCGGCGTGGTCCGGCGGAGCAGCGGGCGAAGGAGCCGAGCGCGAAGGAGCCGAGCGGGAAGGAGTGACGTGCGGCTGAGCACGTAGACTGGTGGGCTGTTGTCCCGCTGTTCCCCTCGATCGCCCGTTTTCCCTTTTCCCTTTTCCTTTGACGTTGTGGAGTCACCCCGCCATGCAGGCAGAACCGAAGAAGTCGCTGGTCGGGGAGGAGTACGAGGTCGAGATCGGGCCCGTCGCACACGGCGGGCACTGCATCGCCCGTACGGAGTCGGGGCAGGTGCTGTTCGTCCGGCACACGCTGCCCGGTGAGCGGGTCGTGGCGCGGGTGACCGAGGGCGAGGAAGGCTCCCGTTTCCTGCGCGCGGACGCGGTGGAGGTGCTGTCCGCCTCCAAGGACCGGGTCGAGGCGCCCTGTCCCTACGCAGGTCCGGGGCGCTGCGGCGGCTGCGACTGGCAGCACGCCAAGCCCGGCGCCCAGCGGCGGATGAAGGGCGAGGTCATCGCCGAGCAGTTGCAGCGGCTTGCGGGGCTGACGCCCGAGGAGGCCGGCTGGGACGGCACGGTCATGCCGGCCGAGGGCGACAAGCTGCCCGCCGGTCAGGTCCCGGCGTGGCGGACGCGGGTGCAGTACGCCGTGGACGCCGAGACGGGACGGGCCGGTCTGCGCCGGCACCGCTCGCACGAGGTGGAGCCGATCGACCACTGCATGATCGCGGCCGAGGGTGTCAGCGAGCTGGGCATCGAGAAGCGTGACTGGACGGGCATGGAGTCCGTCGAGGCGATCGCTGCGACGGGGTCGCAGGACCGCCAGGTCATCCTGACGCCGAGGCCGGGCGCGCGGCTGCCGCTCGTCGAGCTGGACAAGCCGGTGTCAGTGCTGCGCGTGGAGGAGAAGGACGGCGGCGTCCACCGCGTCCACGGCCGCCCCTTCGTCCGCGAACGCGCCGACGGCCGCACGTACCGCGTCGGCAACGGCGGCTTCTGGCAGGTCCACCCGAAGGCCGCGGACACGCTCGTGACGGCGGTCATGCAGGGGCTGCTCCCGCGCAAGGGCGAGATGGCGCTCGACCTCTACTGCGGCGTCGGCCTCTTCGCCGGCGCGCTCGCCGACCGGCTCGGCGAGAAGGGCGCGGTGCTCGGCATCGAATCCGGCAAGCGGGCCGTCGAAGACGCCCGCCACAACCTCGCCGACTTCCCCCGCGTCCGCATCGAGCAGGGCAAGGTCGAGTCTGTCCTGCCACGCACGGGTATCACCGAGGTCGACCTGATCGTCCTCGACCCGCCTCGGGCAGGAGCGGGCCGGAAGACGGTCGAGCACCTGTCCTCGCTCGGCGCGCGTCGTATCGCCTACGTGGCGTGCGATCCGGCGGCGCTGGCGCGGGACTTGGGGTACTTCCGGGAGGGGGGGTATCGGGTGCGGATGTTGCGGGCGTTTGATCTGTTTCCGATGACTTCGCATGTGGAGTGTGTGGCGATTCTCGAACCGGCTTCAAAGGCGCTCTGACCTGCGGTTTTCTTGGACTGCTCAGGTGCGTCGAGGTGTGCCCGACCTGTTCCCCTTTCCCTTCAGTCCATCGCGTGGAGTGCGCCGCAGGCTCGTGTCACATGCCTCTCACCTGCTGCTTCGAACAGCGGGGTGCGGGCGATGAACGCTCTGCCTCGGCTTCGTGAGGGGGCGGTGGGGGACGTGTCTTGACGCTCGTTCGACGCTGCTTCTGATGGGGCGTCACGAGGCTCGTGCGCCTGAAACAGCAGCGAGGTTAATGATCAAACGCAGACTGCACGCGGGCTCAGGAGTTGGACGCCAGGCGCGGGTCGAGTCCGTACTGATCCGGCACGCCAAGGTGGCGCCGCAGTGTGAGACCCACGAACGCCACGGCCGCGCCCAGGCGGCACGCCTGCGGGCCGCGCTGACGCCGGCAGCGACACCCCCCGAGCCGCCCGGATCCTCGCCGAACTCCAGGAACACAGCCCCGAGTTCGTCCGCATGTGGGAACTGCAGGAGGTCGCCCGCTACGGCGACTGCAAGACCATCCTCCATCCCGAACTCGGCCGCATCGACGTCGACGCCCAGCTCCTGTACACCGAGAACCGCGCCCAGACCCTGGTGGTGCTGACCACCCGCCCCGGCACCGAGAGCCACAGCAAACTCGAACTCCTCTCCGTCATCGGACACCAACAGCTCACCCCCTGACGTCCTGGACCCGGGACCGGGCCGGGCTCGGCACGGGAGGAGTCGGACAAGGGCACTCTGGAATGGTGCAGCCGCACGGCTTTTGCCCTGCGTTCCACGGCCAGACATGTCGGCCCCCTGCGAGGTCCGGGCTCCGCGCTCAGGCCGTTCCATTTGACCGGACGCTGCCTCCGCTTTACTCTCGAAAGAGTACGGAGGCAGCATCCGTTTTTTGATGTGGCCGCAGGATTACGGCAGGCAGGAGGGCGCATGAGCGCCGTTGAACAGCGAGGACGCAAGCCGCGCGCGGACGTCCAGCGCAACCGCGCCGCGCTCCTGGAGACCGCGCAGCGTCACTTCCTGCGGCACGGGGTCGGCACCTCCCTCGAGGCGGTGGCCAAGGAGGCGGGCGTCGGGCCCGGCACCCTGTACCGGCACTTCCCCACCCGGGAGGCGCTGCTGGCGGCCGTGCTGCAGACCCGCTCGCAGGAGCTGGTAGCCCGCCAGGCGGACATCGATCAGCTCGGCGACCCTGCCGAGGCGCTGGCGCAGTGGCTGCGCGCGATGGAGGAGTACTTCAGCGCCTTCAGCGGGCTGCCGGACCCGCTCATGGCTGCGGCCAGGGCGCAGGAGCCGGACAACCCGCTCACCATCCCCTGCGACATCCTCATCTCCGCCACCGATCAGTACGTGCAAGCCGCGCAGCTCGCGGGGCGCGTGCGCGCGTCGGTGCGCGGGCACGACCTGTTCCTCGCGGCCTGCTCCATCGCCTGGATCAAGGGCACCGGCACCGAGGAGGAGTCGCTCGACCGGCTCCGCACGCTCATCGCGAGCGGCTACCGCCAGCGGGACACCCAGGCGTAAAACGCCAGACACCCCCGCCGCCCCCGCAATGCCGGGTGGCACCACCACCCGGCCGTCACATCGTGCTGCCCTCAAAGGCGGCACAACCCCTCAAGGAACAAATCATGAAAATTACTGTCATAGGTGCCGGTGCCATCGGCGGGAACCTCGCTGCCAAGCTCAGCACGGCCGGTCACGACGTCCAGGTGGCCGACGCCCGCGGCCCCGAGGCCGTCCGGGCGGAGGTGCTGGAGTCCGGGGCCCGTGCGACGGACCTCTCCGACGCCGCCGTCCAGGGCCGGGACGTCATCATCCTGTCGATCCCGTTCGGGGTGGCGGGCCAGCTGGCGGACCTGTTCGCGTCGGTGCCCGACGAGACGGTGGTCATCGACACCTCGAACTACTACCCCGGCATGCTCAGCGAGCCGATCGAGGCGGTGGACAACGGCCAGGTGGAGAGCGTGTACACCGCCGAGCTGCTCGGCCGCCCCGTGGTCAAGGCGTGGAACGCTGCCCTGGCCGAGACCCAGCGGACCAAGGGTGTTCCGGCCGGAACACCCGGCCGCCTCGCCATCCCCGTCGCCGGCGACTCCGACGAGGCGCGGAAGGTGGCCATGCAGCTCGTGGACGACACCGGCTTCGACCCCTACGACGCCGGCACCCTGGCCGACTCCTGGCGCCAGCAGCCCAACGGCCCCGCCTACTGCACCGAACTGACCCTCGACGAGCTGCCGGCGGCCCTGGCCGCGGCCGACCGCGCCAAGGACGCGCGCGTCCGCGACAGCCTCCCGGAACGCTTCGCCGCCCTCGGTGCCAATCCCACCGTCGACGACGTCGTCGAGATGAACCGCGCCGCCCACCGCTGAGTCACCCGACGCGGCTCTCGTGCACGCAACGGCACGAGAGCGGCAGCGCCGGCACGCCACGAGCACACACGACGAACACGAAGAACGGCGCTCACTTCGGCAAGGCCGCCATCACCCACCTACACCACCGCGTCCGCGGTCCGCCGCAGCCCCGGTCGCGCCGCAGGACCAAGGCCCGGAACCCCGGTCACCGAAACCGGGGTTCCGTTCCGGACAAGGAGTTTCACCATGAAGATCGGCATTCTCGGCACCGGGAACATCGGCAAGACGTTGACCAGGCGGTTGAGCGCGGCCGGGCACGAGGTGAAGGTGGCCAATTCGCGCGGCCCGGAGACGATCGAGGCGGACGTACTGGCCTCGGGCGGACGCGCGGTGACCGCGCCGGAAGCCGTAGCGGACGTCGACGCCGTGATCCTCTCCATTCCCTTCACCCGCATTCCGCAGGTCGCACCACTGATTACCAAGGTGCCGACTGACACGGTTGTCATTGACACGTCGAACTACATCCCGCACCGGGACAACGGAATCGCGGCGATCGAGGCCGGCCAGGCCGAGAGCGTGTGGGCCGCCAAGCAGCTGGGCCGACCCATCGTCAAGGCGTGGAACTCGATCGGAGCCGAGTCGTTCGCGCACAGGAACAAGCCAGCGGGAAGTGCGGACCGCATCTCGCTCCCCGTCGCGGCCGACAGTCCGCGAGAGCGTGACCTGGCAATGGCACTTGTTGAGGACACCGGGTTCGACGCCTTTGATGCGGGGCCGCTCGCGCAATCCTGGCGGCAACAGCCCGGCACACCCGCCTACTGCACGGATCTCACCCGTCAGGAGCTGCCGGACGCACTGGCGACGGCCGACGCGGCACGATCACCGAAGCGGCGCGACCTCGGGTTCGCCGTGGTCCAGGAACGCTTCGGGGCAGGCGTGCAACCAGACGCGGAATACCTTGTCCGCCTGAACCGCGCAATTTGCCTGTGAGCAGGGACGGGGGCTGACGCGGTGACCCGTCGGAGGCCCTCGTGTCTCGCCCCCGTCTCCAGCTGCTCCGCGACGAGCGCCGCCACCCCCGGCGGCACGTCGGCCGGCGCCGACAAGAAGGTGCCCAGCATCTGGGCGGTGGCCCACTGCACCGCCCAGCCCAGCAGGTTATGAGACCGGCGCTTGGCCGGGCCTGTTCCAAGGCCACCACGTCCAGGCGGAAAACCCCCAGCTCCTGAACGGACGGCTCGCCGGCGAACCGCGCGTACCGGCCTTCTGCTCTCCTGAAAGTCAGTCAACTGCCACAGGTGGTGACGCTATGCAACAGACACCTCACTGGAAGAACAACCCAGACCTCCGCGCGGACTACCGTCGGCACCGGCCCGACATCGAACGCGTCGTCTCCCAGGTCGCCAGCCGAGGCGACACCGCCTCAAACTGCGCTACCGCGGCACAGACCGCAACAACGCCTGGCTCAAACGCCGCACCGCCACCCTCAACCTGCGCAACCTCACCAACCGCGGCCTGGACTACGCCGAAGGATGGCCCCTCACCACCGCCTGAGGTCCCGAGGCGCCACACCCCCGCATGCGGGGGCCAGCCCCACAGCTGGCCCTTCAGGCACCCCAACGCGACCAGGAAACGGCGATATCAGCGGCCTCCTAGAAGCGCTGTGGCCACGTGAGATGGATGACCCGCCGGGAAATGCGCCAGCCGTCATCGGTGCGTCGCAGGTCGTCGGCGTAGACGACGCTGGCGACAGTGCCGCCCTCCAGCAGGCTCAGACCTTTGGAGCGGGCCCGCGCCTCGTCGCCCGGGCCTTCCGACACGACGATGTTCGTCGTGTGGTGGGCTTTCGCGTGTCCGGGAGTGTTCATGAAGGCCGCGATCGCGTCCAGCCCGACAACCGGGTCGCCGCCGAAGACGCTGCCGTCCCACACCGCGTCTTCGGTGAGGCATTCGCCGAGACGGTCCAGTTCATGGTCGTCCATGATGTGCGCCCACAGCGCCACGACCGTGCTGATCTGGTCGTAGGCGCCGTTGACCGCGGCGATTCCCTCCCTCGCCGCAGGGGCCGGGCGCGCCCGGCAGTCTCGACTATGGGGGTGTATCGGCGGGGGCGGGAGAGGATCACATATCCATGGACCGACAATCCTCCCCAGCTCCGGACGCGTGGGCCCTCGGCGTACGGAACGTTCGCCGAGGAGCCCACGAGGCCCGAGCTGGAGCGTCGGTCGGCTGGGTGCCGACCGAAGACCGCAGAGCGGAGGCCTGTAGGAGCCGCGGCAGCCCGCGCGTCGGTGAACTTCTGGCGCATGCCGGTCGGCCTTACCGGATCGTCGGCAGCAAGGAGTCGTGGAAGAGCGCCGGGGGTAGAGGCCCGGTGCCGGTGGCGCACATGCCGTCGAAGGTGAGCCGCAGGTAGCGTCGCCAAGCCGAGGGATCGGCAGCCAGCAAGGGTGCGGCGGTGTAGTACACGCCGCAGATCAGCAGCATCACGTCCTGCCCGTTCAGGTCCGCACGGAGTGAGCCGTCGCGTTGTGCCCGCCGCGCCAGTGACTCGGCTGTTGCGATCAGCTGCTCCTGTCCGGCCTGTATCTCCGGATGCCGAACATCCGCCACCATACGTAGCGCCTCCGCGAGCGCCCGGTTGTTTGCGTAGAGATCGACGCCCGCGCTCATGAACTGCAGCAGGGCGGCGTCGGCGTCGGCCTGCTCGGCCTGCTGGCGGCCCACTGCCACCAGCCCGTCGATTTCCTCGCTGATGATCGCGGCGAACAGGTCCTCCTTGGTGGGGAAATGCCGGAAGACGGTTCCCTTTCCGATCCCCGCCCGTGCCGCGATCTGTGCAATGGACCCTTCCGCGCCGTGCTCGGCGAACACCTCCGCGGCAGCCTTCAACAGCGCCTTGCGCGTCCGCACCGCGTCGGCTCTCATCCGTCGCGCGGGCGGCGCTGCAACAGCTTCTTCTTCAGTGCTCATGGGTCCACTCTACGCAACATGACCGGGCGGTCCGTTTAGTTAAAGTGACCAGCCGGTCCGGTTACGGTTCGTGGCTGTGGCCGGTCCGGCGTTTCCTCATCCCATTGGAGAACAGAGCACCATGAGCAAGACACTCGGCTTCATCGGCAGTGGCAACGTCGGCGGCATCTTGGCCCGCCTTGCTGTCGCCGCAGGCCTGGACGTCGTCCTGAGCAACTCCCGCGGCCCCGAGTCCCTCGCCGATCTCGGCCCCCGCGCCCGGGCGGCCACTCCCGCCGAGGCCGCCGAGGCCGGGGACCTGGTGGTGGTGTCCATCCCGCTGAGCGCCTACGAGAAGATCCCGGCCCAGCCGCTGGCGGGCAAGATCGTGATCGACACGCTGAACTACTACCCGGAGCGCGACGGCCGCATCGCCGAGCTGGACGCGAACGAGCTGACGTCCAGCGAGCTGGTGCAGCGCCACCTGGCCGACTCCCGTGTGGTCAAGGCGGCCAACAACATCGTCTCCAGCCAGCTGTTCAGCCTTGCCCGCCCCTCGGGTGCGCCGGACCACAGTGCCATGCCGATCGCCGGCGACGATGCCGCCGCCAAGGCGGAGGTCGTGGAGTTGCTCGACCTCCTCGGCTACGACGCGGTGGACATCGGCACGCTCGCCGACAGCTGGCGCAGCGAACCAGGCACGCCCGTCTACTGCAAGCCCTACTTCGGGGAAGTGCCCAAGGACGTGAGCTTGGACAAGACGATGGAATGGATCTTCCAGGCCCCGGGCGTTCCGACACCTGCCGACCGCGTGAGGGAACTGACCGCCACGGTTGTCCGACCCGCGGGCGGCAGCTTCTCGATCGCCGACTGGAGGTGAGTGGAGAGCATCGCGGAAGAGGTAGACGCCTGCGGCCGCCGCCCCGGCTGCGACTGCTGCGGCTGAGCCGACACCTGCACGAGGCAGAGGGACCCCGGCCGCCACACGGCCGGGGTCCTCTTCGGCCCAGACCATCTCCGCGAGCGTGGTCTTCCCGAAACCCCCGCACCGTGCAGTCCGGCCACAGCGGTGGTCCCCACCGACCGCAACCGCCGTCGGCGGGCTCCTGACGCCCAACTTCACGACCCCCCTCTCGCTGACCAGCGGAGCAAGGTTTACGCAAGGTTTCTGCCCACGTGCACGCGACACCGTAGGCCTCTCGATCCTGTCAGTCCATGAGGGAGAGCAGATGCGTTTGCGTAAGCGTTCAGTCGCCGCCGTAATCCTGGTCGCAGCAGCGTGCAGCGTCCTCGGCCCGGGTGCCATGGCCGCTCCCATGCCGTGGGACTCGCACAGGACGCCTGCGGTTTCACAGGGCGGTGTGTCTGACAGTGGTGGCACCGATGGCTTCCATGACAGCGGCTACCACGACAGTGGGTACCACGACAACGGGCACCACGAGAACGGGCAGCACGACAACTGATCGGGTCATCGGGGCCTCAGCTTCGTGTCGCTTCCCCGGCGGTCTGTCCTGATCGGAGCAGACCGCCGGGGTTGGGATCAGCGCAGGCCGGCGAAGAGATCGTTCTCGGGGAGGGGTGCGCCGGTGGTGTCCTTGACGCGTACGAAGGTCTCCATGCCCATCAGCTCGCCGAACCTCTCCTTGCCCATCTTGAGGAAGAAGATGTTCTCGCCCTGACTGGCGTGCGCGGCCAGGGCGTCGAACTTCTGATCGCTGAATGCGGTGGTGTCCACCCACGTGCTGATCTCATCGTCGGGGAGGCCGATCTCGGCCAGCGCGGCGGCCTCCGCAGGATCCGGCTCCGGCATGTCCTCATGAAACTCGCGCATGATCTCGCCGAACCGCCGCATCATCGAGTGGGGCATCGTCGTCCAGTACACCTTCGGTGTCAGCGCGGTCATCTCCAGCGCCGCCATCGTGATGCGGTGGGCCTGGATGTGGTCGGGGTGGCCGTAGAAGCCGTTCTCGTCGTAGGTGACGACCACATCGGGTCGGTAGTGCCGCATGAGTTCCGCGAGTCGGGCGGCGCCTTCCTCGACGGGGGTCTGCCAGAAGGATCCGGGGGCGTCGTTGGTCGGCCAGCCCATCATCCCGGAGTCGGCATAGTCCAGCATCTCCAGATCGCTGATCTTCAGGGCGTCACAGCTCGCCTTGAGTTCTTGACGGCGCATCAAGGCGACGGACGCCGGATCATGTCCGGGATCGCCCGGCTTGACACCCCCCGGTCCGTCACCGCAACCGCCGTCGGTACACGTCACGAGGACCGTGCGTATGCCTTCCGCCGCGTACCGCGCGAGGACACCTCCGGTTCCGGTGGCCTCGTCGTCGGGGTGGGCGTGTACTGCCATGAGAGTCAAGGGGCGGTCAGTCATGAAACAGTCCTCCTGCGGATATATGTATGTCTTGGTCGAGGCAACCTGCCGGCCCGCCCGGCTGTTCCCGGCGGGCCGCTTGGCCTGATCCGACTTCGGCTGTCGAAGGGTCGCGGTGACACCGCCCGCTGCGGGAACAGCTTTTCGGTGAGCATCGTGTGCACCTCGGGGTCGGTGTCGAGGCAGGCATCCGCCAGGACGGTGAGGCAGAAGGCCGGCCTGTACGGCGTTGGTCATCACCCTGTTGCGAGGGCTGACTTCCGGATGAAACAAGAGCAAGTCTGGTATCAAGTCGCCCCGCCGCGACGGCCGTTGGGATTGAGTTCACGAGCGGAACGGCCGGCCGAGCGTCTCGTACCGCTGCGGCCAAGCGGGCGGGGAGTGGCGGATACGGGGTTCCAGTTCACATCAGTCATAGACCTACTGACCCCGCAGCTCACAAGAAGTCATCGGTGGAGCCCGGCGGGACGACACCGCCTCACTCCCGTCCTGACCTCGTGCCCGTGCCCTCCGGCTCATGGACCGTGAGTCTGCCGTCGTCGATTTGCCACAGGGCGTCCGCGCGTGCGGCGAGTCTGGGTTCGTCGGTGACGTAGATGACGGTGCCCGGGTATCGGTCGAGCAGGCGTTCCAGCAGGTCGGAACCGAGCGTCTTGTGCGGCTTGGCCTCGTCCAGTAGGAGGACCCGGGGGCCGCTGCGCAGGGCCCGTACCATCGCCACCTGGTAGCGCGCGGTCGTGGAGAGGCCGTGTCCGCCTTCACCCACGCGGGTGCGCAGGCCTTCGGGAAGCAGGTCGGCGAGGGCCTCGATGTGGTCCTCGTCCGGCTCCGAGGTCGCGTCCGGTGATTCGCCGTGCCGCAGGTTCTTGCCCACGCTGCCGCGGAGCAGCGGCAGTTCGGGGCTGGTCAGCCTGATCATGCGCCGTACGGATTCGGGGTCGTGCCGGGCGAGGTCCTGGCCGTCGAGGAGGACCGTGCCGGCGTCCGGCTCCTGCAGTCGCGCGATGAGGCGGAGCAGCAGCGACTTTCCCGCGCCCGGAGGGCCCTGCAGTACGATCCGCTGCCCCGGCGTGGCGACGGCCGACGCGTCCAGGACGCCGTACACGCGCAGTCCTACGAGTTCCAGGCGCCCGGGCCCTTCCGCGAGGGGCTCGGCGCGGCGGGGTCTGCGCAGCGGGGCCGGTGCCGCGAGGATCTCGGCTATGCGACGGCGTGCGACGCGCGACTGCTGCCAGTGCTCCTGCACACGGACCAGCGAGGCCAGGGGCGCGCCGAGGAAGTTCGCCACCGTCAGCAGCGAGGCGAGGACCTCCCAGCTGGTGCCCGCCACCAGGCCCGCGGTGACCACGATCAGCAGGATCCCGATGCCGCACGCCTCGGCCGTCGCCGACATCACTCCGGTGAGCCGGGCCTGGCGCACCATGGCGCGACCGTACTCACGGCTGCGCCGCCGCATCACCCGGCGCTCCTGCTCGATCCGTCCGAGGGACTGGATGACGGCCGTGTGCGTGACCCGTTCGTTGACGAAGGCGGCGAGCCGGCCGTTGTGCCGTCTGGTCTCGCGCACGCGGTCGCGCAACCGTCGCCCGAACAGCGCGACGGTGGCCGCGGCAAGGAGGATCATCGCCGCCGAGAGCGCACCGATCCTCGGCGCGATGACGGCCAGGGCGACGAGCGCGCACGCCAGGAACACCCCGTCCACCAGCAGCGGTGCCACGCCCTTGCTGATCCACAGCCGGAGGGCGGATGCGTCGCCGGTGAACCGGAGTACGGTGACGCCGACCGTGCGCCGGTCCGGGGCCCATGCCTCGCTTCCGGCGACGTGGTCGAAGAGACGCATTCTGACGCTGTGTACGTAGCTCTGGGCCAGCCGTTCGGCGAGCGGTTCGCCTGCCGCCCTGAGAAGTACGGTCGCGCAGGCCGAGGTGAGGAGTCCGGCGGCGAGTGTGCCGGGCGGGTAACCGGCGACGTGCGTGTAGATGGCGCTGCGGTCGTGGCCGTACGCGATCTCCCCGCCGTGCGTGATGCGGTAGGCCGCGCCATGCACCAGGAGGGCGAAGGCGACCACGCAGACCGCCTGCCCGAACCCCGCGAGGACCAAGAGGAGCATGAGCCGGCGCCGCACACCGCCGAGCGTGTGCGGCATCCGGACGCGCTGCCGTCCTGCCGTGGTCAAGCCACTGATTCGGCCGTCAGAGGGCCGCTGCGGTCCGTCAGCCGACTGTGGTCCTGCGACAGTGCGGTGTAGTCCGCCGTGCGGTCCGTCAGTCGGGTGCCGTCCTCCGTCCGGCCGCTCTCGTCCGTTACGGGGCTCCCGCCCGCGATGGCGCCCGCGAGAATCTGGCCGGCGACCAACGGGTCGGCCAGGACAGCCGGTTCGAACACGGGGATGTCCACGCCGGCCACCGCTTCGGCCATGGCCAGCGGGGAGGCCGTCAGCACTCCGCTGAGGGCCATGACGGGAAGCCCCTCCTCACGCAGCAGCCGTACCCCCGCCACCGCGCTGACCGAGTCACCGGCCGCGAACACGATGCCGTCCACATCGGCGCGGAATTCCGGCGTCCGCATCAGCGCTGCCGTCTCCCGTTGCAGGATCCCGTCCGCGACTTCCAGCACTATGGCGTCTGCCTGGTGGCTCGTCAGATCCGTGATCGCGCTGCGCAGAATGCGGATCACCTGCGGCATCGGCAGCTGGTAGGTGGTGGGAAAACCCAGGTCGGTGAAGTCGATGACCCGTGACGCGCCCGCGTCGGCCATCAGCGTCGGATCCCCGGGCGCACCGGTGCCGGTCACCTTTGCTGCGCCGACCCGGCGGCCGGCCAGGCTGAGGCCGCGTATGAGAGCGGCGGCCACGGTCGTCTTGCCCGCGTTCATCGAGGTGCCGAGTACGGCGATGGTGCGCGGGCGCGGTGCGAGGGCCGGCACGACGGGACGGGCCAGGCGGGCGAGGTTGATGACCGCGCCGTGCTCGTCGGTGACCAGACCAAGGGGCTGCAGCCGGGTGGGAGGGTTCATTCTGGCGTGTGAGGAGACGACCCGCCCGGCTATGCCGCCTCCGGCCGCCAGGTCACAGGGGCCGAGGTCGCCGGGCACTTCCGCCTCGAATTGATCGGGGGCGTAGCGTGCGCCATAGGCGACCACTATCGTGTCGCCGACGAACAGCCGATTGCGCTTTCCGAGTGCTTGTCCGAGGGATTTGTGCTGGCCTATTTCGGTCACCCGGCACAGCACCAGGTCACCTGCCCGTGGGCAGGCATCCTGCCTGCTCAGGCCCAGTGTGCCGGTGCTTCCGTGGCCCAGCTCGACAAGGCGGCGGGCCGTATAGGAAACTTTCGCCGCCGCATTACCGGAAGCATTGAACCGCGCGCTCTGCATGGATTTCTCCTTATCCGCACGAGCTGAAAATCGCCCCGTGGAGCACCTTAGGGATTCTTCATCACTCAAATCCGCGGCGACCAGAAGAGAAACTTAGGGGAGATCACCCGGGAGGGCGGGGTCTCAATATGCCCAGCGGTGATCGTCGTCGGCAACATGCCGACAGCCATTCGTGGCCGTACCACAATGGTCCCGTGGCCCAAGTTCCGATCGCTCGTCATCTGCTCCGCGCCAGGGATCTCGTGGACGCCCGCTACTCCGAGGCGCTCACTGTGGCCGACATGGCCGCGGCCGCGGCGCTGTCCCCGGCCCACTTCAGCCGCTGCTTCAAGGCCGCGTTCGGCGAGTCGCCGCACCAGTACCTGCTGACCCGTCGTCTGGAGCGGGCGGCCGCCCTGCTGCTGGCGACCGACTGGACGGTGGCCGCCGTCGGCGTCGCTGTGGGGGTGCGGAGCATCGGTTCGTTCACGACGAGTTTCCGCAGGATGTACGGGATGACTCCGCAGGCCTACCGTGCGGCCCATCCGCCCGCCGCACGGCATGTGCGGATCCCGCGCTGTGTGGCGATGGCGTACGGACGTCCCCAGAACCGCACGTTTCGAGAAGACACGGCGTCGCCCGCTGCCTAGCGTCGGATCCAGGCAACCGACCGAGGAGCGACCATGACGACGATCAAGATCGCCAATGCGCAGTTCTGGGTGCACGACCAGGACGAGGCGCTGGCCTTCTACACCGGCAAACTCGGCTGGGAGGTCCGGGCGGACGTGCTGATGGAGGCGTGGAGCTTCCGCTGGCTGTGCGTCGGCCCGCCTGGCGGGGACGGTCCGGCGCTGGTGCTGATGCCGATACCGGGGCAGCCGATGCTGGACGAGGCGAGCAGTGCGCAGCTGTCGGATCTGGTGGCCAAGGGCGCGGGCGGCACGCTGTTCCTGGAGACCGACGACTGCAAGGCCGCGTATGACGAACTGTCCGCCCGTGGCGTCGAGTTCAACGATCCGCCGACGGTCCAGCCGTATGGGATCGACACATCGTTCCGGGACCAGTCGGGCAACAACATCCGGCTGACGCAGGTGATGGAGTTCGATCCGGAGCGACACTGACCCGTGCCGCCGATCAGGCCGCCGTCAGTCGTCCTCGTCCCCCTCCTCGTCCTGACGCCCGTCGTGTCGCTTCTCCCGCTCCGGCTTCTCGTCGTCCCGCTGTTCCCGGCTGCCGCTCGGCTCCGCCGTCGGGCTCGGGGCGGCGGTGGAAGCCGGGCTCGATGCCAGGGGAGAGGCGGAGGCGGGAGCGCTCGTACGGGGCGACGGCTCGGAGTCCGTGCCCTTCGCCGTGGTGTTGTCGGGGGCGAACCACAGCACGCCGAGGAGCATCGCGGCCACGAAGAGCACGGCTCCGGCTGCCGTGGCCGCCACACGCGGCCGACGGGTGAGGCGGGTGAGAAGCGCCGGTCGTTCTGGACGGCGTGCCCGGGACCGGCCGGTGGCGGCGCTGCCCGGTACGGAGGGCAGTGCGTACGTGGTCGGGGCACTGGTCTCGCCCAGCTGATGTGACCGCGGCCGGGCAGTCGGCGTCGCGTCGGGGAGCGGTTCGGGGCGCCCGAGCCAGGCGCCGTCGGCGAACCATTCGGCGGCCTGCTGGGCGGTGGGCCGGTGCTCGGGGTCCTTGGCGAGCAGGCCGAGGAGGTAGTTCTCGAAGGCGGGCGGGAGACCGGGGATGCCCAGTTCGCGGGGTGGTACGGGGGCGGCGTCGAGGTGCTGGTGCAGGATGGCGATGGCGGTGTCGGCCTGGAACGGCGGGCGGCCGGTGAGGAGTTGGTAGAGCACACAGCCCAGCGCGTAGACGTCGGAGGCCGGGCCCGCCGGCTGTCCGAGGGCGCGCTCGGGGGCGAGATAGAGACTCGTGCCGACGATCTGCCCGGTCGCCGTCAGCGCGGCGCCGGGGTCGTCGAGGAAGCGGGCGATGCCGAAGTCGCCGATCTTGAGGGTGCCGTCGGCGTCCAGGAGCAGGTTGGCGGGCTTGATGTCCCGGTGGACGATGCCCTGCCGGTGCGCGGCGGCGAGCCCGGCGGCTGCCTGCGCGGCGATCGAGGCCACGCGGTCGGCGGGCAGCGCGCCGGACTGGGCCAGCGCCCGGGCGAGGCTGGCGCCCTCGATGAGTTCCATCACGAGGAAGAGCCGGTTGTCGTACTCGCCGAAGTCCAGGACGCCGACCACGTTCGGATGGTCGATCCGGGCCGCGGTCTGCGCCTCCAGGCGGAAACGGGAGGTGGCGGTGGGGTCGGTGTCCTGGGGCAGCAGGAGCTTGACGGCCACCGGCCGGGCGAGGGTCTCGTCGTACGCCCGCCAGACCTCCCCCATCCCCCCGCGTCCGATCGACTCGTTCAGCCGGTAGCGGCCCGCCATCAGCACCTGTTGTCATCCTCTTGCCGTGAGACGTCGCGGTCGCCGCAGGCCATAACTCACCACGTGGGAACGGGTGATGGTGGGGGGTGCCGCAGCCGCCTCAGCATACCGGCGGCTCGGCACGGCCTGTTCTTCCTGCCGCCGGTCCTGACCGGCCCTGGGGGCGACGGTTCGGAGCCGGTGCCGGGGTCGAATCGATCTCCGTATGCGCGGATTGAACCATCGCGGCGATTCGACCGTGGAAACCACAGTGGCGACGGCACTGTGCGGCTGCTCCGGAACCCCGCGTGACGTGGGACATATGCCTTTTCGGTCCGATTGTGGCTACCTTGGGACGCTTGCCCTGTGCGCAGTGTCGCGTCCTCCGGTGCACCGTCCCCCATCCCTCGTCCAGGAGACCCATGCGCCCCCGAATACCCTCCGTTCCGCCCCTCGCCCTGGCCGGCGGCGCCCTGACCGTCGGTGTGGGTGGCCTGTATCTCGCCGGGCTGCTCCTCGCGGGCGGGGACATCGACACCGGTACGACGGTGCGCGGTGTGGACATCGGGGGCCTGACCCGCGCGGAGGCCACCCGGAAGCTGGAGGAGCGCCTGGGGGAGGCCGCGTCGCAGGACCTGGCCGTGACGGTCGGTGACCGCAAGGGTACGGTCGATCCGCAGCAGGCCGGAATCACCTTCGACATCGAGGAGACCGTCGACCGGGCGGCGCGCACCGGCGACGCCGATCCGTTCAGCGTGATCGGCGGTCTCTTCAGCTCCGGCGGTGCCGTCGAGCCGGTCGTACGCGTCGACAAGGACAAGGCCCACTCCGCCCTCGGAAAGCTCGCGAAGTCCCTCGACCAAAAGGTCCGGAACGGCGCTGTCACCTTCGCGGACGGCCAGGTCCGGCAGGTCGCCGCGCGGGGCGGCCACGCGCTGGAGGTGGACGCCGCGGTCGACCCCCTGCGCACCGCCTTCCTGCGCGGCGAGGCCGGCTCCACCACCGCGCTGCCCACCCGCGAGACGAAACCGAAGGTCACGGCGGAGGAGGTAAGGCGGGCGGTGCGCGAGTTCGCGCGGCCGGCCATGTCGGCGCCCGTCACGCTCACCGCGGGCGGCGAGCGGATCACGATCGACCAGAAGGTCCTGGGCGCACACCTGACGATGCGACCCGACAGCACCGGCAGCCTGACCCCGAAGCTGGACGGCAAGGGCCTGCGCGCCGCCCCCGCGGTAGCCCAGTCCCTCGCCGACCTGCCCGCCAAGGCCGAGAACGCCACGCTGCGCCTCGACGGCGACAAGGTCGCGGTGGCCGAGGACGCCCGCCCCGGCCAGGAGGTCACCGACAAGGCGCTGAGCAAGGCCGTACTGCCGCTGCTCACCAAGTCGGGTACCGCACGGACCGGCGAGGTGGCCACGCGGGTGACCCAGCCACAGGTGACCCGCGAGAACGCCGCGCGGCTGGGGCTGACGGAGAAGATGTCCTCCTTCACCGTCAACTTCGAACCGGCGCCCTACCGCACGAAGAACATCGGCCGGGCCGTGGAACTGATCAACGGCTCCGTCGTCATGCCGGACGAGACCTGGAGCTTCAACCGGACCGTCGGTGAGCGCACCGAGGCCAACGGCTTCGTCGAGGGCGTCATGATCCTCGACGACCAGTTCACCAAGGCGCCCGGTGGCGGGGTGTCCGCCGTGGCCACGACCATGTTCAACGCGATGTTCTTCGCCGGGGTCAAGCCCATGGAGTACGGCGCCCACTCGTTCTACATAGAGCGCTACCCGGAGGGCCGCGAGGCCACGGTCGCCTGGGGCAGCCTGGACCTGAGGTTCGCCAACGACTCCGGCAACGCCATCTACATCCAGGCCGAGTCCACGGACACCTCGGTGACCGTCACCTTCCTCGGCACCAAGAAGTACGACGAGATCGAGTCGGTCACGGGTCCGCGTACGAAGGTGAAGCAGCCGGAGAAGAAGGTCAGCACCGACAAGGAGTGCGTGCCGCAGACTCCGCTGGAGGGCTTCGACGTCACCGTGGAGCGGGTCTTCCGCGACGGTGGCCAAGAGGTGAAGCGGGAGCCGTTCCGCACCCACTACACGCCGCGCAACGAGATCATCTGCGAGTAGGGCAGCGGGTCGACCTGGCGGGGGGTGGCTACCGGCCCGCTCCGTCCCGCAGCTCCGCCAGGGCGTTCTTTCATGCCGCGGGCTCCCACACGAACCCGTCCGGGTCGGTGAAGGTCCCGGCGTCGCCGCCGATCGTGAGCCGGTGGGCCCCGCTGCCCTCCGGCGGGACTCCGGCGACCTTGGCCAGGCCGCGACGTCCGTACAGCGCCAACTTGACGGGACTCGACGCGGCGTCGAACTCGACGTACTTGCTGCCGAAGCTCTTCGCGACCTTGAGGCCGCGGTCGACGTAGAACCGCTTGGTCGCGGCCATGTCCGAGACGCCGAGGAGGAGAACGATCTCATCGATCTCACGGCTGTCCGGCCCGGTGTCCTTCTTCGACGAGCTTGCGAGCTGCCAGATCGTCCCGTCGGGGGCCTGTACGACACCGCCGTAACCCCACAACGACTTCTTGGCGGGCTTCAGCTCGGTGGCGCCGGCGGCCAGGGCGGCACCGAAGAGGCCGTTGACGATCGACGGCTGGGAGACCACGAGCGACACCGTGAACCCGCGGAAGCCGGACGTCGGCTCCTCCGAGCCCCGCAGACGTACCTGTTTGTCGAGGCCGAAGGCATCGGCGTAGAAGCGCTCGGCGGCCGTGGGGTCGGCCACCTCGAGGGTGATGCAAGCGATGGAGGTCATGGCACTCACGCTAAGCGCGGCTCGGTGACCGGCGCTTCTCGAATCCTGACCGGTCCTCGACGTCACCCCGACCGACGGGGGGCGCTTACGGCTGATCACCGAACGTGACCACGACCTTCTCGGCCGCTCCGGGGGTCAGCGCGAGCTCGAAGGCGTGCTCGGCCTCGGAGAAGGGGACGCGGTGGCTGATCAGCTTGGCGAACCGCTCGTGGTGCTCGGCGAGTTCGGCGGTGACCTCGAAGATCTCGGTGGGGTAGCCCTGGGAGGCGATGAGGGTGAGCTCGCTGCGGAGCATGCCGCCGAGGTCGATGGCGTCGGACTTCTTCTGTACGGCGACCATGACCAGCTTCGCGCCCCACTTGGCGGCTGCGACGGTGGCGTTGAAGACGGCGGGCGCGCCGGCGGCGTCGATGTAGATGTCGGTGCCGGCCCGTGGCTGGCCGAGGGCGTTGGCCGCCTGTCCGTGCAGTTCCGTCAGTCTGGCGGTGACGTCTTCGGTGCCGGAGTTGATGACGGCGTCCGCACCGACGGCCAGCGCGGTCTCGAGCCGTGCGGGTATCAGGTCCGCGACGACCACGTGCTCGACGCCGCGCAGCTTGAGCCAGATCGCGGCACCCAGCCCGATGGGCCCGGCCCCGAAGATGACGACCTTGTCGCCCGGCTTCGCCTCGGAGCGGTTGACGCAGTGCCGGGCGACGGCCATGGGCTCGTTGAGTGAGGCGACGTCGAAGGGGACGGTGTCGGGGAAGACGGCGACGCTCCTGCCGACGACACAGTCCTCGATGAGCAGGTACTCGGTCATGCCCCCGTGTACGCCGCCGCAGCCGATGATGCCCGAGGGTGCGGCCTGAGGGTTGACGACGACGCGGTCACCGACCTTGAGGCCGGCCACTTCGGCACCGACCTCCACGATCTCGCCCGCCGGCTCGTGGCCGAGCGGGATGGCGACCATCTCACCGCCCGCGTGCCCTCGGGACGGCATGCCGCCCATGTGCAGAAAGGCGGTGTCCGTACCGCAGATACCGCACGCCCGGATCCGGAGCAGGGCGTCCTTCGGTCCCGGGACGGGCCGCTCGACCTTCACCACATCGATCTTGTTCTGCTCGCCGGTCCGGACGGACTTCATCTTCGTGGTCATGGAGTGAATCGCTTTCTGGGGATGCGGGCTTCCTTGACTTAGGCAAGCAGATTATCTTGCCTAAGTCAATCAACTGGTTTCGGACCCACGGGCCCGCCGTCGTCGTCTGCGTGTGTGCGATGCGGGAAGGAAGGGGCGTTTTACGGTGTTCTGATGCGACTTGTGCCGTGGTGGGCCTTGCTTTCATCGGCGTGTGCGCCTCTCGTGCTGATCGGCGGCTGGTCGGTCGCGGCACTGCTCGAGGGGCCCGCCTATGACCCCGCCACCCAGACGATCAGCGTGCTGGCGGCCTACGGGGCGTCGGGGTACTGGGTGATGACCACGGCCCTGTTCGCGCTGGGCGTCTGTCATCTGCTCACCGCCTGGGGCCTGCGGCCGGCCGCGTTCGCCGGGCGAGTGGCGCTGGGCGCGGGCGGATTCGCGGCGCTGGTCGTCGCGCTGGTGCCGCCGCCGAGCAGCGGTGGTTCGCTGCGGCACGGTTCGGTCGCCGTGGTCGGCTTCACGCTCCTGGCGGTGTGGCCGATGCTGGCCGCCGTGCGCGGCGCGGCCGCACCCTGGCCCCTGCGCCCGGGGCCCTCCCTCGCGGCGACCGCGCTGATGGGTCTCGCCGCACTCTGGTTTCTGATCGAGATGCAGCAGGACGACGGTGCCATCGGGGCCGCCGAGCGTCTGGTGACGGCGATGCAGGCCCTGTGGCCCTTCGTGGTCGTCGCGTCCTGCGTCCGGCGCCCCTACGGAGATCGGCCGCGGGGCTGACATTCCGGTTTTGAAAAGTTTCAAAACCCGTTCAATTTTCGCTGAGGCTTCTTCGGTCGAAGCCATGGACAGCCATCCCAGACGTCACTAGTTTCCCGGCCGATCGCAGTGAATCGATACAACCCGTGAGTCGAAAGCCGAAGGGATGACGGCATGGACAACGGAATCGACAGCGAACCGAACGGGGTGCCCCGCAGAACCGTGCTCGCCGTGAGCGTGGGTACGGCGGTCGCGGCGGCGGTGACGACGGGGAGAGGTACGGCGTATGCCGCGCCGCCCGCCTCAGCCGAGACCTCCGGCTCCGCCCTGACCGTGGAGCACCTGACCGTGGAGCACCGGACGAACCCCCTGGGCCTAGATGAGCCCACCCCTCGCTTCGGCTGGCACCTGCGCTCGCCGGCTCGGGGCCGATGCCAGACGGCGTACCAGATCCTGGTCGGGACCGGGCCCGGCCGCTCGGACGTGTGGAACAGCGGCCGGATCGACTCGGCGGACTCCGTGGCGGTGCGGTACGCGGGCCCCGAACTCCAGCCCTCCACCCGCTACTTCTGGACCGTCCGAGTCTGGGACGAGCACGGCCGCAAGGTCTCCACCCCGACCCCCACCGCCGTTTTCGAAACCGGTCTCCTCAGCACGGACGGCGTGACCGGCTGGAACGGCGCCCAGTGGATCAGCATGGCGGGCAAGCGTCCGAACACCCCCGGAGCGCCGCTGCTCCGCCATGAAACCGCTCTCCGCAAGGCCCGCGTCGCACAGGCCCGCCTCTACATCTCGGCCCTCGGCGTCTACGAGGCGCACCTCAACGGCCGCCGCGTCTCCGTGCCGCAGGACGGCGGGCGCACATATGAACTGCTCACGCCGGGCTGGACCAACTACGACACCAGCGTCAACTACATGACGTACGACGTGACCGACCTGCTCGCGGGCGAGCGGCGCGTCACGCTCGCCGCGGTCCTCGGCAACGGCTGGTACAACTCGCGCGTCAGCGAACCGGTCGACGGTGCGCCCGCGAGCAAGTACTACAGCAAGGACGGCAACCCGCTCGCCCTGAAGGCGAAGCTGCTGATCCGGTACACCGACGGCACGACGCAGACGGTGGTCACCGCGCCCGGCACCGGCTGGAAGGCCACCGACACCGGCCCGTACCGCGCGGACGACATCTACGACGGGCAGACCTACGACGCCCGCAAGGCACTGGACGGCTGGACGGCGAACGGTTTCGACGACAGCACCTGGGCGGACGTCGACGTACACGGTTTCGCCGCGAAGTTCCCCGACTCGAAGCTGATCGCCTACCCCGGCGAGACGGCACGCCTGATGCCGCAGTGGGACCGCCGGCCGCAGTCGGTGACCGTCTACGACAAGGTCACCGGCGCGTCGGACAGCCCCAACGGCAAGGGCCGTATCGTCGTCGACCCGGACCGCTCGACCACCGATCCGGCCGAGGCCGCGCGCGCCCGGGTCACCCTGAGCACCGGGGACACCGCCATCTTCGACCTGGGCCAGAACATGGTCGGTGTTCCTCGTTACACCCTCAAGGGTCCGGCCGGCGCCGAAGTCGTGTTCCGCTTCGGCGAGATGCTCAACGACGACAGCGCGGGCGCCGACGGCCCCGAGGGCTCGGTCTATCTGGCCAACCTGCGCGCGGCCAAGGCGACCAGCACCTACGTCCTGAAGGGCGCCGAGGACGGCGAGACCCACCAGGACTCGCTCACCTTCTACGGCTTCCGCTACGTCCAGGTGCGCGTCGCCACCCCCGGCACCACCGTCACCGTCTCCAGCGTGACCGGCAGGGTCGCCACCTCCGCCGTCCGCGACACCGGCACGGTCACCACCGACAACGACCTCGTCAACCAGCTGTTCAGCAACGTCCGTTGGGGCCAGCGCGGCAACTACCTCTGGGTCCCCACCGACTGCCCGCAGCGCGACGAGCGCCAGGGCTGGACCGGCGACACCCAGGTGTTCTGCAACACCGCCCTCTACAACGGCGACGCGGTGAACTTCCTCAGCCACTTCCAGGACACCCTCATCGCCTCGCAGACCGCCTACGGTCTCGACGGCGCCCAGTTCCCGTGTATCGCGCCCGGCTCCCGGTACGCCTTCCCGGCCCCCGCGAGCGGCTGGGCCGACGCGGGTGTCATCGTGCCGTGGACCGTCTGGCAGATGTCCGGCGACACCGCGGTGATCGACCGCAGTTGGGCGGCCATGACCAAGTACGTCGACTGGATCCGCGCCAAGTCCGGTGACGCGTACGCCGGTCAGGGCGCGATCTTCGGCGACTGGCTGGCGTTCCAGAACACCAGCGCCCAGCTGATGAGCGACGCCTACTACGCGTACTCCACCCGGCTGTTGGCGGACATGGGCCGCGCCACCGGCCGTACGGCCGAGGCTTCCGCCTACGACGAGCTGTATGCGCGGATCAAGAAGGCGTTCACCGCGAAGTACCTCGCCACCGACGCCTCCGGCAGGCTCGTGCTCCGCTCCAGTCTCGGCAAGCCGCAGGACTGGGGCGAACCGGCCCCGGCGGAGGACAACTCCCAGACCGCGCTGGTGTGGGCGCTCAAGCTCGGCCTGTACGACACGGACGCGCAGCGCCGCGAACTGGTGGCCCTGCTCGCCGAGAACATCGGGAACTCGGAGGAGTACAAGCAGGCCCACCCGGACAGCGCCCGGGTGGATTACGCCGAGAACACGCTGTCCGTGGGCTTCCTGGGCGTCAACGTCCTCGCCCCCGTGCTCACCGCTGCAGGCCGCGCGGACCTGGCGTACGCACTGCTCCACCAGGACGCCATGCCGTCCTGGCTGTACTCGGTGAAGAACGGCGCCACCACCGTGTGGGAGCGCTGGAACTCCTACTCCGAGGAGGACGGTTTCGGCCCGGTCGAGATGAACTCGTTCAACCACTACTCCTACGGCGCCATCGCGGAGTGGATGTACGAGGACATGGCCGGCATCGCCAAGGACCCGGCCCACCCCGGCTTCCGGCACTTCTTCCTGCGGCCGCACATCGACCCCACCGGGAAGGTCACGCGGGTGGCGGGTTCGTATGTCTCCCCGTACGGGGAGATCGTCAGCGAGTGGGTCGTCGACGGGGCGACGTTCACGCACCGGTGCGTGGTCCCGCCCAACACGACCGCGACTCTGCGCGTCCCGACGGTCGATCCGGACACGGTGCGGGAGGGACGGACACCGCTGGCTCGTGTGCCCGGGGTGAAGTACCTGGGCCACGTGGACGGGACTGCCGACTACCGGGTGCCGTCCGGCAGTTACCGGGTGACCTCCGAGATCAGGCGAGCGTCACTGTCACCGGCAGCTTCTTGATGCCGTTGACGAAGTTGGAGCGCACGCGCGGTACGTCCCCCGCCGGCCTGATGTCGGCGAGGCGGGGGATCAGCTCCTCGAACATGATGCGGATCTCGGTGCGGGCGAGCAGATTGCCCAGGCACAGATGAGGGCTGCCCTTGCCGAAGGTGACGTGGTCGTTGTTCTGCCGGGTGACGTCGAAGTCGTAGGGGTTTTCGAAGACGGATTCGTCGCGGTTGCCGGAGGCGTACCACATCACGACCTTGTCGCCCTCCTTGACCTGCTTGCCGCCGAGTTCGACATCGCGGGTCGCGGTGCGGCGGAAGTGGTAGACGGGTGAGGCCCAACGCAGAAACTCCTCCACCGCCGTGGGAATGAGAGAGGGGTCGTCCTTGAGCCGGGCGAGTTGCTCGGGGTGCTGGAGGAGGGCGAGCATCGAGTGGGAGATGGTGTGGCGGGTGGTCTCGTTGCCCGCCACCACCAGCAGCAGGAAGTAGTTGTCGAAGTCCTGCGCGGAGAGCGGGACGCCGTCGCGCGGGGTGGTGTTGACCAGCTTGGAGACCAGGTCCGTGCCCTCGCCGCCGCGCCGCTGCCGGGCCAACTCCCGTCCGTACTCGAAGACTTCGATCGAGGCGGGGGAGCGGAACGGCAGATCGCGGTACTTCTCGCTCTCCTCGCTGTTCAGGAGCACATCGGCGTAGTCGGGGTCGGTGTTGCCGATGATGCGGTTTCCCCAGTCGATGAGCTGCTGGTTGTCCTCCGGCGGCACATCGAGGAGCCGGGCGAGGACGTTGATCGGGAAGTCGGCGGAGACGTCGGAGACGAAGTCGAAGGTGCCCTTGGCGAGGGCGGCGTCGAGGGTCTGTGCGGTGAGGCCGCGCAGGAAATCGGTGTAGCTGTTGATGACGCTCGCGCCGAACTGACGCTGGATCACGCTGCGCAGCGCACGGTGGCGGACGCCGTCCAGCTCCAGGATGGAAGCGCGTTTCTTGATCTGGTCGTCGTCGACCTCTTCGAGGTTGACGAACCTCGTCGAGGTGAAGGTCTCGGGGTCGCGGTCGACGGTGGCGATGTCGGCGTGCCGGGTGACCGCCCAGAAACCGGAGTTGGGCTTCTCCTCGGGCTGCCAGTGCACCGGGTCCTCGTGGCGCAGCGTGTGGAACATCCGCCAGGGCGTCACTCCGTCGGTGAAATTGTCGAGGTCGGCGAGGTTCACCTCGCCCAGCGGCATGGGCTCGATCGCAGAGGTCATCGGTGACTCCCAGGTGTTACAGGTGGTAGGCGTACTCGGTGAACTCCCAGTCGGTGACGTGCCGTTGGAAGCGTTCGACCTCGTTGCGCTTATAGGAGAGGTAGGACGTGGTGAAGCCCTTGCCGAGCAGCTCGGCCAGGTCGGTGTCCGCCTCCAGAGCGTCGAGCGCGGAGGACAGGGAGGTGGGCAGCACAGCGGATCGTGTGGTGTCGTAGCCGTAGCCCTCCAGTGGCGCCGGGGGCTCCTCACCGGCGAGGACACCGAGGAGGGCGGCGGCCACGGTGGCGGCGATCGCCAAGTAGGGGTTGGCGCCGGCGTCGCCGAGCCGCAGCTCCAGACGGGCCCCCGCGCCGCGCTCGGGCGGGATACGGACCATCGCGCTGCGGTTGTCCAGGCCCCAGTCGATCAGCCAGGGCGCGAGGGTGTCGGGGCCGAAGCGTTTGTACGAGTTCACCGTCGGGTTGAGCAGTGCGGCGAGGGCGGGTGCGTGCGCCAGGACGCCGGCGACCGCGTGCCGGGCGGTGGCCGAGAGGCCGTACGGAGCCGTCGGGTCGTCGAAAACGTTTCCCGACCGGTCGTCCTCGCAGGACAGATGCAGATGGAAGCCGGAGCCGCCCGCGTCGTTGAACGGCTTGGCCATGAAGGTCGCAAGCCGGCCCTCCTTGCGGGCCAGCTCCTTGACCGCGGCCTTGAAACGGAAGGCATGGTCGGCGGCGGTCATCGCGTCGGCGTGGGCGAGATTGATCTCGAACTGCCCGCCGTCGAACTCGTGGTTCCCGCTCAGCACGCCGATGCCCAGCCCGCGCACCGCTCGCAGCGTGCGCAGCAGATGGTTGTCGGGGTCGGCGCGCAGGCCGGTGGTGTAGACGACGCCCGCCTCGGTGGAGTACCGGCGCCAGCCACCCGTCTGCGTCGATTCGCAGAGGAAGTACTCCAGCTCGGGTCCGACGACCGGCCGCAGCCCGTGCCCGGCGCACCGCTCCAGGACCGCGCGCAGCAGGTCGCGGGGCGATTCGGCGGCCGGCCCTCCGGTCGCCGGGTCGACGACCTCGGCGAGACAGCCGGCGACTCCCGGCTCCCAGGGAAGGGCCACCAGCGTGTCGAGGTCCGGGCGTACGCAGATGTCCGGCAGCCCCGCGTCCAGGCCGCCGCTGACCGGGACCACATCGCCCTGCGGGCTGGTGTGGTAGACGGCCCGGCAGAAGGCCAGCCCGTGCGCACAGGCCCGGTCCAGCTCCTCGACCAGTACGTCCCGCCCCCGGTCGGTGCCGAGGAGATCGGGGTACGTCACTCGGACCACGTCGATGCCGTCGGCGGTGAGGCGGTCCATGTGGCGGCGGACTTCTTGGGGATCGTGAGCGCTCACCGTTGTCTCCTCGGGCGGATGTCGGGGCGCTTCCGGGGTGGCGTACACGCGGGCCGGAAGGCGGGGTGAGGGAGGGGGAGAGGGCGCCGGATGCGATGTCGGAGGGCGGCGCCCCGTTCTCGTTTGATGCCAAACGGTAGGCGTGCTCCAGGTGCCCCGCAAGGGTTTGCCCCCAAGAATTTATCCATGTGGATAGGTATTGACCAGCCCCCGCCCGCTTCCTATCTTGTTTGGAGCCAAACGAGTCCGGGTGCGGTCTTCGCTCCCGTTGGCCGGGGCCCGCCCGCCTGGCGGCCGGGCCCCTTCATCCCCCTTCGCCCCTTTCCTGGAGGCCGGCCATGAAGGTCGTCGTCGACATGAACAAGTGCCAGGACCACGGCCAGTGCGTCTTCGCGGCCCCCGACGTCTTCCGGATGGACGACGGCGGACACCTGGCCCACGTCCCCGACCCGGACGACGCGCTGCGCGACGAGGTCGAGGAAGCGGTGGACGTGTGCCCGCTGCAGGCCATCCGGATCGAGGACTGACATGAGCCCCCGCATCCTCGTGGCGGGCGCCTCCATGGGCGGCCTGCGCGCCGCCGAGCACCTGCGTGCCGCGGGCTGGACCGGCCGCGTCACCGTGATCGGCGACGAGCCGCACATGCCGTACAACCGGCCTCCGCTGTCGAAGGAGGTCCTGGCGGGAAAGGTGCCCTTCGAGTCGCTCGCCTTCACGCCGAAGCCGTGGGCGGCCGACGTCGAGTGGCGGCTGGGCACGCGCGTCATCGCGGCCCGGCTCGCCGAACGGACCGTCGCACTCGACGACGGCTCGACACTGTCGTACGACGGTCTGGTCGTCGCCACCGGAATGCGGCCCCGTCGGCTGCACTGCCCCGGCCCTCTCGCCGGGCGGCACACCGTCCGCACGATCGCCGACGCGCAGGGCCTGCGGGACGAGCTGACCCGGCCCGGCGCACGGGTGGTCGTGGTCGGCGCCGGTTTCATCGGCTGCGAGGTGGCGGCCACCGCCGTCGGGCTCGGGGTCGCCGAGGTGACCGTTGTCGATCCATTGCCGCTGCCGATGGTGGGACCGCTGGGTGAACTGCTCGCGCGGGTGCTGCTGAAGCGGCACGAGGAGCGCGGGGTGCGCTTCGTGCTCGAAACCGGTGTAGCGGGTTTCGAGGGCGAGGACCGGGTCACCGGCGTCGTGCTGAGCGACGGCACCGTCCTGCCCGCCGACGTGGTCGTCGAGTCCGTCGGCTCGGTCGCCAACACCGAGTGGCTGGACGGCAACGGGCTCGATCTGACCGACGGCGTCCTGACCGACGAGCAGCTGCGGGTGTTCCCCGGGGTCGTCGCGGTCGGTGACGTGGCCCGTTTCCCCAACGCCCGCTATGACGGCGTACCGCGTCGCGTCGAGCACTGGTCGATCCCTACGGACACGGCCAAGCATGCGGCGAAGGTGCTGGTCGCGGGTGACGACGTGGAGCCGGCGACGCCCTTCGCTCCGCTGCCCACCTTCTGGAGTGATCAGCACGAGTTCCGGTTGCAGTCCTTCGGGGCGCCTGCGCTGGGTCTCGACGATGTGCGGGTTCTGGAGGGCGATCCCGAGGATCCCGAGGGGGACGTCCTCGTCGGTCACCACCGCGACGGTCGTCTGGTCGGTGTCGTCGCGCTCGGCGGCAAGGCCGCTGCCATGGGTGCTGCCCGTTACCGCGCCGGGCTGCTGAAGCAGCCCGCCCTGACCGTGCAAGGAGCGTCATGAGCAGTGTTCGTGGTTTCTTCCACCCCAAGTCGGCGTCGGGTGCGTCGTCGTTGATTCCCTCGCCGCCGTGGCGGTACTCCGGTGATCTGCTGACCGTCGAGTACCGGACGGACCCGGCGCGGGTGCGTGAACTTCTGCCCGAGCCACTGGAGTTGGCAGATGATGACCCCGGCGCGGTCGCGCTCATCTGGGCCGACTGGCAGTCGTGCTCGGCCGCGGGGGAGGAACTGCTGGATCCCGTGCGGTCGCAGTACAAGGAGGCGTTCGCGGTCGTCCGGTGCCGGTACCAGGGGCGGACGTACTCGCGATGTGTCTACATCTGGGTCGACAAGGACTTCGCCATCGCCCGCGGGCTGCACCAGGGCTATCCGAAGAAGCTGGGATCCATTCATCAGACGCGTCCGCATCCTTATGGGCCTGCTCCTCGCATCGAGGCGGGGGCTCGGTTCGGGGCGACGCTCGCGGCTGCGGACCGGCGGCTCGCCCAGGCCGTGGTCACCCTGCGGGAGCCGTCGGACACCAACGGGTTCGTCAACGGACATCCCATGGCCCACCATCGCTGGCTGCCGTCGATCGAGAGGGGCAAGGGGCTTGCGCTCGATGAGCTGATCGAGTCCGGGGCCGACTCCTTTGAGGGCGGCCAACCGTGGGTCGGCGAAGCCGAGTTGGAGCTGTTCGAGGCGCCTACGGAGGAGTTGGCCCGGTTGGAGGTGCGTGAGCCCATTGCCGCGTATTACCGGCAGGTGGGCGTGGTCTGGGACGGGGGTCGGTTGCTGGAGTCCGGGATGTCGGAAGCGTGCAGTTTCCGCGCCCCTGGGGAATCACCTGCCCCTCGTCCGAACAGGAGCCCTTCTCATGACTGACAAGATCACCGTCGCCGGCGTCACCATCGACACCCGGCACTGGATCGGCGGCCAACGTGTCGCCTCCGCCGAAACGTTCACCGACGTGTCCCCCATTGACGGCAGCGTTCTCGGCGAGATCGCCCGCGGCACCGCCACCGAAGCCGCCGCTGCTGTCGCCGCCGCCCGCGATGCCTTCCCCACCTGGGCCGCCACCTCCCGCGCCGAGCGCGCCCGCATCCTGCATGCCATCGCCGACGGTGTGGAGAAGCGGATCGAGGAGCTGGCGATCGTAGAGACGCATGACAACGGTGCGCTGCTGCGGTCCCACCGTCGCGGCGTGATGCCGCGGGTCGCTCACAACTTCCGTTTCTTCGCGGACTGGTTGTTGAAGCTAGACCATGAGGACTTCGAGACCAGGGGACACACCAACCACGTCAGCTGGGACCCGGCGGGCCCCTGCGTCCTCATCACGCCCTGGAACGCGCCGCTGATGCTGGCGACCTGGAAGGTCGCCCCTGCCCTTGCCGCCGGCAACACCGTCATTCTCAAGCCTGCCGAGTGGACGCCGCTCACCGCGTCCCTGCTGGCCGACATCGCCGCGGAGGCGGGGCTGCCGGCCGGGGTCCTGAACGTCGTGCAGGGGTATGGCGCCGACGTCGGTGACCCGCTCACCTCGCACCCGGACGTACGCCGGATCAGCTTCACCGGTTCCGTGCCGACCGCACAGCGCATCGCCGCCTCCGCCGCGGCCAACCTCACCCCGCTGAGTCTTGAACTCGGCGGTAAATCGCCGCTGTTGGTGTTCGCGGACGCGGATCTGGAGCTGGCCGTCGATCTCGCTGTGGAGCAGTACGACAACGCGGGGCAGGTGTGTCTCGCGGGGACCCGGCTGCTCGTGGAGGAGCCGGTGGCCGAGGAGTTCGTACGACGTTTTGTCGACAAGGTGTCACGGCTCACGCAAGGCGATCCGCGGGACGAGGCCACCGACATCGGGCCCAACATTCACGCCCGCCAGCTGGAGAAGATCGACGGTTTCGTGCAGCGGGCGATCGCCGCCGGGGGCCGCGCGGTCATCGGTGGCAGGCGTGGCCAGGGCCTCTACTACGAGCCGACGCTGCTCACCGATGTCGCCCAGGACTCGGAGATCGTGCAGGAGGAGGTCTTCGGGCCCGTCCTCACCCTCCAGACCTTCAGTGGCGAAGAAGTGGCTGTGCGGCTCGCCAACGGAACCCGTTTCGGGCTCGCCGCCACCGTCGCGACCGGCGACCCGGAGCGTGCCGAGCGTGTCACCGGGCAGCTTGTCGCGGGCACCGTCTGGGTCAACTGCTTCTTCGTGCGCGACCTTCAGGCGCCCTTCGGCGGTTCGCGGCTCTCCGGGGTCGGCCGCGAGGGCGGCACCTGGAGCTTCGACTTCTACTGCGATCTGAAGAACACCGTCACCGCCCCGAAGGGATGGAACCAGAACCATGGGTGAGATCGTCGGGGCCGGGCTGCTCGCCCACGTCCCCACCATCGTGCTGCCGGAGGCCGACCGGCTGGAGCTCAACGGGGGCAAGGAGATCACCCTTGTTACCGGGCTCCAGCAGCTCCGCCAGGAGGTCTTCGAGCGGGACGACTACGACACCGTCGTCGTCCTCGACTCGCACTGGGCGACGACGGTCGAGTTCGTCGTCACGGCCCAGCAGCGCCGGGCCGGGCTGTTCACGTCCGAGGAGCTGCCGCGCGGGATGTGCCGGATGCCGTACGACTTTCCCGGCGACCCCGAACTCGCCCACAACGTAGCGAAGTTCGCGGATCAGCACGGCACCTGGATCACCGCGATCGAGGACGAGTACCTGCCGATCTACTACGCCACCGTCAACCTCTGGAAGTTCCTCGGCGAGGGGCTGCCGGACAAGCGGTGGGTGACCGTAGGCGTCTGCCAGACCGGTGACATGGAGGATCATCTGCGGCTCGGGCGGGCGCTCGCCGACGGTATCGCCGCAACGCCCGGGCGCCGGGTGCTGCTGATCGCCTCCGGCGCGCTCTCGCACACCTTCTGGCCGCTGCGCGAGCTGCGCGACCACGAGGCCAGCGACCCGGTCCACATCTTCACTCCCGAGGCGCGCGAGGCCGACTCCGAGCGCATCGCGTGGTTCAAGGAGGGCCGGCACGACAAGGTCCTCGACACGATGGACGAGTTCTGGAAGTTCAAGCCGGAGGCGAAGTTCTTCCACTACCTGATGATGGCCGGTGCCCTCGGCGAGCAGGCCTGTGTGGCCGGGGCCCGCCAGTACGGCGAGTACGAGAACTCGATCGGCACGGGTCAGGTCCACCTCTGGTTCGACCGCCCGTCCGAGGGCTGGACCGGGAACCGCACCACTTCTCTGGAGACCTCACATGCCTGAGTACCGCCGCATCCTCCTGGACGGTGCCGCCGTCCAGGTCACCGTCGAGGGCGAAGAACTGACTGCCGGTGACGGCCGCCGCGTCAAGATCGAGGACGCGCAGCACCTTCCGCCGGTCATACCGTCGAAGGTGATCGCCGTCCATCTCAACCACAGCAGCCGGGTGGAGGAGTTCCGGATCGGACTTCCCGACACCCCGACGTACTTCCACAAGCCGACCTCCTCCCTCAACTCCCACCGGGGCGCGATCGTCCGTCCCGAGGGCTGCAAGTGGCTCAACTACGAGGGTGAGGTCGCCATCGTCATCGGGAAGACCGCGCGGAACATCTCGCCCGAGGAGGCGGGGGAGTACATCGCGGGCTACACCGTCGCAAACGATTACGGCCTGCACGACTTCCGCGACACCGACGCCGGTTCGATGCTGCGGGTCAAGGGCTCGGACACCCTCTGCCCGCTCGGGCCCGCCCTGGTCACCGACTGGGACTTCCACGGCAAACGGCTTCGTACGTACGTCAACGGCGAGGTCGTGCAGGACGGTTCGACCGACGAGATGAAGTGGGACATGCACTACCTCGTCGCCGACATCGCCCGCACCATCACGCTGTACCCCGGTGACGTGCTGCTCTCGGGCACGCCCGCCAACTCCCGTCCCGTCCACCCCGGCGACGTCGTCGAGGTCGAGGTCGAGGGCCTCGGCCGGCTCACGAACCACATCGTGACCGGGCCGACCCCCGTCCGCACCGACGTCGGCGCCCAGCCCACCGAGTCCGAGGAAGTGCTGTCGACCGCGCTCGGCGGCGACTGGGAATTCCGTGGCATCAGGCCGCCGAAGCGTTGAGCGGCGGCGTCGGTAGGGTCGGGGGCATGACCGACGCCGCCGAGCCCGCAGGTGAGGCCCGTCCCCGCAAGCGCGTGCGCAACTACGGGGCCGGCCGGACCGCCCTGCTCGACGCCGCCGTGCGCGTGGTGGCGCAGGGCGGGCTGCGCAAGCTCACCTACCGGGCCGTCGCCGAGGAGGCGGGCGTCACCCACGGTCTGGTCGTGCACCACTTCGGCTCGCGCGACGCGCTGATCGAGGAGGCACTCACCCACGCCATCCGCTCCTCGCTGAGCAGCAGCACGCTCGGCGAGGGCGGCGGTACGCCCGACGACTTCTCGGCCGGGCTGACGGAGATGGTGGCGTCCGGCCCCGACCTCCAGGCCTTCCAGTACGAGCTGCTGCTGGAGGCCCGCCGCAGGCCGGAGCTTCACGCCCATCTGCGTGCGCTGTACGACGAGTACTTCGAGGCCACCCACCGAGAACTGTCCCGGATGCTGCCCGGCCCGGTCGGCCAGGGGCTGTCCCGGATGGTCTTCGCCACCCTGGAGGGACTCGTCCTGCACCAGCTCGTCTTCGGCGAGCGGGACGTCATCGAGGACGCCCTCGAGGAACTGCGCTCGGTGCTGCGCCTGCTGGCGGAGCGCCGGGCCGGCGAGGACTGACCGGTCCCGGAAATCCACGGCGGAACCGGTTTCTCTCCGCCACCCCCTTGTCAAACGGATAGTTCCACCCGACGATGAGGCAACTCGTTTGGCCCTAAACGACCCTCCTCCCTCCCGGCAGGTGATCCGAGTGGACAGTCAGACGGTCTCCAGGGCGCAGAACCCGAAAGACACGGCCCCAGCCACCCAACTCAAGCCCAATGCCCTGGGCGTCCTGGGCATCCTCTTCCTGGTGCTCTCCGCCCAGGCGCCGCTCACCGGCATCGCCGGCACGGTCCCCATCTCCGTCGCGACCGGCAACGGCCCCGGCACCCCCGCCGCCTATGTGCTGGCGGGCGCGGTGATCCTGCTGTTCTCGGTCGGCTTCGTCGCGATGGGCCGCCATCTCGTGGCCGCCGGTGCCTTCTCGGCGTACATCGGCACAGGGCTGGGGCGGACCACCGGCACCGGCAGCGCGTTCGTCGCGCTGTTCGCGTACTGCACCATCCAGGCCGCCATGTACGGGCTGTACGGCGCCGTGGTGAGCGGCCTGGTCGCCGAGCACGCCGGGCTCGACCTGCCGTGGTGGGTCTGGTCGCTGGCCACCATGGCGGTGGTGCAGGCGCTGGGGGCGATGGGCATCGAGATGGGTGCCAAGGTGCTGGCCGTCTTCGTGCTCGCGGAGTTCAGCATCCTGACCGTCTTCGCGCTGGTCGCCCTCGTGAAGGGCGGCGGACCCGAGGGGCTCGGCATCTCCGACTCCTTCTCGCCCGGTGCCGCGCTGCAGGGCGCGCCGGGCGTGGCCGTGATGTTCGCCGTGGCGTCCATGTTCGGCTTCGAGTCCACCGCGATCTACGGCGAGGAGGCCCGCGAGCCGCGCAGGACCGTCCCGCGGGCCACCTATCTCGCGGTCGTCGTGGTAACCGTCTTCTTCGCGGTGACGTCCTGGATGCTGATCTCCTCGTACGGCGCCTCCAGGGCCGGCGCGGCGGCGGGCGCGGCGCTGGAGAGCGGGGACTCGAGCGGGTTCGTCTTCGCGCCGATCGCGGCCGAGTTCGGCGGCTGGGTGACCGACGTCCTGCCGATCCTGCTGGCCACCTCCCTCTTCGCCGGCATCCTCACCTTCCACAACTCCGCCAACCGCTACCTGTTCTCGCTCGGCCGGGACGGTCTGCTGCCCCGTGGGCTGTGCACCCTCAATCGCCGCCGCGCACCCTGGACTGCGGGCTGTGTCCAGACCGTCGTCGCCGTCCTGCTGGTCGTGCCGTTCGCGCTGGCGGATCTGGACCCGGTGCTGAAGCTCTTCTCCTGGTTCAGCGGGGTGGCCGTCCTGGCGATGATGCTGCTGTACCTGCTGACCTCGGTCTCGGTCATCGTCTTCTTCCGCCGTGAGCGTCTCGACCCCCGCCTCTGGAACACCCTGATCGCCCCCTCCCTCGGCGCCCTCGGTCTCGCGGCCACCATCTGGCTGATCCTGGACAACTTCACCGCGCTCAGCGGGGGACAGGGGTCCACGGTCGTCTGGCTCGTGGCGTCGGTGCCGGCGGTCATGGCGGTGGGCGTCGTGGTGGCGCGGGTGACCGGCCGCGGTGTCGCGGCGCCCGGCGACTGATCACGTCGAGACCATTTCCACCACCATATCGTTTGAGCCCAAAGAAATACCTGTTCTGGAGGTTCCATGCCGGCCGTCACCTACGACGAGTGGCTCAGCCGCGCCAAGGCGCTGAAGGTGTCCGGCGCGCACCACATCGACGGCGCCGAGGAGCCGGGCGGCGGCGCCGTCTTCCCGGTCGTCTCCCCGCGTGACGGCCGGGTCGTCGCCGAGGCCGCCGACGCGGGGGACGCAGAGGTGGACGCCGCCGTCGCGGCGGCACGGCGGGCCTTCGACAGCGGACCGTGGCCTCGCCTGGCCCCCGCCGAGCGCGGCCGCGTCCTGCTCCGCCTCGCCGAACTCCTCGAAGAACAGCGGGAGTTGCTGGCCCTCATGGTCAGCGTGGAGATGGGCAAGCCCATCACGGACGCCTACGCCATCGAACTGCGCGCCGCCGTCAACACCTTCCGCTGGTACGGCCAGCTCGCCGACAAACTCACCGACGAGTCCCCGCACACCCCGCCCGACGCCCTCGCGCTCGTCACGCGTGAGCCGGCCGGAGTGGTCGGCGCGGTCGTGCCGTGGAACTTCCCGCTGACGCTGGCCGGCTGGAAGGTCGCGCCGGCGCTGGCCGCGGGCTGCACGGTCGTACTGAAGCCATCGGAGAACTCCCCGCTGTCCGCCCTGCTCCTCGGCCGCCTGGCGACCGAGGCCGGGCTGCCGCCCGGCGTCCTCAACGTCGTGGGCGGCAACGGGCCGGTGGCGGGGCGGGCGCTCGGCATGCACCCCGATGTCGACGTCCTGGCCTTCACCGGCTCCACCGCCGTCGGCCGTCAGTTCCTGCGCTACGCCGCCGACTCCAACCTCAAGCGCGTCTGGCTCGAACTCGGCGGCAAGTCCCCGAACATCGTCCTGCCCGACGCCCCTGACCTGGAAAAGGCCGCCGCGACCGCCGCGTGGGGCATCTTCTTCAACCAGGGCGAGATGTGCACGGCTCCGTCCCGGCTGCTGGTGCACTCCTCGATCGCCGAGCAGGTCACCGAGGCCGTCGTCCGGCGGGCGCGGGAGCTGCGGGTCGGGGATCCCCTCGACCCGGCGACCGAGATGGGCGCGCTGGTGGGCGAGAGCCATCTGACGCGCGTACTCGACCACATCGGCACCGGCCGGGAGGAGGGCGCCCGGCTGCGCACCGGCGGCGCGCGGCTGCCGTCCGCGATCGGTGGGACGTACCTCCAACCGACCGTCTTCGACCGGGTCGCCGCCGATTCCCGGCTGGCCCGCGAGGAGATCTTCGGCCCGGTGCTGTCCGTGCTGACCTTCGACGACCTGGACCAGGCGGTCCGGCTGGCCAATGCCACCGAGTACGGCCTCGCCGCCGGCCTGTGGACCTCCGACCTGTCCACCGCCCATCGGGTCTCTCGGGCGCTGAAGGCCGGCACGGTCTGGGTCAACTGCTACGAGGAGGGCGACCTGACCGTGCCGTTCGGCGGCATGAAGCAGTCGGGCAACGGCCGCGACAAGTCGGCCCACGCCCTGGAGAAGTACACCGAGCTCAAGACGACCTGGATTCAGCTGTGAACCGTCCTCTCATCGCCATCCCGGCCCGCTTCTCCGCCAGGACCTCGGCGTTGCGCTACGCCGCCGAGGTCAACGCCCGTGCCCTCGTCGAGGCCGTCTGGCGGGCGGGCGGCGAACCGGCGAGCATTCACCCCGCGGACACCGACGTCGCCGCCCGGCTCGCCCGCTTCGACGGCGTCCTACTGCCGGGCGGCGGTGACCTGGCGCCTTACCGCTACGGCCAGGAAGAGACCCACGCCCGTGTGTACGACGTCGACGAGACACAGGACGGCTTCGACCTCCAAGTCGCCCACAGCGCACTGGAGTCGGGGACTCCGCTGCTGGCGATCTGCCGCGGACTGCAAGTCGTGAACGTCGCCGTCGGCGGCACCCTGGAGCAGGACATGGGCGGGCCGGAGCGCGAGCACCGGCACCTCGTCCACCCGGTCCGCCTGGAACCGGGGTCGCTCGTCGCCGGGGCCGCACGCGCGGAGAAGGCCGACGTCTCCTGCTACCACCACCAGCGCGTCGACCGCCTGGGCGCGGGCCTGGAGATCACCTCACGCGCGGGCGACGGGACGATCGAGGCGCTCGAACTCCCCGGCGGGCGGGGCTGGTTCGTGGCCGTCCAATGGCACCCGGAGGACACGGCAGCCGAAGACCCGCGCCAGCAGGGCCTGTTCGACGCGCTTGTGCGGGCGGCGGCCAGGTGTGGTGCGATGCCGTGACAGGTGGTGGTCGTCTGCGGGTCCGTTGTGGCTGGTCGCGCAGTTCCCCGCGCTCCTTCGGGGCGCGGCCGAACCGCAGCCGACTTCGCCAGGCCGCTCAAGCCTTGGAGTTGGGGCGCCGTCCGCTGCGCCGGGGTGCCGGCTCCGCGCCGGCCAGCAGTGTGCGGCGGCGCTCCTCGCCCGCCTCCTCCACCTGGAGGACGACGCTGCGCAGCGATTCGGCGAGGGTGCGGCACTCGGCGTCTCCGAGGCGGGCCGTGACGAAGGCCTCCTCCTCGTTGAAGGCCGGGAACACGCGCTCCATGAACTCCTCGCCCTTGTCGGTGAGGCCGATCAGCACCAGCCGTCCGTCGGTCGGGTGGCCGGTGCGGCGCAGCAGCCCGCGGGACTCCAGCGTGCGCGTCACCCCCGTCAGCGTCCCCTTGGAGATCCCGGCCTCCTCTGCGACGTGCCGGGTCTCCGACTCGCCCCACACCCACACCACCCACAGCACCACGAAGCCCGTCCAGGTCAGGTCCGAGCCGCGCAGCACCGAGTTCTCCAGGTGCTGGCGCACCGCGGCCGCCGCCCGGTGGATGTTCGCCACGGCCGCCATCTGGTCCCGGTGGATCGGCAGGCCGCCGAGCCGGGCCGCGGCGAGCTTCTCGGCTTGGGTGATGGATCGGTCGCCGGACAAGGAGAACTCCTTCGATCAGGTCGTTCGGGCTCAAATTGTACGAATCCTTGCACTCTCCCACGGAAAGAGGCCAGAGCGTGAGCGCAGCGCCTCCCACCCTCGTCCTGACCGGCGGCCAGGTCCTCACCGTCGACGGCGACTTCACGGTCACCGAAGGCGTGGCCGTCTGCGGTCCGACATCGTCGCCACCGGCACTGACGCCGCCATGCGCGTCAGGCCGTACGCCGCCCCGTGCAGATGCGAGTCGTTGATGCCGGGCAGGACGGTCCGGTCGCCGCGGCGGTGGCCGGAGCGGTCCGGGCCGCCGCTCCCGGTGAGTGGATCAGCGGTCTCGGCTGGGACACCGGTTACCTCGCGGAGTGCCCGGCCGCCGCACTGCGCCGCTGCGGAATCGACGCGGCCGTCGAGGCCGGCGTCAGGTCTGCGCCGGCTCGGACGCGCCGATCACCGAGCCCGACTGGCGGCAGGGCGTCGTCTCGATGATGCTGCGCGAGTCCAAGGCCGGCGGCCGGCCGAGCGGCCCCGAGCAGTGTGTACCGCTCGCCGACGCCTGCGCGCCTACACCGCCACGCCCGCCCGGCAGGACTTCGCCGACGACTTCAAGGGCACGGTCGAGCCGGGCAAGGTGGCCGACCTGTGTGTCCTGGACCGGCCGCTGCTCGGCCTCGACCCGCACGACATCACCGGTGCGGAGGTGGACCTCACGGTGTTCGACGGCCGGGTGGTCTTCGAAGGGTGAGTCCGCGCCGTCACCACGTAGGCCCCAGCGCCAGCAACCGCTCCCGTACCCGTACGACGTCCGGATTCTCCGGTGTCCCCGGACGCTGGACGAGATACGCGGTGTTGATCGGCGGATCGTCCGTCTCGTGCAGCAGGGCCAGTACGCCGTCGGCGAGTTCGGCCGCGCAGAGATAGCGGGGCAGGACCGTGAAGCCCGCGCCCGCCGTGACCGCCGCCAGGACGCCGCGCAGGTCGGGCATGGTGACGGCGGCGCGGCAGTTGAGGCGCTGCTCGAAGGCGTGACGCCAGTAGCGGCGGACGATGGGGAGGTCCTCGGCGTACGTGATCAGCGGGACCGTGTGCAGGACGCCGGGGCCCTCCGCGGTGAGGCGGCCGGCGAGGTGCTCGGCCCACTTCGGTGCGGCGACGAGGACGAACTCCTCGTCCAGCAGCGGCATCGCGGCCAGCGTCCGGCCGCGCGGGCGCGTGGTCGCGATGACCAGGTCGTGGCGGCCGGACCGCAGTTCGTCGAGGAGCGGGTCGGTCAGACCGGGCGTGATCCGCAGCTGCACGCCGTCCGCGACGAGCGGCGCCAGCGCGGGCAGCACCCGGACGCAGAGGAGTTCGGCGGGACCGGCCAGATGGACCGGAGCGGTGGCCGGCGCCTCCGCCGGGTCGTGTCCGGCGGCGGCCAGCAGGGCGTCGAGCGGGCCCGCGATCCGGGTCGCCAGGTCATGGGCGTACGGCGTCGGCGTGACCCCGCGCGGCAGCCGGGCGAACAGCTCGCGCCGCGACTGCCGTTCCAGGGCCCTGACCTGCGTGGTCACCGTGGGCTGTGAGATGCCGAGCAGCTGGGCGGCGGCGGTGAAGGAGCCGGAGCGGTAGACGGCGAGGAACGTGCGGACGAGGTTCAGGTCCAGGGGCGCGGGCGGGGAGTGCGGCGCGGGGGAGTGCGGCGCCCCGTCCGGGTCCCGGGGTTCGCGGGACCCGTCGGGGCCATTGGAATCCTTATGCATCACAGCGATGAGCCTAGCTCTCCGCTATGGCTTGCGGTCCTGCCCGGTCAGGCCAGCTTCTTCAGCAGCTCGGTGGCGACCGGGGCGGCGGAGGCCGGGTTCTGGCCGGTGACCAGGTTGCGGTCGACCACCACGTGCGGCGCCCAGGGCTCGCCGACCCGGACGTCCACGCCGGCCTCCACGAGACGCGTCTCCAGCAGCCACTTCGCCTTGTCGGCGAAACCGGACTGCGTCTCCTCGGCGTTGGTGAAGGCCGCGACCCGGTAACCCGCGAAAGCGTTGTCGCCGCCGTCCCGGACAGCGGCCAGCAGCGCGGCCGGACCGTGGCAGACGACGCCGAGCGGCTTGCCGGAGTCCAGAGTGTCGATGAGCAGCCTGCCGGAGCCGGCGTCGACGGAGAGGTCCTCCATCGGGCCGTGACCGCCCGGGTAGAAGACGGCGTCGTAATCGTCGAGCCGGACGTCCTCCAGCTTGACCGGCTGCTGAAGCTCGGTGATCGAGTCGAGCGCCGCCGCGACCCGGTCGGCGCCCTCCTGGCCGCCGTTGAACTCCGGCGCCAGGCTGGCCCGGTCCACGGTCGGCACGATCCCGCCGGGCGTGGCGACCACGATCTCGTGACCGGCGGCCTTGAACGCCTCGTACGGGGCGACGGCCTCCTCGGCCCAGAAGCCGGTCGGGTGCAGGGTGCCGTCGGCGAGCGTCCAGTGGTCGACACCGGTTACTACGAAGAGGATTTTTGACATGCGTCCACCCTAGGCGGGCCCGCCATAGGGATCCAATGAGGAATCCAATGCATGCCATAGGAAATCCAATAGGTCTGGACCGGTACTCGATATCCACCAGCCGATATGCTTATTCAACTTGTTGAGTAATCCACAGTGAGGTGATCTCGTGCACCCCTTCCGCAAGGCCGTCGAGAACCGTGACATCGCAGCCGTGGAGGCGCTGCTCGCCGACGACGTCGTGTTCACCAGCCCCGTCGTCTTCAAGCCCTACCCGGGCAAGGCGATCACCGCCGCGATCCTGCGCGGCGTCATGCGCGTCTTCGAGGACTTCGCCTACGTCCGTGAGATCGCCAACCCCGACGGCCGCGACCACGCGTTCGTCTTCACCGCCACCGTGGCCGGAAAGCAGCTCCAGGGCTGCGACTTCCTGCACTTCGACGAGGACGGGCGCATCGACGAGCTCACCGTCATGGTCCGTCCCCTGTCCGCCGCCAACGCGCTGGCCCAGGCGATGGGCGCGCAGTTCGAGCAGATCGAGCGGGAGGCGGCCGGGGCGCAGTGAGTGACGCGCGCCGCAAATCCGTACCCAGACGTGACGGTGGACGTCAGGATGCGAGGATGAGGCGCCATGACGGCAGGGTGGTGTTCTCGCGCAGTACGGGCCGCGGTGTTCGCGGCCGTCTGTGTGCTGCTCGCCGCGCTGGGCCACGTCCTGATGTCCGGCGCCCATGTGCCCACCTGGACGCTGGCCGCGGGCGTCGCCGGAACCGGCGTCGTCGGCTGGGGCCTGGCGGGCCGTGAACGCGGGCTCGCCCTCGTCGTGACGGTCGTGGTCGTCGCCCAGACCGCACTGCACCAGGCGTTCTCGTACGCGCAGTCGGTGAGCGGCTCGACCTCCATGAACTCGGACATGGACATGGGCGCGGCCCATATGGACATGAGCCACATGGATCACATGGGGCATACGGCTTCGCACTCCATGCCCTCCATGTCTTTCGGGATGCTCGCCGCCCACCTGCTCGCCGCGCTCCTGAGCGGACTGTGGCTGGCATACGGCGAACGGGCCGTCTTCGGCATCCTGCGCACCGTCGCCGGTTGGCTGGCCGCACCCCTGCGGCTGCTGCTCGCCCTGCCGACCCCGCCGCACCGCCCACGCCTCGTCGTGCGCCGTCGGCGCTCCGAGCGGGCGCCGCGGCTTCTCCTCCTCGTCCACGCGATCACCTCTCGGGGTCCACCCCTGGGGACCGCTGTCATCTGAGGACAGCCGGTAACCCGAGGCCGCCCATGTGCGCCTCGGGCCTCGGTCGTACGTCCGTGAAGGCGTCGTACGGCCGTATCCCCACTGACCGGACCGCCGCACCCAGGTGCGCCGTCGGTCCGATTCTGGATGACCGAGAAGGACACCAGGTGATCACTCCTGCCCTGCCTCCCTCGTGCGACAAAACCGGCAGAAGGGAAGTAGAAGCAATTGGCCAGACGGAAGTCATCGACCAGGCAACCCTCGACGACTCGATAACCGCCTGGGCGCTCGCCGCCCGCGGCGGGGACCCGGACGCCGTCGAGCAGTTCGTCCGTGCGTTGCACCGCGATGTCCTGCGGTACGTCGCCCATCTCTGCGCCGATCCCCAGGCCGTCGACGACCTGGCGCAGGACACGTTTCTGCGGGCGCTCGGCAGCCTGCACCGGTTCGAGGGCCGTTCCTCGGCCCGCTCCTGGCTGCTGTCCATCGCCCGGCGCGCGGTGATCGACCGCTACCGGTACGCCGGCGCGCGGCCCCGCCTGTCCGACGTACCGGACTGGCAGCTGGCGATCGAGCTGGCCCAGCCGCGGGATCTGCCCGGGTTCGACGACGGCATCGCGCTGCTCGACCTGCTGGCGGGGCTGCCGGACGAGCGCCGGGAGGCCTTCGTCCTCACCCAGCTGCTCGGACTGCCGTACGCGGAGGCGGCCGAGGTGAGCGACTGCCCCGTGGGGACGGTCCGTTCGCGGGTCGCTCGTGCGCGGGCGACGCTGATGGATCTGCTGGCGGAGGCGGAGGAGCCGTTGCCGCGGGCGGAGCACGCCGCGTTGGTGGCGGCGTAAGCACGGGGGCGGGGAGGGGGGGGCGGTGGCGAGGTTTCGCCGCCGCCCCCTCACCTACGGGGCAGCCCCGACGCCAGCAACTCCGCCAGGTGCACGCCCTCATGCCCCCCACTGTCCAGCTCATGAATCTGCGTACGGCAACTGAACCCGTCCGCCAGAACAGCCACACCCGCATCCGTCTCCCGCAACCGCGGCAACAACACCCGCTCCGCGCAGGCCTTGCTCACCTCCAAATGTCCCCGCTCGAACCCGAAGTTGCCGGCCAGTCCGCAGCATCCGGACTCCAGCCGCTCGGCCTCGACCCCCGCCCGCCCGAGCAACTCCCGGTCGGCGTCCCACCCCAGCACCGCATGCTGATGGCAGTGCACCTGGACCAGCGCCTCCCGGCCGGGCAGTCGCGGGGGCTCGTAGCCGGGGGAGTGCTCGGTGAGCAGTTCGGCCAGCGTCACGGTCTGCTCGCGCAGCCTGCGTACATCCCGGTCACCGGGGAACAGCTCTGCCGCGTCCGACCGAAACACGGCCGTACAGCTCGGTTCGAGACCGACGACGAGACCGCCGTCGCGGATGTGCCCGGCGAGGTGGCGGACGGTCCGCGCGAGTACCCGTTCGGCGATGCCGAGCTGCCCGGTGGAGATCCATGTCAGCCCGCAGCACAGCGGTTCGCGGGGCAGCTCGACCCGCCAGCCCGCGTGTTCCAGCAGCCGGACGGCGGCCCGACCGACGTGCGGGTGGAAGAAGTTGGTGAAGGTGTCCGGCCACAGCAGGACCGTCCCGCGCGCCCCGTCGCCGTACGGCCTGTGCCGGGTGAACCACTGCTGCAGTGTGCGACCGGCGAACCGTGGCAGTTCCCGCTCCTCGATCCCCGCGAGCGCCACGGCCGCCTTCGACAGCGGCGGCAGGTGCGTGAAGGCGTTGACCAGCCTCCCCAGCCGCGCGCGGCCCACCGCCTGTGCGGCGACCGGCAGCCAGCCCATGGTCAGGTCGGAGCGTGGCCTGCGCCATGGCCGGCGCGCGTAGTGGTGGGCGAGGAACTCCGCCTTGTACGTGGCCATGTCGACGTCGGCCGGGCAGTCGTGCTTGCAGCCCTTGCACGCCAGACACAGGTCGAGGGCGTCCTTCACCGCCTCCGACCGCCAGCCGTCCCGGATCGCGCCGTCGCCGTGCCCGTCGAGCATCTCGAACAGCAGCCGGGCCCGTCCGCGCGTGGAGTGCTCCTCCTCCAGGGTGACTTGGTAGGAGGGGCACATCACCGCGCCACCCTTGTTGGTGAGTTGGCGGCACTTGCCGACGCCCACGCACCGGTTCGCGGCCTCGGCGAACGACCCGCCGTCGTCCGGGAAACGGAAGTGCAGATCGCGCGGGTCGTACGGTGCCCAGTCGCCGCCCAGCCGCAGATGCTCGTCGAGCCGGTACGGCGCCACGACCTTGCCGGGGTTCATCCGGTCCCGCGGATCGAAGATCGCCTTGAGCCGGCCGAACGCCTCGACCAGCTCCTCCCCGAACATCCGCGCCAGCAGCTCGCCCCGGCTCTGTCCGTCCCCGTGCTCACCGGAGAAGGACCCGCCGAACTCGGCGACCAGATCGGCCGCCCGTTCCATGAACCGCCGGTAGGCGGCCACACCGTCGGCGGAGTACAGGTCGAAGGGGATCCGGGTGTGCACACAGCCCTGCCCGAAGTGGCCGTAGAGGCTGGGCCCGGTGTCGCTGCGGTAGCCGAACTCCTCGAACAGGTCCTGCAGCCGGCGCAGATAGTCACCGAGCCGTTCGGGCGGTACGGCGGAGTCCTCCCAGCCCTCGAAGGTGTCGGGCCGGTGCGGGACGTGCGCGGTGGCGCCGAGCCCGGCCTCGCGGACCTGCCACAGCTCCTCCTCGCGGTCCGGGTCGTCCACGAACGCGACCTCGGGGTCGTGCTCGCTCTCGTCCAGCGCGGCCAGCATGCGGTGCGCCCGCCGGTCCGACTCCTCGAGCGTGTCGCCGCCGAACTCGGCCATCAAGTAGGCCTTGCCTTCGGGGAGTTCGGAGATCGCCTGGGGATTGAGATGCTTGAGCTGCTCGTCGCGGATGAGCCTGGAGTCGACGCCCTCCAGCGCCATCGGCTCGTACGGCAGGATCTCCGGCACCGAGTCGGCGGCCCGCTCGACGCTCGGGAAACCCAGCACGACCAGCGTCCGTTCCTTCACCACCGGCACCAGCTTCAACTCCGCACGCACCACGGTGACGAGCGTGGACTCGCTGCCGACCAGCAGTCCGGCGACATCGAAACCGTGTTCCGGCAGCAGTGAGTCGAGGTTGTAGCCGGAGACACGGCGCGGGATATCGGGGAAACGGTGCCGGATCTCGTCGGCGTAGGTGTCGCGCAGGGCGCGCAACCGCCGGTAGACCGCCGAGCGGAGGTCGCCGTGCCGCTCGATCTCGGCGTACTCCTCGTCGTCGGTCGGGCCGCACCAGAAGCGGGTGCCGTCGTAGAGGAGCACGTCCAGGCCGGCGACGTTGTCGACCACCTTGCCGGTGGCCTGGGCGGTGGCGCCGCAGGAGTTGTTGCCGATCATGCCGCCGATCGTGCAGTTCATGTGGGTCGCGGGTTCGGGTCCGAAGCGCAGCCCGGTGTCCGCGAGTTGCCGGTTGAGGTCGTCGAGCACAATGCCGGGCTGGACGACGCAGGTGCGGGCGTCGGTGTCCACGGACTCCAGGCGGTTGCAGTATTTCGACCAGTCGATCACCACGGCCGTGTTGGTGCACTGCCCGGCCAGGCTCGTCCCGCCGCCCCGGGACAGCACGGGTGCGTCGTACTCGCGCGCGACGGCGACGGCTTCCACGGCCGCTTCGGGGGTACGGGGGACGACCACGCCGATCGGGGTCTGCCGGAAGTTGGAGGCGTCGGTCGAGTACGCGGCCCGGCTCCCGGCGTCGAACCGCACCTCCCCGTCGACGCGTGCGCGCAGCGCCTCCTCAAGGCCACCGCCGTCGACCGGCGGCGCGGTCCCTCGGCGGGTGACGGGTGCGGGCAGGTCGGACACGGCCATGGAGCGCTCCTTCGGCTGCGGTCGGCAGCCGGGTACCCCGGGCTCCTCGGGACAACCGGGGCGTCAGCGCCCCTCCGGCTCCTCGACGAGGTCGGGCACCAGACCGCACATGGCTTCCCGCTGGTCGGCTCCCATGAACTGGGCGAGGGCCTCCTTGACCGTGTCGGCGAGGCCACCGGAGGCCTCCGCCAGCAGACGGCGGGCCTTCTCCGTGAGGGTCACCTCGATGCCGCGCTTGTCGCCGCAGACCGACCTGCGGGAGACCAGGCCCGCGTGCTGGAGGCAGGCGATCTGGTAGGTGAGCCGGGTCTTGGGGCGGCCCAGGAGTTCGGCGATCCGGGTCATGCGCAGACCCGTCTCGGGCTGCTCGGCCAGCAGGCACAGGACCAGGAACTCGTCGTGCGAGACGTCCAGCCGCTCCTTGACCACGGCCCGCAGTCGCTGCTCGACGGCTCCCGTCGCGGCCAGCAGCACCATCCAGGCACGCAGCTCCGGGTGCAGCAGTCCGCCACTCTGCGCGGAGGGGCATTCGGGCAGGTCGGCGGGGTGTGCGTCGGAGTCGGCCATGGATTCGAGTGTACCTGTTGTCCATTTTTGGATGAGGGGTTGTTCAGATTTGGATAGTCGGCTAGCGTGAGGTCATCCAAATTTGAAGCACCAGGCAGTCATCAGACAGTTATCAGGAAAGCAGGGAACGATCATGACCGTCGCCGTGGAAACCGGACTGTGGCAGCTCGACACCACCGCCTCCACCGTCGCCATCCGGCACAAGACGATGTGGGGCATGGTCACCGTGAAGGGCGCGTTCGGCGCCGTCACCGGCCAGGGCGAGGTGCGGTCCGACGGGTCCGCCATCGGCACCGTGACCCTGGACGCCACCACCCTGGACACCGGCAACGCCAAGCGCGACACGCACCTGCGGTCCGCCGACTTCTTCGACGCCGACCACCACCCCGAGATCACCTTCGCGGTCCGCAGCGCCGAACTCCGCGACGGCGACAAGGTCCACGTCGTCGGTCAGCTGACCGTGCGCGGCATCAGCCGCCCCCAGTCCTTCACCGCCCGCCTGATCGGCTCGGACGCCGCCTCGCTCACCCTGGACGCGGAGTTCTCCGTGAACCGCGACCAGTTCGGCATGGGCTGGAACCAGCTCGGCATGATCCGCGGCCTCACGACGGTCGCCGCCACCCTCCGCTTCGTCCGCACCGCCGCCTGACGGGACGTCAACCCTCCATCCGCAGGCGCACATCCGCACTCGACAGCGTCTGCGGTACGGCGGTGAAGGCACGCAGCCGGATCCGCACCCGCGGCCCGGGGAGCGGGAACTCCCCTCCGGGAGGCCGGAGTTCGTACGAAGCGGTGGCGTGGGCGGGCAGGGACGCCGGGCCCCGCACGATCGACCAGTACGGGTGCGTGCCCTGGCCCGTGGTGAGCATGAAGTGCGGCGACAGCGCGCCGCCGCCCGCGTTGCTGACACGGACGTCCAGCAGGGAGACCGTGTCGGCCGAGGCCCGCCGCACCGAAGTCACCTGCATCCGCAGCGGCGGCGTCCCCGTCGCCGCCCAGACCGTGCTCCCGAGCGCCGGGGCGAGCAGCAGCACCGTCGCCGCGATCCGCGCCGGACGGCGCCCGGCACCGGACAGCGCGTGCGGCTGCCACGCCCCGGCGAACTCCGAGGCGGGTGCGGTCACCGCCGCAGCCAGCCACAGCGGCGTCAATATCAGGTAGTAACCGTCCTGCGAACGCGTCGCCAGATAGAACGCACACCACGGCAGCACGGTCGCCGCCGGCCCCAACCGCCGTACGAACAGCACGAACAGCGCCAGTAGGCCGACCGCCAGCAGCAGGCTCGCGTGGGAGTACCAGTCGAGCCGGTCGCTGCCGTCCGTGAAGTACAGCGAGACATCCACCAGACCCTGCCCGTGCAGCACCGCCCCCTGCGTCAACGGCAGTGCGATGCCCCGGACCCAGTCGCCGGGCTCGCTCACCACGAAGTACGTGTTGATCAGCAGCCATACGGTGGCGGCGGCCCCGACGACCTTGAGCAGCACCAGCGTCGCCGCCCGCGACCCCAGCTCCCCGCGCCGTACCGCATAGATCCCGGCCAGCAGGAACGGCGCCAGGAACCACGGCAGTTGCTGCGCCGCGCACGCCGCCCCCAGACACGCGGCCCGCGCCACCCCGGCCGCCCCGAGCCGCCCGCCCCGCCCGATCCGCGGCCAGCGCACCACCACCGGGATCAGCAGGGCCAGCGCCACGATCGCCGGGTAGCCGAGCCGGCCGTACGACGGCAGCAGCCCGAAACCGAGGCACACCATGGTCGCCGCCGACCGCCACGGCACGGGCAGCATCCACCACAGCACCACGGCGCCGACGACCAGCGCGCCCGTGCTCACGAGGGTGGCCGCGAGGGCGCCGTGCCCGACCCACAGCAGGGGCGCGGTCAGCAGCGGGGCCAGCGGGGGATAGCCGTAAGTGAGGTCGTAGCCGCCGGTGACCGTCGGGGTGAGGGCGACGCCGTGGCGGAAGAGCCATGGCCAGGGCTGCCCGTAGACGGGGTGTCCCGCGACGAGTTCCTTCGCGGCCTGGGTGGTCAGGAGCGCCTCGTCCGAGCCGCCGTGCGCCACGGCATACGCGCTCAGCGTCAGCGTCACGGCCGTGACCAGCACACACGCGTCCACCCACGCGAGCGACCGGGCCCGCCGGACCACCAGCGCGAGTACTGCGCAGACGAGGATCGAGACGTAGCAGACGGAGATCACCGCCGCCACGAGCAGCCGGTGATCGGCCGCCGTCGTCCATACCCCGCGTGTGCCGATGAACAGGCTGATGTCGGCCAGCAGGGTCAGGACGCGGTGCCACTGGGCCGGGGAGTCGGGGGCGGACACCGCGGACCGTGCCTGCCGTGGGGGAGCCATACGTTCTGCCACGTACACGCCACCGGACCGTAGGCGTGCCAGGTGAGTGGGGTGCCGATGGTGATGAAGAGTCGGGTGTGAGCGCTGTAAGAGAGGCGTGACCCCGGCATGATCGGACAAGGGTGACGCTCGTCATGTGCTGGCTCGGACCGTGTCGCGATTGGGCCGAACGGGTGGCGTGGCGTAAGAATTGGCTGGTGCAGGCATTGAAGGCGAGTCACTTCGGGGGGAACCGGTGAACGGTCATGACGTCACCGACGAGCAGTGGGAAGGGCTCGCCCAGGTCGTACCGCTGCGTGGTCGCGATGCCTGGCCGTCGGCGGTGGGCCACCGTGCTCTTCCGGACGTGGACACCGAACCGCGGCGCCGGTTCGTCGTCCTGAGGGTGAGTGTCTTCGGCGACGCCCGCGAGGTCGCCGAGACGCTGATGGCGGGCATCCCGGTGCTGCTCGACCTGACCGGAGCGGAGACCGAAGTCGCCAAGCGTGTCCTGGACTTCAGCACCGGCGTCGTCTTCGGCCTGGCGAGCGGAATGCATCGCGTCGACCGCAATGTGTTCCTGCTGACGCCGCCGGGCACCGAGGTGAGCGGCCTGATGGAAGGCGTGGCGGGCCCGTGACGCCGCGCCAATCCCTCGATCGTAGGAAGCGGGACGGGGCGGAACGGTTCGGCTGACGGACGGAGCCCTACGGTCCGGATATGCCCGCGTCATCCGTGTCGCCGGGGACTCCCAGGTCTTCGGCGTCCTCTTCGTCCTCGCCTTCCTGTGCGCCCGCGACCGGCGGGAACCGACCCGACCGGCCCTGTGTCACCGAGTTGCGGCTGTCGGCGTTCGCCGGGCACCGGCGGGCCGGGTTTCCGCTCGGACCGCTCACCCTGTTCGCCGGCCGGAGCGGCTGCGGGAAGACGACTGCGCTCAGGGCGTACGAGGCGCTGGCGCGGCTCGGTGGAGGGGCCGAGCTCGGTGAGGTGTTCCCGGATCCGGTCGCCTGCGTTCCCGAGCGGGCCCGGCCGGACGCGCAGCGCCGCCGCGGCTTCCGGATCGGCTGCACGGCCGACGGTCCCGAGGGACCGGTCCGGCTCGATGTCGCCGTCCAGGCCGAGCCCGAACTGCGCATCGTGGGCGAGCGGTTGAGCGCCGAGGGACTCGTCCTCCTGGAGACCGCCCTGCGCGACCCCGGGCGCCGTGCCGTACAGGCCGCCTGGCACACCGCCGGGTCGGCGCCCGTCACCCGCGCCCCGCTGCCGGACGACCGGCTCGGCACCGCGCTGCTGCCGCTGCGGGTGGCCGGCAAGACGGACGGACAGCGCCGCGTCCTCGCCGCCGCCGAGCAGATGGTCGTCGCCCTGCGCTCCGTCTTCGCCTGCGACCCACGGCCCGACCGTATGCGCGGGCCCGTGCCGCTCGGCTCCGGCCGGCTCCTCGGCGGCTGCGACAACCTCGCCGACGTACTGTGGCGCACCCGCACCGAATGCGGCCGACGGCACGCGCAACTCGTCGCGGCCGTGCGCGCCGGATGCGCGGGACCCGTCGCGGACGTCCTCGCCGAACCCCTCGGCGACGGCACGGTCCGCGCCGTACTCGACCGGGGCGACGGCCCGCGCACGGCCCTCGAACGGCTCGGCGACGGCGAGTTGAGGCACCTCGCGCTGACGCTGGTCCTGCTCACCGGGCCCGGTGTCCTCGAGGTCGACCCCGCCGGAGAGGTGCCCGCGGCATTGCAGACGCTCACCGTCCTCGCCGACGGGCTCGACCACTGCCTGGACCCACGGCAGCGCGACGGCCTGCTGCGGCTGGCGACGCGGATGTGCGAGCGCGGGCACATCCGCCTCGTCGGCGCGGTGAGCGACGCGTACTGGGCCGCGGAGACGGACGGCGTCACGGTGGTACACCTTGACGCGTGACTGACGACCTGGACCTGGCGAAACTGCAGCGCAGGCTGGCCGAGTTCGCCGCCGCGCGGAACTGGCAGCCGTACCACACCCCCAAGAACCTCGTCGCCGCGCTCAGCGTGGAGGCCTCCGAACTCGTCGAGATCTTCCAGTGGTTGACGCCCGAGGAGTCGGCCCGCGTCATGGACGACCCCGACACCGCGCACCGGGTCACCGACGAGGTCGCCGATGTGCTCGCCTATCTCCTGCAGCTCTGCGAGGTCCTCGGCATCGACCCGCTGGCCGCGCTGGACGCGAAGATCGACCGGAACGAGCGGAGGTTTCCGGCGGCGGGGGAGCGGGACGAGTAGGAGACCCGACTCCATTTTTACTGTCCGTAGTCAAAAGCCCGCCCGAATCCGATTCGTTGTCCGAAGATTTCCGTCTTCCTCTGGCTTTTCGTCCCGTCGGACCTCACTCTGGGTAGTGGACAGCGGAGTTCGGGCGAACGCGCGACGAGCGCGTCGGGACAGACTGGGGCAGCGCATGGACGCGGTGCGGCTCATCGTGACGAGCAGGCGCGCGCTCGCGGGGAGCGGCGAGGCGCCACAGACCATGGCGGAAGCGTGGCAGGCACAGGCCCTCGCGCAGGCGATAGGCAGCCGCCTCGCGGTCGCCGGTCCACCCGAACTACGGGGCGAGGCACTGGGGTTGACCGAGCTCGCGGGCAGAGGCTGCGGTGTCCTGGACCGCCCGGACGTCCCCGACGCCGACCTGCGTGCCGCCCAGCTCACCGAACTGGGCGACGCCCGGCAGGCGTTGATGTATCTCGGCGGTCTGCTCGGCGAGGTGGGTATCGCGCTGGTCGGTATCGCCTCCTCCGCGGGTGACGAAGGGACGTACTGGCAGTGCATGGAGGCGATCGACGCGGCGGACGAATCCCGTGACCGGGTACTGGAGATGCTGCGGCGGCTGACGGATCGGGATATGGGGGAGGCCTTACCGGAGAGGGAGGCGGGGTAGTTCCACGGAACGTGCCTATGGCCGTCGGTTGTCTGCGGGTTCGTTGTGGCTGGTCGCGCCCACGCGGCGGAGCCGCATATAGATGCAGCCCCGCGCCCCTTTGGGGCGCTGCAGGCGACGCGGCTTGGAGCGTGCAGGATGGGTGTATGGATCTGCGTATCTTTACCGAGCCCCAGCAGGGCGCCACCTATGACACCCTCCTCGCCGTTGCCAAGGCCACGGAGGATCTTGGGTTCGATGCCCTTTTCCGCTCCGACCATTACCTCAAGATGGGCTCCGGCGACGGGCTCCCCGGCCCCACGGACGCCTGGATCACGCTCGCCGGTCTGGCACGGGAGACGCGGCGTATCCGGCTCGGCACGTTGATGACCGCCGGTACCTTCCGGCTGCCCGGTGTGCTCGCCATTCAGGTCGCGCAGGTCGACCAGATGTCGGGTGGCCGTGTTGAACTGGGCCTGGGCGCGGGCTGGTTCGAGGAGGAGCACAAGGCGTACGGCATTCCGTTCCCGAAGGAGAAGTTCGCCCGCCTGGAAGAACAGCTGGCGATCGTCACGGGCCTGTGGGCGACGGAGGTCGGCCAGACCTTCAGCCACCATGGCACGTACTACGACCTGACCGATTCGCCCGCGCTGCCCAAGCCTGCACAGGCCAAGATCCCGGTACTCATCGGCGGCCAGGGCGCGACCCGTACGCCGCGTCTCGCCGGCCAGTATGCCGACGAGTTCAACATGCCGTGGGCGTCGGCCGAGGACGCCGAGCGTCAGTTCGGCCGCGTTCGGGCGGCGGCGGAGAAGGCCGGGCGCAAGGGCGACGACCTGGTCTACTCCAATGCGCTCGTCGTCTGCGCCGGCAAGGACGACGCGGAGGTCGCCCGCCGCGCCGCCGCGATCGGCCGTGAGGTGGACGACCTGAAGACCAACGGCCTGGCCGGCTCCCCGGCCGAGATCGTCGACAAGATCGGCCGCTACGCGGAGATCGGCTCCCAGCGCCTCTACCTCCAGATCCTCGATCTCGGCGACCTGGACCACCTGGACCTGATCTCCTCCGAGGTCCAGTCGCAGCTGCCGTAGGACGTCCCGGGCAACGGTCGTCCGGCGGTTCGGAGAGTGTGGAGCCCGATCCGCCGGACGAGCCCTCATGGCTTGCGGGCCACCCCCACGTACAGGGGTATCTCCTCGCCTCCGTGTTCCTCGCCGAGTTCGGGGTGCCAGTGCGCGGCGAGCGTCAGGCCGGGGTCCAGCAGGTCGAGGCCCGCGAAGAAGGCGGCGAATTCGTCGCGCGACCGCACCTGCGCGGGGGTGCCGCCCTTGCGGTAGACCTCGACGACACGCTGCCAGGTCTCCGGGTCGAAGTCCCCCGTGGCGTGCGACAGCGTCAAGTAGCTTCCGGGTGCGAGGGGTTCGAGCAACTCGCGCACGATCCGGCCGGGTTCGTCCTCGTCCACCACCAGGTGCAGCAGCGCCACGAGGGACAGGGCGATCGGCTCCGTGAAGTCGAGGGTCTCGCGTGCCGCCGCGAGGATTCTTCCCGGTTCCCGTACGTCGCCGTGGACGTAGGCGGTCCTGCCCTCGGGTGTGCTGTGCAGCAGGGCCTCGGCGTGCCGCAGGACGATCGGGTCATTGTCCGCGTACACCACACGGGCGCCCGGAACGATCCCCTGCACGATCTGGTGGAGGTTCGGCTCGGTCGGGATTCCGGTCCCGATGTCGAGGAACTGGCGGACACCCCGCTCGGCCAGCAGCCGCGAGGCGCGGTGCATGAACCAGCGGTTGGTCCGCGCCATCTCCCGCACGGCGGGGAACAGGGAGATCACCTGCTCGCCCGCCTCCGCGTCGACCGGGTAGTTGTCCTTCCCGCCGAGGAAGTAGTCGTACATGCGGGCCGAGTGGGGCTTGCTGGTGTCGATGGGGGTCGCGCGTAATCCGGCGTCTGTCACGTGATGCCTCCGCTTGTGGACCTGCGTGGGCGATCGTCGTACCCCCTCGAACGCCCGGGCGACTGGGAGGTTAGCGAAAAACGCCGGGTGCTGCCGACGCCCGCTCTGTACGGTGGGCGTATCCGCAGTTCAGACCACTATTCCAAGGCTGAGCCCCTGTGTTCCTGACGATCAGTACCACCGGCACCGAAGAACGCCCCGCCACCGACCTCGGTTTCCTGCTGCACAAGCATCCCGAGAAGGCGCAGGCGTTCTCCACGTCCTACGGCACGGCGCACGTCCTCTACCCCGAGGCGGACGCCGAGCGCTGCACGGCGGCGCTGCTGCTGGAGGTCGACGCGGTGGCGCTGGTCCGGCGCGGCAAGGGCAAGGGACGGGGCGGCGCCCCCGACGCGGCGCTCGCGCAGTACGTGAACGACCGCCCGTACGCGGCCTCCTCACTGCTCGCGGTGGCCCTGAGCGGCGTGTTCTCCAGCGCGATGAAGGGCACCTGCACCGCACGGCCCGAACTCCCGCAGCAGGCACGCCCGTTGCGCATCGAGGTACCCGCGCTGCCCGCCCGCGGCGGCCCCGGCCTCGTACGCGGTCTCTTCGAGCCGCTCGGGTGGACGGTCACCGTCGAACCCGTGGCGCTGGATGCGCAGTTCCCCGAGTGGGGCGACTCGCGGTACGTCCGTCTCGTGCTGGAGTCCTCGGCCCTCACCCTCGCCGAGGCCCTGCGCCACCTGTACGTCCTGCTGCCCGTCCTCGACGACGCCAAGCACTACTGGGTCTCCCCCGACGAGGTCGACAAGCTGCTGCGGGCGGGTGAGGGCTGGCTGCCCGCGCACCCGGAGCAGAAGCTGATCACCAGCCGGTATCTGTCGCGGCGCTGGTCGCTGACCCGGCAGGCGATGGAGCGGCTGGAGCTGGTGCGGCTGGCCGAGGCGGACGACACCGAGGTCGAGGAGATCGACAACGCGGTGGAGGCGGAGACCGAGTCGGAGGAGCGGCCGACCCCGCTCGCCGTACAGCGCCGGGACGCCATCATCGCGGCGCTCGGCACGTCCGGCGCCGCCCGCGTGCTCGACCTCGGCTGCGGGCAGGGCCAGTTGGTGCAGGCGCTGCTCAAGGACGTGCGGTTCACCGAGATCGTCGGCGTCGACGTGTCGATGCGGGCACTCACCATCGCCTCCCGCCGGCTCAAGCTGGACCGCATGGGCGAACGCCAGGCCTCCCGCGTCAAGCTCTTCCAGGGCTCGCTCGCCTACACCGACAACCGCCTCAAGGGCTACGACGCCGCCGTGCTCAGCGAGGTCATCGAGCACCTCGACCTGCCCCGGCTGCCCGCCCTGGAGTACGCGGTCTTCGGCTCCGCCCGCCCCCGGACGGTCCTCGTGACCACCCCGAACGTCGAGTACAACGTCCGCTGGGAGTCCCTCCCGGCCGGCCACGTCCGGCACGGCGACCACCGCTTCGAGTGGACGCGCGAGGAGTTCCGGACCTGGGCCGACGCCGTCGCCGAACGGCACGGGTACGGCGTGGAGTTCGTGCCCGTGGGGCCCGACGACCCCGAGGTGGGACCGCCCACGCAGATGGCCATTTTTTCAATGAGCACAGCCAGGATGACCGTGACCGAGAAGGAGGCGAAGGCCGCATGACCGAGACCCGCACGGGACGCACCCTGCCCGTCACCGACCTCTCCCTCGTGGTGCTCATCGGCGCCTCCGGCTCCGGCAAATCCACCTTCGCCCGCAGGAACTTCAAGCCCACCGAGGTCATCTCCTCCGACTTCTGCCGCGGCCTGGTCTCCGACGACGAGAACGACCAGTCCGCCACCCGCGACGCCTTCGACGTCCTGCACTACATCGCGGGCAAGCGCCTCGCCGCGGGCCGCCGTACGGTCGTCGACGCGACCAGCGTGCAGTCGGACTCCCGGCGCCAGCTGATCGAGCTGGCCCGGCAGTACGACGTGCTGCCCATAGCCATCGTGCTCGACGTGCCCGAGGAGGTGTGCGCCGAGCGCAACGCCGCCCGCAGCGACCGCGCCGACATGCCGCGCCGGGTCATCCAGCGCCACACCCGCGAACTCCGCCGCTCGCTGAGGCACTTGGAGCGCGAGGGCTTCCGCAAGGTGCACATCCTCCGGGGCGTCGAGGAGGTCGAGAGCGCGTCGATCGTCACCGGGAGGCGGTTCAACGACCTGACCCACCTCACCGGCCCCTTCGACATCATCGGCGACATCCACGGCTGCGCCTCCGAACTGGAGTCCCTCCTCGGCAAGTTGGGTTATGCCGACGGCGTCCACCCCGACGGCCGCACAGCCGTCTTCGTCGGCGACCTCGTCGACCGCGGCCCGGACAGCCCGGGCGTACTGCGCCGCGTGATGTCGATGGTCGGCTCCGGGAACGCACTGTGCGTGCCGGGCAACCACGAGAACAAGTACGGCCGTTACCTGAAGGGCCGCAAGGTCCAGCACACCCACGGTCTCGCGGAAACCATCGAGCAGATGGAGGGGGAGACCGAGGAATTCCACACTCAGGTACGGGAGTTCATTGACGGACTCGTCAGCCACTACGTCCTCGACGGCGGCCGGCTGGTCGTCTGCCACGCCGGTCTGCCGGAGAAGTACCACGGCCGCACCTCTGGGCGGGTGCGCTCGCACGCGCTGTACGGCGACACCACCGGCGAGACGGACGAGTTCGGGCTGCCGGTGCGCTACCCGTGGGCGGAGGACTACCGGGGCCGCGCGGCGGTGGTTTACGGCCACACTCCCGTGCCCGAGGCCACCTGGCTCAACAACACGATCTGCCTCGACACCGGCGCCGTCTTCGGCGGCAAGCTGACCGCGCTGCGCTGGCCGGAGCGGGAGCTGGTCGACGTACCGGCGGAGCGGGTCTGGTACGAGCCGACCAAGCCGCTGCGGACCGAGGCGCCCGGCGGGCACGACGGACGGCCGCTCGACCTTGCCGACGTGCAGGGGCGCAGGGTGGTCGAGACCCGGCACCAGGGCCGTATCGCGGTCCGCGAGGAGAACGCGGCGGCGGCCCTGGAGGTCATGAGCCGCTTCGCCGTCGACCCGCGGCTGCTGCCGTACCTGCCGCCGACCATGGCACCGACGGCCACCTCGCACGTCGAGGGCTACCTGGAGCACCCGGCCGAGGCCTTCGCGCAGTACCGGGAGGACGGCGTCGCGCGGGTCGTGTGCGAGGAGAAGCACATGGGTTCGCGTGCGGTGGCGCTGGTGTGCCGGGACGCGGAGGCGGCGCGGAAGCGGTTCGGCGTGGACGGTCCCACCGGGTCCCTTTACACCCGCACGGGACGGCCGTTCTTCGACGACGGTTCGGTGACGGAGTCGGTCCTGGACCGGGTCCGGGCCGCCGTGACCCAGGCCGGCCTGTGGGACGTACTCGAGACGGACTGGCTGTTGCTCGACGCCGAGTTGATGCCGTGGTCGCTGAAGGCGTCCGGGCTGCTGCGGTCGCAGTACGCGGCCGTGGGCGCCGCGTCCGGCGCGGTCTTCCCGGGCGCGCTCGCCGCGCTGGAGGGTGCGGCGGCGCGGGGCGTGGAGGTGACGGACCTGCTGGCGCGGCAGCGCGAACGGGCCGCCGACGCCGCCGCGTTCACGGAGTCGTACCGCCGCTACTGCTGGACCACGGACGGCCTCGACGGCGTCCGCCTGGCCGCCTTCCAGATCCTCGCCGTCCAGGGCCGCAGCCTCGCGGGCCTGCCGCACGACGAGCAGCTCATCCTGCTCGACCGCCTCGTCGAACACGACAGCACCGGCCTGCTCCAGACCACCCGCCGGCTGTACGTCGACACCGCCGACCCGGAGTCGGTGCAGTCGGGCGTCGACTGGTGGCTGGAGATGACGGGACGCGGCGGCGAGGGCATGGTCGTCAAGCCGATCGGCGCGGTCGTACGCAGCGAACAGGGCCGTCTGGTGCAGCCCGGCATCAAGTGCCGGGGCCGTGAGTACCTGCGGATCATCTACGGTCCCGAGTACACCCGCCCCGAGAACCTCGCCCGCCTCCGCTCCCGCTTCCTCAACCACAAGCGCTCCCTCGCGATCCGCGAGTACGCGCTGGGCCTGGAGGCACTGGACCGGCTGGCGGAGGGCGAGCCGCTGTGGCGGGTGCACGAGGCGGTGTTCGGGGTGCTGGCGCTGGAGTCGGAGCCGGTGGACCCGCGGTTGTGACCGGGCTCGCCCTAACCCGCGAGCAGCAGCCGGTCCCTGCACACTCCAACCTGCACCGACTGCCCCCACGTCAGTTCCAGGGCGTCAGACTCCATCCCGTCCCCGAAGGCGATCAGCCGCTCGGACTCGACGGTGACACGCAGGCGGCCGGGGCCTGAGAGCTCGCCGGCCACCAGGGACGTCCCGGTGGCGGGCGACGGCCAGGCCTCCCGGACGAACCAGAGCAGCCGTTCCTCGGAGGGGGCGGGCAACCGCAGCTGCCCGCCTCGCTCCTGCCACACCGACCGGAGCCATCCGGTCGCCCCCGTTCCGGTGCCGACGATCACGCCGGAGGAGGCCTGGGCCTCGACGACACCCCCGTCGTCGTCGAGGCCCAGGCGGTAGCGGGCGGTCTGGTGTCCGGCCGCGCCCAGGTAGATCTCGTTGAGGGCGACCAGGCGCTGGGTGTCGTCGGCGACCGCCTCGACCATGGTGAGTTCGTCGACCGGTGGCGTTTTGGATGTCAGCAGCTTCGCCGCGTCCTGGGGGCGGTGGCGCACCAGTACGCCCGGGTTGCGTCCGGGGTCCGTGTCGAATCCCAACACCGGCTGTCCGGACAGATATTTGGCCACGTTGGCCACGAGGCCGTCCTGCCCGACCACGACCACCACGTCCTCCGGTGCGAACAGGAATCGGTCCAAGTCGGCCCGCTCTACCTGCGCCTGACGCCACGTCAACGGGATCGCAGACGTCACCTCGGCCAGCGCCCTGCGCGTGCGGCGATGGCGGTCCGCGATCTCCTCGATGTCCCGGCCGCGGGAGCGGAGGAAGAAGGCGGCCTGGCCGTGCGTGCCGTGCCGGGCCACCAGCTCCTCGTACTCCGTGGTGCGATGGACGAGTACGGCCCGCGGGGCGAGACTCACGCCCGCTCCCCGTGGCCGAGCCGGGCGAGCAGCCCCGTGAGCACGTCCGGCGAGATGGTCACGCTGTCGATCTGCGGGAGGTTCTCCGCGAGGCGCGTGCCGGTCAGGGCGTGCAGGGTCGCCACGTCGACCTCCGCGTGGACTCGCAGCCAGGCCGCCTGTGCCTCGGCTCGCGCCGAACCCACCTCGCGCGCGCCCTCGGCCTCGGCGCGGGCCAGCCGTACGGAACGGGCTGCCTCCGCCTCCGCCAGCTTCACCGTGCGTGCCGCCTCGGCCTGCGCCCGTACCGCGTCGGCCGCTGCCTGCTCCTCCGCCTCGCGGCGGGCGTTCGTGCCGCGCTGGTCGACCAACTGTTCCTCGCGGCGGGCGAGTTCGATGCGGCTGTCCAGCTCGTTCTCGGCGATCGCCCGCTCCCGCTCGACGGCCACGGCACGCCGTTCGTACGTCGCCCGGTCGGCGTCCTGCTGGATCTGCTCACGGGCGGGGGTGCGCAGGGCGCGCTCCACCTCCGGCTCCGGGCGCAGGGCGACCACGCGTACGGCGACCGTCTCGATGCCCGTGGCCGGCAGCCGGGGTTCCGCCGCCAGGCCCGCCGCGACGCGTTCGCGCACCGCCGTCACGCCGTCCACGAGCGCCGACGACAGCGACGTACGGGCGAGGACGTCCAGCGCGTGCTGCTGGGCCGTCTCCGTCAGCAGGGTGCCCAGCTGCTCCAGGGGAGCGCCGCGCCAGGCGCCGGTGTCCGGGTCGATGGAGAAGTCGAGGCGGGCGGCGGCGAGGGCGGGGTCGGCGATCCGGTAGGTGACCGTCGCCTGGACTGCGACGTCCTGGAAGTCGGACGTACGGGCATGGAAGGTCATCGCCAGTTCGCGGTCGTCGACGGGCACCTCGGAGAGCGCGGCGGTCAGGGAGCGGTACCAGAAGCTCAGTCCCGGGCCGTCGTGCACGAGCCTGCCGGAGCGGTGGTGGTGGATGTGTGCCGTCGGAGCGCCCCGCAGATGGCGCCAGCCCAGGCGCCGGGTGATGTCGGCCATGAGATCCCCTCTTTTTCGTCATGTAGACGATAAGCGCGAAGCCTACTTGTCGTCAAGAGGACGAAAAGGGAAACGGTCAAGCAGGGGGTGAACCTGGTCGTCGATGGTCAGGATGGAGTCATGGGATTCCATGTCGACTCCGAGGCCGGGCGGCTGCGCCGCGTCATCCTGCACCGGCCGGATCTCGAGCTCAAAAGGCTCACCCCCAGCAACAAGGACGCGCTCCTCTTCGACGACGTGCTCTGGGTGCGCCGGGCGCGCGCCGAGCACGACGGGTTCGCCGATGTGCTGCGCGACCGCGGTGTCGCCGTCCATCTCTTCGGCGATCTGCTCACCGAGGCCCTGGCGATCCCGGTGGCCCGGACGCTCGTACTTGACCGGGTCTTCGACGAGAAGGAGTACGGGGTGCTCGCCACCGATCACCTCCGGGCCGCCTTCGAGTCACTGCCGGCCGCCGAGCTCGCCGAGCTGCTCGTCGGCGGCATGACCAAGCGCGAGTTCCTCGACGCCCACCCGGAGCCGACCTCCGTCCGCTTCCATGTCATGGACCTCGACGACTTCCTGCTCGCCCCCCTGCCCAATCACCTCTTCACCCGCGACACCTCCGCCTGGATCTACGACGGCGTCTCCGTCAACGCGATGAGATGGCCGGCCCGGCAGCGCGAGACCGTGCACTTCGAGGCGATCTACCGGCACCATCCGCTGTTCCGTGACGAAACGTTCCACGTCTGGTCCGAGGGGCAGGCCGACTACCCGTCCACCATCGAGGGCGGCGACGTCCTGGTGATCGGCAACGGCGCTGTCCTCATCGGCATGAGTGAGCGGACCACCCCCCAGGCCGTCGAGATGCTCGCCCACAAGCTGTTCGCCGCGGGCTCGGCCGAGACGATCGTGGCCCTCGACATGCCCAAGCGGCGAGCCTTCATGCACCTCGACACCGTGATGACGATGGTCGACGGCGACACCTTCACCCAGTACGCGGGGCTCGGCATGCTCCGCTCGTACACCATCGAACCGGGCGTCGCCGACAAGGAGCTGAAGGTCACCGACCATCCGCCGGAGCACATGCACCGCGCGATCGCCGCCGCGCTGGGCCTCAGCGAGATCCGCGTCCTGACCGCGACCCAGGATGTGCACGCGGCCGAGCGTGAGCAGTGGGACGACGGCTGCAACGTCCTCGCCGTCGAGCCGGGTGTCGTCGTCGCCTACGAGCGCAACGCCACCACCAACACGCATCTGCGCAAGCAGGGCATCGAGGTGATCGAGATCCCGGGCAGCGAGCTGGGGCGGGGGAGGGGTGGACCGCGGTGCATGAGCTGTCCGGTCGAGCGGGCGGCCGTATAGAAATGTCAGTGGTCGTATAGACTTCCAAAGGTCTTGTTATCGCACCTCTGGAGCGCCCCCATGGCGACAGTCCCGACCGCCCTCGCCGGCCGCCACTTCCTCAAGGAGCTGGACTTCGGCCAGGAGGAGTTCCTTGCCCTGATCGCGCTGTCCGCCGAGCTGAAGGCAGCCAAGAAGGCCGGGGCCGAGACGCGGTATCTGAGCGGGAAGAACATCGCGCTGATCTTCGAGAAGACCTCGACGCGCACCCGCTGCGCGTTCGAGGTCGCGGCGGCCGACCAGGGTGCTGCGACGACGTACCTCGACCCTTCGGGCTCACAGATGGGCCACAAGGAGTCGGTGAAGGACACCGCGCGCGTCCTCGGCCGGATGTTCGACGCGATCGAGTACCGGGGTGACAGCCAGGCCGCCGTCGAGGAACTCGCGGCGCATGCGGGCGTGCCGGTCTACAACGGGCTCACCGACGACTGGCACCCCACGCAGATGCTGGCCGACGTGCTCACCATGACCGAGCACTGCGGCAAGCCGGTCCATGAGATCGCCTACGCCTACCTCGGCGACGCCCGCTTCAACATGGGCAACTCCTACCTGGTGACCGGAGCCCTGCTCGGCATGGACGTGCGGATCGTCGCGCCCCGGTCCTACTGGCCCGCCGAGGAGATCGTCGGCCACGCCCGCAAGCTGGCCGAGACCAGCGGTGCGCGGATCACGCTCACGGAGTCCGTGGACGAGGGGGTCCTGGGTGCCGACTTCGTCGCCACCGACGTCTGGGTGTCCATGGGGGAGCCCAAGGAGGTCTGGGACGAGCGGATCGCCGCGCTGGCGGCGTACGCCGTGACCATGGATGTGCTGCGCGCCACGGGCAACGCGGACGTCAAGTTCCTGCACTGTCTGCCCGCCTTCCATGACCTTGGCACGAAGGTCGGCCGCGAGATTTATGAGCGGCACGGGCTGGAGTCGCTGGAGGTCACGGATGAGGTGTTCGAGTCGGCGCACTCGGTTGTGTTCGATGAGGCGGAGAATCGGTTGCACACGATCAAGGCGGTGCTGGTCGCCACGCTTGCGTGACGCGTCGATCAGACCGGCCGCCGCTGATGCGGCACCGTTGGCAGTCTGAACCACACCGCCTTGCCGGAGTCTGTGGGGCGGTGGCCGCAGGACGAGCTGAGGGCTCGGATGAGGAGGAGGCCTCGGCCGTGTTCCTGCCAGGGGTCGGGCTCTCCGTTGAGGGGGCGGGTGAGGTTGCCCGGAGGTGCCGGGTCCGGGTCGTGCACCTCGACCTGGCAGCCGCTCGGCAGCAGCTCCACGACAAGCTCTATCGGACCGCTCCCGGCGGTGTGCTCGACGGCGTTGGCGACCAGCTCGGCCGTGAGCAGTTCCGCGGTGTCGCAGTCGGCCCCGTGCTCCAGCTCGGCCAGCGCCGTACGGACCAGTGCGCGGGCCACGGGCACCGCCGCGGCGGTGTGCGGCAGCGCGATGCGCCAGGAGGCGGAGGCGGAGGGGCGTTCGTACAAGGCGGTTCCGTTCATGAGCAGGCTGTCCTGCTTTCAACCATATGAATGGTACGGCGCCCTCCGGCAGAGTCGCTCGACGGGCGCCGTACGGGACCTTCGGCCCCGGTATCGAGCGGCTTACCCCTCCCAACGGTCCGCCCACCGCGGCTGCTCCCGCCGTTACCGCGCCGTCGCCGATCCGTGCTGTCCCGTGACGGATGTGACAGAGGCCGGTTACCCGTAACAACTACGGTGCCACCCCCCTCTATCGCGCCCTCATGACGACAGTCACATATGGGTGATAACTTCGAAGGGCAGAGCCCCGTGAGGCAACGTCGCCCGAGGAGGCCCCACGTCATGAGTCCCTTCACCGGCTCGGCCGCCCGCACCTCCGACTGGCAGCACCTGCGGGTCGAGCTCACCGACGGCGTCGCCACCGTCACCCTCGCCCGCCCCGAGAAACTCAACGCCCTCACCTTCGGCGCCTACGCCGACCTGCGCGACCTGCTCGCCGAGCTGTCCCGGGAGCGGGCCGTCCGCGCGCTGGTGCTGGCCGGCGAGGGACGCGGCTTCTGCTCCGGCGGCGACGTCGACGAGATCATCGGCGCCACCCTCGCCATGGACACCGCCCAGCTCCTCGACTTCAACCGGATGACCGGGCAGGTGGTCCGTGCCGTACGCGAGTGCCCGTACCCGGTGATCGCGGCCGTGCACGGCGTGGCCGCCGGCGCCGGCGCGGTCCTCGCCCTGGCCGCCGACTTCCGCGTCGCCGACCCCAGCGCCCGCTTCGCCTTCCTGTTCACGAGGGTCGGCCTGTCCGGGGGCGACATGGGCGCGGCCTATCTGCTGCCCAGGGTCGTCGGCCTCGGTCACGCGACCCGCCTGCTCATGCTGGGGGAGCCGGTACGGGCAGCGGAAGCCGAGCGCATCGGCCTGATCAGCGAACTGACGGACGAGGGTCGCGTCGACGAGGCCGCCCACACCCTAGCCCGCCGCTTGGCCGAGGGCCCGGCCCTGGCGTACGCCCAGACAAAGGCCCTCCTCACCGCCGAACTGGACATGCCCCTGTCCGCCTCGATCGAGCTGGACGCCTCCACACAGGCCCTGCTGATGAACGGCGACGACTACGCAGAGTTCCACGCGGCCTTCAAGGAAAAGCGCCCCCCGAAATGGCAGGGGAGGTAGCTATGTTCTCGACCGAGGGGACTGTGCCAACCTCAGGGGCGCGGGGAACTGCGCGACAAGCCACAACGAACCCGCAGCCGCCGAAGACGAGCAACCACCCCCTACGCGTGGCGATCGTCGGCGGCGGCCCCGGCGGCCTCTACGCAGCCGCGTTGCTCAAACGCCTAGACCCTGCCCGAGAAGTAACCGTCTGGGAACGCAACGCCCCCAACGACACCTTCGGCTTCGGAGTAGTCCTCTCCGACGAAACCCTCGGCGGCATAGAACACGCCGACCCAGTCGTCTACGAGGCCCTCCAAAAACACTTCATCCGCTGGGACGACATCGACATCGTCCACCGAGGCACCCGCCACACCTCCGGAGGCCACGGTTTCGCCGCCCTCGGCAGAAAACGGCTCCTCGAAGTCCTGCACGAACGCTGCCGCACCCTCGGCATCGACCTCCGCTTCCGGGCGGAAGCCCCCTACCCGGCCTGGCTGGCGGAGACATACGACCTCGTCATCGCCGCCGACGGTGTGCACAGCACCACCCGTGAGGCCTACGCCCATGTGTTCCGCCCCCATGTGGACACCCACCACTGCCGCTACATCTGGCTGGCGGCCGACTTCGCCTTCGACGCCTTCCGCTTCGAGATCGCCGAAACCGAACACGGCGTGATGCAACTCCACGGCTACCCCTACGCGCCCGACGCCTCCACCGTGATCATCGAAATGCGCGAAGAGGTCTGGCAGGCAGCAGGCTTCGCGGAGCTCGACGAGCAGGAGTCCGTCGAACGCTGCGCCAAGAACTTCGCGGAAGCGCTCGGCGGTCGCCCGTTGAGGTCCAACAAGTCGGCGTGGACCACGTTCCGTACGGTGGTCAACGAACGCTGGTCGCACGGGAACGTGGTGCTGCTGGGCGACGCCGCCCACACCGCACACTTCTCCATCGGCTCCGGCACCAAGCTCGCGGTCGAGGACGCCCTGGCACTGGTAGCCTGTCTGGAGGAACAGCCCACGCTGGAGCGCGCGTTGGAGGCCTACGAGGAGGAGCGGCGCCCGGTCGTCGCCTCGACCCAGCGTGCCGCCCGCGCCAGCCTGGAGTGGTTCGAGAACATCGCCCGCTTTCTCGACCAGCCGCCCCGCCAGTTCGCCTTCAACCTGCTCACCCGCAGCCGCCGTGTCACCCACGACAACCTGCGGCTGCGCGACGCCCACTTCACCGAGTCCGTGGAGCGCGAGTTCGGCTGCCCGCCCGGTACGCCGCCGATGTTCACGCCGTTCCGGCTGCGCGGCCTGACGCTGCGCAACCGGGTCGTGGTGTCGCCGATGGACATGTACTCGGCCGTCGACGGCGTCCCCGGCGACTTCCACCTCGTCCACCTGGGCGCACGGGCGCTCGGCGGCGCCGCTCTGGTGATGACCGAGATGGTGTGCGTGAGCGCGGAGGGCCGGATCACCCCGGGCTGCACCGGCCTCTACACCGGCAAGCAGGCCGAGTCCTGGAAACGGATCACCGAGTTCGTACACGCCCAGGCGCCCGGCACCGCGATCGGCGTCCAGCTCGGCCACTCCGGACGCAAGGGCTCGACCAAGCTGATGTGGGAGGGCATGGACGAGCCGCTGGAGGACGGCAACTGGCCGCTCGTGGCCGCGTCCCCGATGCCGTACAAACCGCAGGGCCAGATTCCCCGCGAGCTGTCCCGCGCCCAACTCACCGACATCCGCGAGCAATTCACGGCCGCCGCCTGGCGTGCCGCCCGCGCCGGCTTCGACCTCCTCGAACTGCACTGCGCCCACGGCTACTTGCTCTCCGGCTTCCTCTCCCCGCTGACCAACCGCCGCACCGACGCCTACGGCGGCACGCTCGCGAAACGGCTCCGCTTCCCGCTGGAAGTCTTCGACGCCGTACGGGGAGTGTGGCCCGAGGAGCGGCCCATGACCGTCCGGATCTCGGCCACCGACTGGGCCGAGGGCGGCACCAGCGGCGAGGAGGCCGTGGCGATCGCCCGCGCCTTCGCCGCGCACGGCGCCGACGCGATCGACGTGTCGACCGGGCAGGTCGTCGCCGAGGAGCGGCCGGAGTTCGGACGGTCGTACCAGACGCCGTACGCCGACCGCATCCGCCACGAGACCGGCATCCCCGTGATCGCCGTCGGCGCGATCTCCTCCTGGGACGACGTCAACTCGCTGATCCTGGCCGGGCGCACGGACCTGTGCGCACTCGCCCGCCCCCACCTCTACGACCCGCACTGGACGCTGCACGCGGCGGCCGAGCAGGGCTACGACGGTCCCGGCGTCGTCTGGCCGGCACCGTACCGGGCGGGCAGCCGCCGTCCGCAGACCGGACGCACGGACGCCCCCAAGCCCCGGCTGACGCTGGGCACTTGAGGGCGCGCTGATGCCGGTTGGCTACAGCTCGACCATCCCCGCGGTCAGCGTCGCGCCGTCCGCCGGGTCGATCAGGATGAACGCGCCGGTCCGCCGCGACACCGCGTAGTCGTCGAGCGCGAGCGGCTCGGCGGTGCGCAGGGTGATGCGGCCCAGGTCGTTGGCGCTCAACTCGCCCGCCCCACCGAGGTCCTTGACGATCGCCTTCACGGTCCGGGTCGTGTGCCGGACCAGGACCCGGTCGCCGACCCGCAGCGGGCGGTCGGCCAGATGGCACACGGCCGCCCGGACGTCCTTCGTGAGCGCCGGGACATCGACCCCGGCGGTGATCATGACGCCACGCGAGACGTCCCGCTGCTCGGCCAGGCGGATGCTGATCGACTGCGGCGCCCGGGCCGTGTCGTGAGCGACTCCGAGGACGTCGATGCCGGTGATCTCCGAGATCTCGCCGGAAGGGTGGACCGTGACCCGGTCGCCGACCCGCAGCGAGCCCGACACCAACTGCCCGGCGTAGTGGCGGACTTCGCCGTCCCGGATGACGTACTGGACGGGAAAGCGGGCCGGGGCGTCGGCGGCGTCGGTGCCGACGGGCACGTGCTCCAGGAACTCCAGCAGCGCCGGACCCCGGTACCAGTCCATGTGCGCCGAGCGGTCCACCACGTTGTCGCCGACGAGCGCCGAGACCGGGATCGGCGTGAAGCCGGGCAGGCCCAGCTCGGCGGCGTGGCCCGCGAAGTCCTCGACGATGCGCTCGAACTCCTTTTCCTCGTACCCGACGAGGTCCATCTTGTTGACGGCGAGGACCACATGCGGAACCCGCAGCAGCGCGGCCAGCGCCGCGTGCCGGCGGGTCTGCTCGACGACGCCGTTGCGGGCGTCGATCAGGATGACCGTCAGCTCGGCGGTGGAGGCGCCGGTGACCATGTTGCGGGTGTACTGCACATGGCCGGGGGTGTCGGCGAGGATGAAGCGGCGCTTGGGGGTGGCGAAGTAGCGGTAGGCCACGTCGATGGTGATGCCCTGCTCGCGCTCGGCGCGCAGGCCGTCCGTGAGCAGCGCCAGGTCCGGGGCGTCCTGGCCGCGGTTGCGGGAGGCGTGCTCGACGGCCTCCAGCTGGTCCGTGAGGATCGACTTGGAGTCGTGCAGCAGGCGTCCGACGAGCGTGGACTTGCCGTCGTCGACCGAGCCCGCCGTCGCGAAACGCAGGGTGTCGATGGTGGTGCTCATGCTTAGAAGTACCCCTCGCGCTTACGGTCTTCCATCGCGGCCTCGGAGAGCTTGTCGTCGGCGCGGGTGGCGCCGCGCTCGGTGAGCCGGGACGCGGCGATCTCGGCGATGACCTTCTCGATGGTGTCGGCGTCGGAGTCGACGGCGCCGGTGCAGGACATGTCGCCCACGGTGCGGTACCGGACCCGCCGCTTCTCCACCGTCTCTGTCGCCTTCGGCCCGCCCCACTCGCTGGCGGTCAGCCACATGCCGCCCCGCTGGAACACCTCCCGCTCGTGCGCGAAGTAGATCTCGGGCAGTTCGATGCCTTCGCGGGCGATGTACTGCCACACGTCCAGCTCGGTCCAGTTGGACAGCGGGAACACGCGCACGTGTTCGCCGGGTGCGTGGCGGCCGTTGTAGAGGTTCCACAGCTCGGGGCGCTGGCGGCGCGGGTCCCACTGCGAGAACTCGTCCCGCAGCGAGAACACCCGCTCCTTGGCGCGGGCCTTCTCCTCGTCCCGCCGCCCGCCGCCGAAGACGGCGTCGAACTTCTCCGCCTGGATCTTCTCGGTCAGCGGCAGCGTCTGCAGCGGATTCCGCGTCCCGTCGGGACGTTCGCGCAGCACACCCCGGTCGATGTAGTCCTGCACGGAGGCCACATGGAGGCGCAGCCCATGTGCGGCCACCACACGGTCGCGGTAGTCGAGGACCTCGGGGAAGTTGTGCCCGGTGTCCACGTGCAGCAGCGAGAAGGGGATCGCCGCGGGGGCGAACGCCTTCAGCGCCAGATGCAGCATGACGATGGAGTCCTTGCCGCCGGAGAAGAGGATCACCGGCCGCTCGAACTCGCCCGCCACCTCACGGAGGATGTGCACGCCCTCGGACTCCAGGGCGTCGAGGTGAGAGAGGCTGAACCCGGTCACACCAGCCCCCGCTCCGCCAGCACCGCGTACACCGCGTCCGCGGATTCCTGGGGCGTCTGGTCCTGCGTCGGCAGCACCAGCGCCGCGTCCGTGGGCGGCTCGTACGGGTCGTCGACGCCGGTCAGCCCGGTCAGCCGGCCAACGGCCTGCCTGGCGTACAGGCCCTTCACGTCCCGCTCGCTGCACACCTCGACCGGGGTGGCGACATGCACCTCGATGTACGGGGTGTCGCTCGCCTCGTGCCGCTTGCGCACCGCCTCGCGGCTGTCGGCGTACGGCGCGATCACCGGGACGACCGAGAGCACGCCGTTGCGGGCGAGGACCTCGGAGACCAGGCCGATGCGTTGCACGTTCGTGTTGCGGTCCTCGCGGGAGAAGCCCAGGCCGGCGGAGAGGAAACGCCTTATCTCGTCGCCGTCGAGGACTTCCACGCGATGTCCCTCGGCCTTCAGTCGCTCACCGAGATGCCGGGCGATCGTCGTCTTGCCCGCACTCGGCAGCCCGGTGAGCCAGACGGTGGCTCCCTGAGCCCTTGCCGTGGTGGTCATGCGTCAGAATCCTCTTTCCTTACCCGGCGTGCTGAGTGGACGCTAGGTAAGAACTTTGAGAAGAGCGATAGAAGAACCTAAGGGTTCCATTAGTGACGCATGATGTGGGTGGGATCACACAATTCCGTGGGTGAGGTCACACGCCCGCGAAGCCGGCTCCCGCGTCCCGCAGCCGCTCGTGGAGGCCTCGGAACACCGCCGCGGAGCGGGCGCCCGGCCAGTCGGCGGGGAGCAGATGCGCGGGCAGTCCCGGGTCGGCGTAAGGGAGATGGCGCCAGGAGTCCAGGGCGAGCAGATAGTCGCGGTAGGCCTCCTCGGGCGGGGTGTCCGCCCGTTGCTCCCAGTCGTGCAGCACGCGCGCGTGGCGGTCGAGGAACGCCTCGTGCTGCTTGGCGATCGCGGCCAGGTCCCACCAGCGGGCGACGGCCTCCGCGGTCGGCGCGTAGCCGAGGTGGTCGCCGCGGAAGAAGTCGACGTACGGGTCGAGCCGCAGCCGCTGGAGGGTGTGCCGGGCCTCCTCGTACAGCCGGGCCGGCGCGATCCACACCCCCGGGGCCGCGGTGCCGAAGCCGAGACCGGCCAGCCGTGAGCGCAGCACATGCCGCTTCTGCCGCTCCGACTCCGGCACCGAGAACACGGCGAGCACCCAGCCGGTGTCCTCGGGTGCCGTGGTGGCGTAGATGCGCCGGTCGCCGTCGTCGAGCAACTGGCGGGCGTCCGGCGACAGTTCGTACCCGGCCGCGCCCTGCGCCGTACGGGCCGGTACCAGCAGCCCGCGCCGTTTGAGACGTGACACCGACGAGCGTACGGAGGGCGCGTCCACGCCCACCGCGGCGAGCAGCCGGATCAGCTCGGCGACGGGCACCGGGCCGGGCATATGGCGGCCGTACGCGCCGTAGAGCGTGACGATCAGGGACCGTGGAGCATGCTGGTCGGACACGTTGATCATCTTAGGTCGTCGATATCACCGCTGGTCACCTTCGGTGCGCCGCCCCAAGTCGCGGTCGCCCTCGGCGCGCAGCCTGAAGCGCTGGAGTTTGCCGGTCGCGGTGCGCGGCAGCGCGTCCAGGAAGACGACCTCGCGTGGGCACTTGTAGGGCGCGAGTTCCGCCTTCACGAAGTCGCGGAGCGCCTCGGGGTCCCGTCGCGCGCCCTCCCTGAGCACGGCGTACGCCACCACGACCTGTCCGCGCGCCTCGTCGGACCGCCCCACGACGGCCGCCTCCAGCACATCCGGGTGACGCAGCAGCGCGTCCTCCACCTCGGGTCCCGCGATGTTGTACCCGGCCGAGATGATCATGTCGTCCGCGCGGGCCACATAGCGGAAGTAGCCGTCAACCTCGCGCACGTAGGTGTCACCCGTGATGTTCCAGCCGCCGCGCACGTACTCCCGCTGCCGCGGGTCGGCGAGATACCGGCAGCCGACCGGCCCGCGCACCGCGAGCAGTCCCGGCTCGCCGTCGGGCAGCTCCGCACCGTTCTCGTCGACCACGCGCGCGTGCCACCCCGGTACGGGAACTCCCGTCGTCCCCGGCCGGATGTGCTCGTCGGCCGCCGAGATGAAGATGTGCAGCAGCTCGGTGGCGCCGATGCCGTTGATGATGCGCAGCCCGGTGCGCTCGTGCCAGGCCCGCCAGGTGGCGGCGGGCAGGTTCTCGCCGGCGGAGACACAGCGGCGCAGCGAGGAGATGTCGTACGCGTCGAGCTCGTCGAGCATCACGCGGTACGCCGTCGGCGCGGTGAACAGCACCGAGACCCGGTGCTCGGCGATCGCGGGCAACAGCTGCTTGGGGCCAGCCTGTTCGAGCAGCAGCGCGCTCGCGCCGGCCCGCATCGGGAAGATCACCAGACCGCCGAGCCCGAAGGTGAAGCCGAGCGGGGGACTGCCGGCGAAGACATCGCCCACATGTGGGCGCAGCACATGCTTGGAGAAGGTGTCCGCTATCGCGAGCACATCCCGGTGGAAGTGCATGCACCCCTTGGGGCGGCCGGTGGTGCCGGAGGTGAAGGCGATCAGCGCCACGTCGTCGGCGGCGGTGTCCACGGCCGTGTACGGCGTGTCGGGCGCCGTGCGGTGCAGCAGGTCGTCCGGGGCGTCGCCGCCGTACGTCGTGATGCGCAGCCCCGGTATCTCGGCCTTGGCGAGGTCGTCCACGGCCCGGATGTCGCACAGCGCGTGCCGCACCTCGGCGATCTCGCACATGGTCCTCAGCTCGTGCGGACGCTGCTGGGCCAGCACGGTCACCGCGACCGCGCCCGCCTTCAGCACCGCCAGCCAGCAGGCGGCCAGCCAGGGAGTGGTGGGGCCGCGCAACAGGACGCGGTTGCCGGGTACGACGCCCAGGTCACCGGTGAGCAGATGCGCGAGCCGGTCGACGCGGGCGCGCAGTGTGCCGTACGACCATGTGTCGCCGTTCGGCGTGTGGAACACCGGCCGGTCGTCGTCCGGCCCGGCGAGCAGTTCGGCGGCGCAGTTCAGCCGATCGGGGTAACGCAGCTCCGGCAGATCGAAGCGCAGCTCGGGCCACTGGTCGGGCGGTGGCAGATGCTCGCGCGCGAAGGAGTCGACGTGGGCCGAGGTCGTCGGCCGCGCGGTGACGCCGGCGTCCGGGTTGTCCATGGCGGTTCGCCCCCTTGTCGTGGTGGGCTCGCGCAACGAGCGTATCGTGTTGGTGACGGCAGTCAACGGTGCGCGATACCGTCGGGGGAGACGAACGGGAGAGGGGACCGGCGATGTCCGCATTCTCACTCGAACCGCGACAGATCGCCTGGTGTGCCGAGCTGCGCACGCTGGCCGCCGAACGGCTGCGGCCGCTCGCGGAGAAGGGCGAGCCGGGCCGGGTCAACCGTGCGCTCGTGGCGGAGCTGGGCCGACTGGGGCTGCTGGAGCGGCTGTTCACCTCCGGTGCGGTCGATCTCTGCCTGATGCGCGAGTCCCTCGCGTACGCCTGCACCGAGGCCGAGACCGCCCTCGCCCTCCAGGGCCTCGGCGCCCACCCCGTCCACGCCTACGGCACCCCGGCCCAGCGCGCCCACTGGCTGCCCCGGGTGAGCGAGGGCACGGCGGTCGCCGCCTTCGCGCTGAGCGAGCCGGGGGCGGGGTCGGACGCGGGGGCACTGGCGCTACGGGCGGAAGCGGACCCGGAGGCCGCCCGACCGGACGGCTCGCCCGCCCCCGCCCTCGACGCCTCACCCCTCGCCGCCCCCGACGGCCCCTCCCGCTGGCGGCTCACCGGTGAGAAGTGCTGGATCTCCAACGCCCCCGAGGCCGACTGCTACACCGTCTTCGCGCGCACCACCCCCGGCACCGGCGCCCGAGGTGTCACCGCCTTCCTCGTGCCCGCCGACCGTCCCGGCCTCACCGGCGCCGCGCTGGAGATGCTGTCCCCGCACCCCATCGGCAGCCTGGTCTTCGACGCCGTGCCAGTCACCGCGGACGACGTGCTCGGCGAGGTGGACCGCGGCTTCCGCGTGGCCATGGGCACCCTGAACCTCTTCCGGCCCAGCGTCGGCGCCTTCGCGGTCGGCATGGCGCAGGCCGCCCTGGACGCCACCCTCGCCCACACCGCCGGACGGGAGGCCTTCGGCGGCAAGTTGAGGGATCTGCAGACCGTCGCCCACCAGGTCGCGGAGATGGCGCTGCGCACGGAGGCGGCCCGTCTGATGGTGTACGCGGCGGCGACGGCGTACGACGAAGGCGCCCCGGACGTCCCGAAGCACGCGGCGATGGCGAAGCTGCTGGCCACCGAGACCGCGCAGTATGTCGTCGACGCGGCCGTCCAGTTGCACGGAGCCCGCGCCCTGCGCCGTGGTCACCTGCTCGAACACCTCTATCGGGAGGTGCGCGCGCCACGTATCTACGAGGGGGCGAGCGAGGTCCAACGGGGCATCATCGCCAAGGAGTTGTACGCGTCGATCGGAGAGGCCCCGTGACCGCCGAGCGAGTCAATCCGCCCGAGCTCTCCCCGCCCACCGGCTTCTCGCACGCGGTCGTCGCCACCGGCTCCCGCCTCGTCTTCCTGGCCGGCCAGACCGCCCTCGACGCCGATGGCAAGGTCACCGGCTCCACCCTCCCGGTCCAGTTCGAGCAGGCCCTCACCAACCTGCTCACCGCCCTGCACGCCGCGGGCGGCACCCCGGCCGACCTGGCCCGCGTCACCGTCTACGCCACGGATGTCGCCGAGTACCGCGCTCACGCCGCCGAACTGGGCGGCATCTGGCGCCGGTTGGCCGGGCGGGACTATCCGGCGATGGCGGTCGTGGAGGTCGTACGCCTGTGGGACGTACAGGCGCTGATCGAGCTCGACGGGTTCGCCGTACTGCCGTAGAAGTCCGTCAGGCGGCGACGGCCAGGCGCTCCGCCGGCACCCGGTGGGGGGCCACGACGCGGCCGTCGGGGAGCAGTTCACCGGTGTCGTCGAAGACGATCGCGCCGTCGCACAGCAGGTTCCAGCCCTGCTCCGGGTGGGCGGCGACGATGTGCGGGGCGTTGCTGTCGGCCGAGGGGCACGAACGCTGGTGAGAACACATGGTGTACCTCCACATCAGTCGGGCCGCCCTTGGACGATCCCTATGGACAGACCATGCTCCGGCCGTGAAGTGAGCGGAACAGCCCGCCGCCAAGCGTGACAACACGCGGACAACACCCGGACGGTTCCACGACGGTCGGCGCGGACTCGCCACCGAAGGGGTGAGGTGACGCCCGAGGGCGTACCGGTGCAATTAGATGTGGAAACCCGCATTCCGTTTCATTCGGGAGTTCCTGCCATGCCCGTACGTCCTGTTCCCGCCGTCCTCGCCTCAGCCGGCGCCGCGCTGCTCCTGCTGGCCGCCGCTCCGTCCGCCTACGCCGCCCCGCTCGCGCCCGCCGACACCAAGGAAATGGTGACGGTCGACAAGGCCGCGCGGATCGCCGCCGACGGGACCGTCAAGATCTCCGGCACCTATCGGTGCCGCAACAACGTCGGCCCGGTCTTCGTCAGCTCCAACGTCGGCCAGGGCGCCGGCTCCTCCGACAGCCTCGGATCCGTGACGGTCCGCTACGCCATCGGCGGCACCCGCGCCGTGTGCGACGGCGCCAAGCACCGCTGGGAGAACACCGGCAAGCCCGCGCCGCGCTCGCTCAAGGCCGGCAAGGCCAAGGTCGAGGTCGCGCTGATGGAGCTGCGCCCCTGGGGCGGACTGCCTCTGATGCCGCACTTCCATGCCCAGGTGCAGCAGGACGTCACCCTCGCCAAGGGCTGACGCGCCAGGGCGACCTCACGCTGTCGCGCCTCCTCCCCTCCGGGGGGAGGCGCGACTGTGTTTCGGAAAGATCTCAGTAGTTGAGAATTCATCAACCTGAGTGAATGTTGGTAAGCCTTGCCTTATATATTGATCGACATGCGCACCACCGCCTCCCGCGGCCTCATCGCGGCACTCGCTCTCACTCCGTTGCTGGCCGGCTGTTTCGCCGCGACCGAGGGAGGTTCGGACGCCAAGGGCGCATCGGACGCCCGGCTGCGGGTCGCCCTCGCCGTGCCGCCGGTGCAGTCGCTGTCGCCGTACAGCAATGACGCCACCGTGCTGAGCAAGCTCTCCGTGGCCGAAGGCCTCACCGCGCTGGGCAAGGACGGCACCGCCGCGCCCGCGCTCGCCAAGTCCTGGAAGCAGGTCAACGACACCACCTGGACCTTCGAACTGCGCAAGGCCACCTTCCAGGACGGCACCGACGTCACCGCCGCATCGGTCGTCAGCGCGCTCGACCACGCCAACGAGGCCGAGACCAAGCCCCGGGTCCTCAGCGATGTGACCCTGACCGCGAAGGCCCAGGACGCCGACACGGTCACCCTCACCACCAAGACCGCCGACCCCGTGCTCCCGCTGCGGCTCGCCAGCCCCGCGCTGGGCATCCTCTCGGCCAAGGCGTACGCGAAGGACGGCACCGCCAGCCCGGTCGGCACCGGCACCGGCCCCTTCAAGATCACCAAGCTGACCGGCAAGACCAAGGCCACACTCGACCGCTACGACGGCTACTGGGGCGGCAAGGCCAAGGCGTCCGGCATCGACGTGAGCTGGATCGCCGACGGCACCGCCCGCGCCAACGCCCTGCGCGGCGGCGACGTCGACATCGCCGAGTGGATTCCCACCTCCCAGGCGAAGCTCCTCGACGAGAACACCCGCCACGAGGTGCCCTCCGTACGGACCGACAGCCTGATCCTCAACACCGGCAGCGGCCTGTTCACCGACGCGACCCTGCGTGCCGCCGCCCGCGAGGCCGTGGACGGCGGCGCCCTCGTCGACTCGGTCTTCAGCGGCTACGCCAACCCCGCCGAGGGCCTGTTCGGGCCCGCCGTCTCCTGGGCGGCCGACGACCGGGTGGCGGTGACCGGCCGGGCCAAGGCCGCGACCACCGCCCAGGTCAAGTCGAAGGCCAAGGGCAAGACCGTGCGCCTGGCCGCCATCACCAACCGCGCCGAACTGCCCGAGGCCGCGACCGTCCTCCAGCAGCAGCTGGAGAAGGCCGGGTTCACGGTCAAGCAGGACGTACGCGAGTACACGCAGATGGAGGCCGACCTCCTCGGGGGCAAGTACGACGCGCTCGTCTTCTCCCGGGTGACCCTGCTCGACACCGGTGACGCGGTCGCCTACCTCGCGAGCGACTACATGAGTGACGGTGTCTACAACATCGCCCGGCTGAAGGACTCCAAGGTCGATCAGGCCGTCAAGGCCGCGGCCGAGGAAGCCGACACGGACCGGCGGCGGCAGAAGATCATGCGGGCCGAGGCGGAGATCCTGCGCACCGACGCCGTCGTGCCGCTCGTCCACGAGAAGGTCGTCCAGGGCATCGCCGCCGATGTCGACGGCGTGCTGCTCGACCCCTACGAGCGCTCGCTGGTCGACATCGACACGCGACTGAAGTAGCAGCGGGTGAGCGTCACTTCGGTCCGTGCCGGGGCCGGCCGGGCCGTCGCCGGGACGGCGCTGCTGGCGGCGGTCTCGCTGCTGCCCTGGCTGTCCGGGACCGACCCCGCGCTGACCGTCCTGCGGGCCCGCTCCGCCGACCAGGATCCGACCCCGGCGCAGCTGACCGCCGTACGCGAGCAACTCGGCCTGGACGAGGGGCCGCTCGCGCATCTTGTGCGCTGGCTGGGCGGGCTGCCGCGCGGGGACGCCGGCGTCTCCTGGGTCTCGGGCGAACCGGTGCTGCCCGAGGTGTCGGCCGCGTTCGGGGTGTCCGTGACGCTGATGCTGGGCGCGTTCGTGGTCACCGTGGCGGTCGCCGGGCTGGTGTGCGCCCGCACTCTGTATCTCGGGTCGCGGCGACGGCTGCGGCAGGGGAGGGCGGGTACCGGGGCCGCCGTTCTCGCAGCGCTGCCCAAGTTCCTGCTGGCCTCGCTGCTCGCCACGGTGTGCGGGGTGTGGCTGGGCTGGTTCCCTTCCAGCGGCTGGGAGGGGCCCGCGTCGATGGTGCTGCCCGCCCTCGCGCTCGGCGTGCCGTCCGGGGCGATGATCGGCGGGATGGTCGCCCCGGCGCTGCCCGCCGCCTTCCACGAACCCTGGGCGCGGACCTGGCACGCCTCCGGGTTCCCGCCCGGTCTCATCGCCCGCAACGCGCTGCGCCGCACGCTGTCCGGAGTGCTCCCGCAACTGCTGCCGACGGTCGTCGCCCTGGTCGGCGGTGCGGTCGCGGTCGAGAAGATCTTCAACATCCCGGGCCTCGGGCGGCTCGCCCTGGACGCCGCCATGGCCCAGGACCTGCCGCCGCTGCAGACCGCGACGCTGGCCCTCGTCCTGCTCGGCGTCGCCGCAGGACTGCTCATCCAGGCCCTGCGCCGCGCCCTCCTCGGCCCCGCCCTGCGCGACGGCGCCCTGCCCGCACTGCACCCACCGGCCCTCGCGCGCCCACGCTCCCTCCGCCTGCTCACCGGACTGTGCGCCCTCGCCCTGCTCGCCCTGGTGGTGGCGGGCCTGCTGCGTGATCCGCTGCAGGTGGACACGGCGGCCCGGCTGCTGCCGCCCTCGGCCGCGCACCCCCTGGGCACCGACTCCCTCGGCCGCGACCTGCTGGCCCGGCTGGGCCACGGGGCGCTGCGCACGGCGGGCATCGCCCTCGCGGTCACGGCCGTCAGCATCGTCGTCGGGCTGCTGCTCGGTATGGCGGCAGGGGTCAGCGCGGGCCTGACCGAAGTGATGTCGACGCTGCCCGCCGTCCTCGCCGGACTGCTGACGACGGCGGTGACCGGACCGTCCGTATGGGGTGCGGCACTTGCGGTATGCCTGGTCGGCTGGACGCCGTACGCCGCCCAGACCGCCGCGCTGGCCGAGGAGGAACGCGCGAGCGGCCACTGGCTCGCCTCCGTCTCGCTCGGCGCCGCCCCCCGATATCTGCTGCGCCGTCATCTGCTGCCCGCGGTACTGCCCGCCGTCCTGCGCAACGCCCTGCTACGGCTCCCCACCACCGTCCTCGTGCTCGCCTCCCTCGGCTTCCTCGGCCTGGGCGAACAGCCGCCGACCCCGGAGTGGGGCCGCCTGCTGTCCGAGAACCAGCCCTACGCCGAACTGGCCCCCTGGACCGTCCTCGCCCCCGCTGGCGCGCTCGTCCTGCTCGCCGTACTCGCCGTGTCCGCCACGGAGTCGGGAGGGACGACCGGGGTCAGACTCCGTCGCACAGCGTCTGCCGACTCGCCCTGAGCCCTTTGGGCGGACCCTTGGGTGGACCTTTAGGCGGACCTTTGGTGGATCGGCCGAGGGGCGAGTGTCAGTGGTGGATGTCACGCTGGGGTCACACAGGTTCTGCGAAAGGGAATCACCGTGATCACCACAGATTTCGTCCCCGGCTCACCCTGTTGGCTCGACCTCGGTGCCCCCGATGTCCCGGCCGCCGCGGCCTTCTACGGCGCCGTGCTCGGCTGGGACTACGAGTCCATGGGGGAAGGCGAGGACATGGAAGGCGGGATGTTCCGGAGGGACGGCAAGATCGTCGCCGGACTCGGCAAGCTCACCGAGGAGGGCGCGCGCTCGGCCTGGATGATCTACTACTGCGTCGCCGACGCGGACGCCACCACCGAGGCCGTGCAGAGCGCGGGCGGCGCTGTGCGGGTCGCGCCCATGGACCTCGACGAGTGGGGCCGCATGGCGCAGTACAGCGATCCGCTGGGCGGCCAGTTCGCCGTCTGGCAGCCGGGCACGAACAAGGGCGTCGAGCTGGTCGACGAGCCGGGCTCGCTGTCCTGGACCGAGCTGTACACGAGCGACGCTGGCGCGGCGAAGGAGTTCTACGGCGGTGTCTTCGGCTGGCAGTTCAGTGACATGGAGCTGCCGGGCGGCGGGGGCACGTACTCCCTCATCACCCCCGCGGGGCAGCCCGAGGAGCGGATGCACGGCGGCCTCATGGAACTCCCCAAGGAGAGCCTGGCCCTGGCGGACGGACGGCCGTACTGGCACCCGGTGTTCGCCGTCGCCGACTGCGACGCCGCGGTCGCCAAGGTCACTGAGAACGGCGGCAGCGTGCAGATGGGGCCGGAGGACGCGGAGGGGGTTGGCCGGCTGGCGGTCTGCGTCGACCCGGCGAACGCGGACTTCGTGGTCCTGACCCCTACCAGCCCTAGCTGAAGCGCTCCGCTGGAAGCGCGGTGTTGGGCCGTCTTTCGTCTGCGGCGCCGTCGTGGCTGGTCGCGCAGTTCCCCGCGCCCCTTTGGCGCGCTTCCACGTACTGAGCGAGTCGGGCCGCTGCGTCCAGCATCGCGAGTCCCCGGGCGGTGAGTCTGCGTCGCCAGTCGTCGAGGGCCGCGGACAGGGCCTGGGTGCCGCCGGCGGTGCGGATTTGCTGGACCACGGTGGAGATGTGGTCGAGTGGATAGCCGCCTCGCCGGAGGAGGTGGGCGAGTTCGGCGTCGCGGATGTCGGCGGGGCCGTAGGTGCGGTGTCCGGTGACCGGCTCGCGGTCGGGGGCGAGGATGCCCGCGACTTCCCAGTTGCGGAGGGTCGCGGCGGTGACGCCCAGGCGGTGCGCCAGCTCGCCGACGCTGAGGGGCTCGGTGGCTGCGGGGGTGTGCGGGCCGGTGTCCGGGCGGCCCGTGGTCAGGTGCTCTACGGCTTGGGCGACCGCGTCCAGGGTTTCCCGGTCGCGCAGCAGTTGGGCGTGACTGCGGTCCACGGCCGTCAGCGCGGCGTCGAGTTCGCCCGCGTTGAGCGACCTCATGATCTGCCCGCTCACGGCGTAACCGTGCGCCGGGACGAGTGCGAGGTAGGCGCGGAGGGCGGCCGCATGGGTCTCGGTGTAGGTCCGGTAGCCGGACGGGGTGCGCTCGGCGAGCGGGATGCAGCCGTCGCGCTCGTAGTTGCGGACCGCCTGGGTCGAGATGCCGTGCTCGCGGGCGAGGTCGACGGGGCGCAGACGATCCACGGTTGAGACTTTAGCGCACGTGTCCTGGAGGTCTTCGGGGAAAGTCTCAACGGGCGTTGCAGATATACGATTAAGGGGCATGACCAGGGAAGTTCAGGAACTCAGCAGCACGTCATCGCACATCGCCGACAGCCACGACCTGATCCGCGTGCACGGAGCGCGCGAGAACAACCTCAAGAACGTCGACATCGAGATCCCCAAGCGGCGGCTGACGGTGTTCACCGGTGTCTCCGGCTCGGGCAAGAGCTCGCTGGTGTTCGACACGATCGCCGCGGAGTCACAGCGGCTGATCAACGAGACGTACAGCGCTTTCGTACAGGGCTTCATGCCCACACTGGGCCGGCCCGACGTCGACGTACTCGACGGGCTGACGACCGCGATCATCGTCGACCAGCGGCCGATGGGCGCGCACCTGCGCTCCACGGTCGGCACCGCCACCGACGCGGGCGCGTTGCTGCGCATCCTGTTCAGCCGGCTCGCCCAGCCGTACATCGGCTCGCAGCAGGCGTTCTCCTTCAACATCGCCTCGGCCGAGGCGACGGGCGCGCTGGTGGTGAACGGGAAACGGATCGAGAAGGCCATCAGCGTGGTCGGCGGGATGTGTCCGAGCTGCGAAGGCACAGGAACCGTTTCCGACATCGATCCCACCCGGCTCTACGACGACTCCCGGTCGCTCGCCGACGGAGCGATCACCGTTCCGGGGTGGAAGGCGGACAGCTGGGTGGTGCAGTCGTTCACCGAATCCGGTTTCCTCGACCCGCACAAGCCGATCCGCGACTACACCGGCGAAGAACTGCACGACTTCCTGCACCGCGACCCGGTCAAGGTCAAGGTGAAGGGGCTCAACACCACATACGAGGGCCTGATCGCGCGGGTCAGGAAGGCCTTCCTGACCAAGGACAGGGAGACACTGCAGCCGCACGTCCGTGCTTTCGTGGACCGGGCGGTCACGTTCTCCGTCTGTTCCGCGTGCCACGGCACCCGGCTCAGCGAAACCACCCGCTCCGCGAAGATCGACGGGATCAGCATCGCCGACGCCTGTGCGATGCAGATCAGCGACCTGGCCGCATGGGTCCGCGGCCTCGACGAGCCGTCGGTGGCGACGCTGCTCAACGCGCTCGGCGAGACCCTCGACTCGTTCGTCGCGATCGGGCTCGGCTATCTCTCGCTGGACCGGGCATCGGGCACGCTCTCGGGTGGCGAGGCCCAGCGCACCAAGATGATCCGCCATCTCGGCTCCGCGCTCACCGACGTCACCTACGTCTTCGACGAGCCCACCGTCGGCCTGCATCCGCACGACATCCAGCGCATGAACGAACTGCTGCTCCAACTGCGCGACAAGGGCAACACCGTGCTGGTCGTCGAGCACAAGCCGGAGGTGATCGCGATCGCCGACCACGTCGTCGACCTCGGTCCGATGGCCGGTGCGGCCGGCGGCGAGGTGGTCTTCGAGGGCACGGTGGAAGGGCTGCGGGCCGGCGGCACGCTCACCGGACGGCACCTGGACGACCGGGCCTCGGTGAAGCCGTCGGTGCGCAGGCCGTCCGGCGTCCTTGAGGTGCGCGGCGCCACGGCCCACAACCTGCGCGACGTCGACGTGGACATCCCGCTCGGCGTGCTCACCGTGGTCACCGGGGTCGCCGGTTCCGGCAAGAGTTCGCTGATCCAGGGCTCGGTGGCCGGGCGGGACGGCGTGGTGACGGTGGACCAGGGGGCGATCAGGGGTTCGCGGCGCAGCAATCCGGCGACGTACACCGGACTGCTGGACCCGATCCGCAAGGCGTTCGCGAAGGCCAACGGCGTGAAGCCCGCGCTGTTCAGCCCCAACTCCGAGGGCGCCTGCCCCCATTGCAAGGGCGCCGGCGTGATCTACACCGACCTGGCGATCATGGCCGGCATCGCCACGACCTGCGAGGAGTGCGAGGGGAAGCGGTTCCAGGCGTCGGTGCTCGAGTACCGGCTCGGCGGCCGGGACATCAGCGAGGTGCTGGCGATGCCGGTGACCGAGGCCGAGCAGTTCTTCGGCGCCGGCGAGGCACGGACCCCGGCCGCGCAGACCGTCCTCCACCGGCTCGCGGACGTCGGGCTCGGCTACCTCACCCTCGGCCAGCCGCTCACCACCCTGTCCGGCGGCGAGCGGCAACGCCTCAAGCTGGCCGCCCACATGGCCGGGACGGGCAACGTCTACATCCTCGACGAGCCGACCAGCGGCCTCCACCTCGCCGACGTCGAGCAGCTGCTCGGCCTGCTCGACCGGCTCGTCGACTCCGGCAAGTCCGTCATCGTCGTAGAACACCACCAGGCCGTCATGGCACACGCCGACTGGATCATCGACCTCGGCCCCGGGGCCGGGCACGACGGCGGCCGGATCGTCTTCGAGGGCACGCCTGCTGACCTCGTCGCCGCGCGGTCCACGCTTACCGGCGAGCACCTGGCGGACTACGTCGGCAGCTGCGCGCTCCGCGGGTAGTGCCGAGATGTGTTCTCTTTCGTCTGCGGCGCCGTCGTGGCTGGTCGCGCCCACGCGGCGGAGCCGCATATAGATACAGCCCCGCGCCCCTTCGGGGCGCTGCCGAACCGTAGGCGTGAGAAGACCCCACTGGCGCCGGGCCGGTGGGGGCTT
>NZ_JBFALC010000046.1:0-83690 GCF_040656035.1 Streptomyces sp. NPDC050211
ACGCGCCCGTCGACGCGAGCGCGGCGCTGGCTCTGGTGACCGGGGCGCGAGATGCCGTAGGCGTCGCGGCCACCCGCGCGCCACGTCCCCGGGCGCGGGTGGCCTGGCATGAGCTGAAGGCGAAGGACGTACGGCAGCGGCTGGAGCACCGGCTGGAAGAGCCGCCGACTCCGGCGGCCGAGGCGGCCTTCAAGGTGCGGCAGGCGGTCAGAACCGTCGCCCGCAACCCGGTGTTCGCGCCGGCCAAGGGGGCGCTGCGGCTGGGCCGGGCCGTACGGGGCGAGCTGGACGACCCGCTCACCCCGGTGCTGGCCGTCGGCTCGGCCGCGTCGGCGATCCTCGGCTCGGTCGTGGACGCCCTGCTGGTCGTCGGCGCCCTCGACCTGAACGCCCTGGTCGGCGGCGTACAACGACTGCGGGCCGAACGGGCGCTGTCCGGGCTGCTCGCGGAACAGAAGCAGAAGGCACGCGTCGCACCCGACGAGACCTCGGACCACCCGCACACCGTCGACGCCGCACGCCTCAGGCCCGGCGACGTGATCGAGCTGCAGGCCGACGACGTCGTGCCGGCCGACGCCCGCCTGCTGTGGGAGGACGGCCTGGAGGTCGACGAGTCCGCGCTGACCGGCGAATCCCTGCCCGCGGAGAAACAGACCGCCCCGACCCCGCGCGCACCCGTCGCCGACCGCAGCTGCATGGTGTACGAGGGCACGACCGTGGTGGCCGGACAGGCCCGTGCCGTGGTGGTGGAGACCGGCGACCACACCGAGGCCGCCCGCGCGGTCCACCTCACCGCACGCAAGCCGCCGGCCGCCGGGGTACAGGCCCGCCTGCAGGAACTCACCCGCAAGGCACTGCCGTTGACGATGGCGGGCGGCGCAGCCGTGACCGGCCTCTCGCTCCTGCGCGGCACACCGATCCGCCGGGCGGTGAGCGGCGGGGTCGCGGTCGCGGTGGCCGCCGTACCCGAAGGGCTGCCGCTGGTGGCCACGGTCGCGCAACTGGCCGCCGCCCGCAGGCTCAGCAAGCGGGGCGTGCTGGTCCGCACCCCGCGCACGCTCGAAGCCCTCGGCCGGATGGACACCATCTGCTTCGACAAGACGGGCACCCTCACCGAGAACAAGCTGCGCCTCGTCCGCGTCACCGACCCCGACGGCACCGCCCGCAAGCCGGACGAGGCCGTCGACTCGGCCACCCTGCGCGTCGCGGTGCGCGCCTGCCCCGAGCCCGAGGAGGGCCCCGACCAGCCGGTGCACTCCACCGACGAGGCGGTCCTGGCCGCGGCCGGGCGCGACCCGGAATGGGAGCAGACCGAGGGCCGGCCGTTCGAGGCCGGGCGCGGATACGCCGGAGCCGTGGGCCACGCGGCCGACGGAATACGGGAGTTCGTGGTCAAGGGCGCCCCGGAGATCGTCCTGCCCGCCTGCCGCGACCTGCCGGAAGACGCCTCGCGTACGGCGCAGTCGCTGGCCCGCGACGGACTGCGGGTCCTCGCGGTCGCGCGACGGCGCCTGGGCGACGACGAGAAAGACACGGACGTCTGTGAAGAGCCCCTGTCCGACCTGGAGTTCACCGGTCTGCTCGCGCTCGCCGACGCGGCGCGCGAGACATCCACCGCCCTCGTCCACGGGCTGCGGGAGGCGGGCGTACGACCCGTCATGCTGACCGGCGATCATCCGCAGACGGCGCGGGCGATCGCCCTCGAGCTGGGCTGGCCCGACGACACGGCCGTCGTCACCGGCGACGAACTGGCCGCCGCGGACCGCTCCGAGCGCGCCCGGATGCTGCGGGACGTGGATGTCGTGGCCCGGGTCGCGCCCGAGCAGAAGCTCCAGGTCGTCGAGGCCCTGATGGACGCGGGCCGGGTGGTCGGCATGGTCGGCGACGGCGCCAACGACGCGGCCGCCATCCGCGCCGCCGACATCGGCGTCGGCATCAGCGCCCGCGGCTCGGCCGCCGCCCGCAACGCCGCCGACCTGGTGCTCACCCACGACGACCTCACGGTGCTCGTCGAGGCGGTCGTCGAGGGCCGCGCCCTGTGGCACAGCGTCGCCGACGCGATCGCCATCCTGATCGGCGGCAACGCGGGCGAGGTGGGTTTCGGGATCGTGGGCACGCTGCTCGCCGGCTCCGCCCCGCTGTCCACCCGTCAGATGCTGCTGGTGAACCTGTTCACGGACCTGTTCCCGGCGATGGCGGTGGCGGTGACACCGCAGAAGGAGGGGGAGACCGACGTCAGCGCGCCGCTGGGCAAGACCCTGCTCGGCACCCCGCTGATGCGGCAGATCCGTCACCGGGCGCTGACGACCTGCATGGGCGCGGTCGTGGCCTGGCTCATCGGCCGGTTCACGCCGGGGACGGCCCGCCGGACCACGACGATGGCCCTGTGCGCGGTCGTCGGCACCCAGCTCGCCCAGACCCTGGCCGACCGCAGCGGCTCCCCGCTGGTCCGCGTCACCTCCTTCGGCTCCGCCGCCGCCCTCGTCCTGCTGGTTCAGACACCGGGCGTGAGCAATGCCCTCGGCTGCACACCACTGGGCCCGGTCGCCTGGACCGGCGTCGTGGCGGCCATCGCACTGGCGGTGACCGGACAGCGGGTGATGCCGGAGCTGGAGCGGGCGGTGGTACGGCTGAGCCGGTAAGCCCATACGCATACGGATGCGTCCCTTCGGGTGGCTGCGGCAGGTCATGTACGTGAATGAAGTACTGGATGTAGAACGCTGAGCCGGGCATGCTGCCGACTTCGGCCCCAGTGAGGTGTCTGACGGTCAGTTCGCTGAACAGCACCCAGGAGATCGGCGGTTCCGCTCCACGCTTTGCGCACAACTCATTCGGACATCCCTGCCCAGCGGGGAACTGTCGACGTCGCCGCACGGGAGCGCTCGCTTCTCTGCCGATCCCGCTGTCGACAGTCGCACGAGCCGCCATCACGAAGGGATGAACCACTTTGCCTGCCACTACCAAGCGCAGACCACTTCGCACCATGCTCGCCGCACTCTGCGGAATGCTCGCGGCAGCGCTCATCGCCGCGCCCCCGGCCGACGCCCGCGTCGACGAGCCCACCGCGGCGCTCAACGAGGTCACCGGCTTCGGCGAGAACCCCAGCAACCTGCAGATGTACCTCTACGTACCGGACAACGTGGCCGACAAGCCGGCCGTCGTGGTGGCGCCGCACTGGTGCGGGGGCTCCGGCCCGGCGATGCACTCCACCACCGAGTACGCCTCGCTCGCCGACCAGTACGGGTACATCGTCGTCTACCCGTCGGTCACCCGTGACACCGGGTGCTTCGACGTCTCCTCACCCGAGGCCCTGCGCCGCGGCGGCGGCAGCGACCCGGTCGGCATCAAGTCCATGGTCGACTATGTGACCCGGATGTATGACGCCGATACCAGCCGGATCTTCGCCACCGGCATCTCCTCGGGCGGGATGATGACGAACGTCCTGCTGGCCGTCTACCCCGATGTGTTCAAGGCGGGCGCCTCCTTCGCCGGCGTGCCGTTCGGCTGCTTCGCCAACGCCGACGGCACCGGGTGGAACCATCCGTGCGCGGACGGCGACATCGACCGCACCCCGCAGGAGTGGGGCGACCTGGTGCGTGCCGCGTATCCCGGTTACAACGGGCCCCGGCCGCGGATGCAGGTGTGGCACGGCACCGAGGACGACGTGCTGTGCTACCCGAACTTCAAGGAGCAGATCGAGCAGTGGACGAACGTGCACGGTGTCAGTGCGACCCCGGCTGCCACGGACTCGCCCCAGTCCAGCTGGACCCGTACCCGCTACGGCGGTACCGGTGACCAGGCTCCCGTCGAAGGCATCAGCCTCCAGGGCGTCGGCCACCCCGACCTCTACGCCCCCGGTATGGCCGCTCGCGTGCTGACCTTCTTCGGCATCGCAAGCAGTTGACCGCCCCCCAGCCCGTACGACCGTGCTCACCAGCGCGGTCGTACGGGTTTAATACGTCGGCCTTGGCGGAGGGCCGGTCAGACCGAGCGGTGATACTGGTCCGGCACGTGGACCTCCCCGCCCAGCTCGCGCGCCGCATGCCGCGCCCAGGACGGGTTCCGCAGCAGCTCACGGCCGAGCAGCACCGCGTCGGCCTCGTCGTTGGCGAGGATCTTCTCGGCCTGTTCGGCCTCGGTGATCAGGCCGACGGCGGCGACGGACAGGCTCGTCCCCGCCTTGACGCGGGCGGCGAACGGCACCTGGTAGCCGGGGCCGGTCGGGATGTGGACGCCGGAGGCGTTGCCGCCGGTGGAGACGTCGAGCAGGTCGATGCCGTGGGCCCGGAGGTCGGCGGCGAAACGGACGGTGTCGTCAGCGGTCCAGCCGCCGTCCTCGAGCCAGTCGGTCGCCGAGATACGGAAGAACAGCGGCTTGTCGTCCGGCCACACTTCCCGTACGGCGTCGACGACCTCGAGGGCGAAACGGGTGCGGTTCTCGTACGAGCCGCCGTACGCGTCGGTGCGGTGGTTGGAGTGCGGCGAGAGGAACTCGTTGATCAGGTAGCCGTGGGCGCCGTGGATCTCGGCGACCTCGAAGCCGGCGGCGAGAGCACGGCGGGCTGCGTCCGCGAACTGGCCGATGACCTCGCCGATCTGAGTCACCGTCAACTCGTCCGGCACCGGGTGCCGCTCGTCGAACGCGACCGGGCTAGGTGCCACCGGCTGCCAGCCGTACGTGTCCGGTCCCACCGGTGCACCGCCCTTCCAGGGCTGGTCGGTCGACGCCTTGCGGCCGCCGTGCGCGAGCTGGATCCCGGGCACCGTGCCCTGTGAGACCAGGAAGCGAGTGATCCGGCGGAACGCCTCGACCTGCGTGTCGTTCCAGATGCCCAGGTCGTACGGGGAGATCCGGCCCTCGGCGCTGACGGCGGTCGCCTCGACCAGGATCAGGCCCGTGCCGCCCGCCGCGCGCGCCGCGTAGTGGGCGAAGTGCCAGTCGTTCGGGGCCCCGGTGTCCGGGCCCGCCGGTGCGGCCGAGTACTGGCACATCGGGGCCATCCAGACCCGGTTCGGGACGGTCACATCGCGCAGGCGGAAAGGCTGGAAGAGGGCGCTCATGGTGAGCTGCTCCAATCGTCACGGGGTCGATGGACGACTCGTACGATAGGCATCGTAGTACGGGAAGTGTCAAACTACGAGACCCCTCGTACAATGGAATTCCGTCCGACGAACTGGAGCCGCCGTGACCACCGCCGCCACCACCAGCCGCGATCTTCCGCACCCGGCGCGCGACGAGATCCGGCTGGAGGGCATCCTGCACGCACTCTCCGACCCCATGCGGTTGCAGATCGTGCGAGAGCTCGCCACCGACGGCGGCGAGCTCTCCTGTTCGCGCTTCGACCTGCCGGTCACCAAGTCCACGACCACGCACCACTTCCGGGTGCTGCGCGAGAGCGGAGTGATCCGGCAGATCTACCGGGGCACGGCCAAGATGAACGGCCTGCGCCGGGACGACCTAGACGGCCTCTTCCCGGGGCTTCTCGACACCCTTCTCGACGCCGCCGCCCGGCAGGCCGTCCGCCTCGGCGGCTGAACCGGCCTGTGCGGGAAGGTGGTTGAAGAGCAGGTTCAGCACGATCGCGGTGAGGCAGCCCGCGCTGATGCCGCTGTTCATCACCGTCTGGAACCAGTCCGGGAACTTCTCGTAGATCGTCGGCACGCCGACCGGCAGCACGCCCATGGCGACCGAAACGGCCACCACCGTCAGGTTGTTGTTGCCCTTGAAGTCGACCTGGGCGAGCGTCCGCAGCCCGCTCGCCGCGACCGTCCCGAACATCACCAGGCCCGCGCCGCCGAGCACCGGCGCCGGTATCGCCGCCACCACCGCGCCCAGCTTGGGCAGCAGCCCGAGCAGCACGAGCATGCCGCCCGCGGCCGCCACGACCCAGCGGCTGCGCACGCGCGTCATGCCGACGAGCCCGACGTTCTGCGCGTACGCCGTGTACGGGAAGGTGTTGAAGACGCCGCCGAGGACCGTGGAGAAGCCGTCCGCGCGCAGACCGTCCGAGAGGGAGCGCGGCTCGACCTTGCGGTCCGTCATCTCGCCCACCGCGATCAGGTCACCGGTCGTCTCGGTCATCGTCACCAGCGCCACCACCAGCATCGAGATGATCGCCGACGCCTCGAAGGTGGGTGCGCCGAAGTGGAACGGCGTGCTGATGCCGACCCAGTCGGCGTCCCCGACCCCGCCGAAGTCCGTGAAGCCGAACGGCACCGCGACCGCGAGGCCCACCACGATGCCGGCCAGCACCGCGATCCGGCTCAGGAACACCGGCGCGAACCGCTGCACGGCCAGCACCACCAGCAGGACGAAACCGGCCAGCGCGAGGTTCTTCGGCTCCCCGAAGTCCGCCGAACCGGCGCCGCCCGCGGCCCAGTTGCCCGCCACCGGCAGCAGTGAGATGCCGATGATCAGGATCACCGTGCCGGTGACCAGCGGCGGGAAGAACCGCAGCAGCTTTCCGAAGACCGGCGCGAGCAGCATGATCGCCAGGCCCGCGACGATCACGGCGCCGTAGATCGCGGGCAGTCCGCCGCCCGTCGTCCCGATCAGCACCATCGGGGGCACGGCCGCGAACGTACAGCCCTGCATGATCGGCAGCCGTACGCCGAAGCGCCAGAAGCCGATGCACTGGATGAGCGTGGCGATTCCGCATACCAGCAGGTCGGCGGTGATCAGATACGCCAGGTCCGCGGGCGACAGTTTCATGGCGCCGCCGACGATCAGGGGGACGGCCACGGCGCCGGCGTACATCGCGAGGACGTGCTGGAGGCCGAAGGCGGCGAGGTGGCGGGCGGGTGGGACTTCGTCCACGGGGTGTGCCGTTGTGGTCATGGGCGGGACCGTAGACTCCTTGAACAGTTTGTTGATTTCGGGGGCGTTGCTGCGTCGTTGCTTGGTGCGGGTGGTGGGTGGCTGGTCGCGCAGTTCCCCGCGCCCCTAGTCGGCGTTGCCGTGTGCTGCGTTCAGTAGTGACTGCCAGTCGGGGAGCTTTACCACGCCCCTGCCGAGTGACGCACCTAGCTCCGCCTCTGCCCGCTCGATCGCCTGCCAACCCGTCCATTCCACCGGCTCGATCCCCTCGGCTCGCAGTGCCGTCAGCGGGTCCTCAGGTAGATCCTTCTGTACGAGTACGTCGGCGTCCTCGATCAGTGATGTCACCGTCTCCTTGGCGTCCGGACGGTTGGTGCCGATGACGCCTGTGGGCCCGCGCTTGATCCAGCCCGCCACGTACTCGCCCGGCGCGACGAGGTCATCGCGGAGTACGCGGCCGGCGAGATGGGGCACTGTGCCGGTCGTCGTGTCGAAGGGGAGGCCCTCCAGGGGGACGCCGCGGTAGCCGACCGAACGCAGGACCAGCTGGGCCTCGATGTCCTCGTAGTGGCCGGTGCCGGTCACGCCGCCGTGGGCGTCGGGGTGCGTCCGCTCGAAGCGCACGGCGCCCACGCGGCCGGACTCGGGCTCGGCGAGGAGTTCGACGGGGCGCAGGAAGAAGCGCAGCCGGATGTGGTGGTGGGCGTCCTTCGGCGGGGTCTCCGCCCAGCCGCGCAGCACCTCCACGTTGCGGCGGTTCGCCGCGGGGAGCGCGGAGGGATCGGCGTAGGCCGGGTCCAGGGCCAACTCGGTTGGGACGACGTGCACTTGGGTGTCCGGGAGGGCGCCGAGTTCGCGGAGTTCCTTGGTGGTGAAGCGGGCCTGGGAGGGGCCGCGGCGGCCGACCATGCTGATCTCGGACACCCGGCTCGCCGCCAGTGCGGTGAGCGCCGCCTGCGGCATGTCGGTGGGGCTCAGCTCGGCCTGGCCGCGGGCCAGCATCCGGGTGACGTCCACGGCCACGTTGCCGACGCCGATGACCACCGCGGAGCGTGCGCCGAGCACGAAGCCGTCGGCGGTGGCGTCCGGGTGGGCGCTGTACCAGGAGACGAACTCGGTCGCCGACCAGCTGCCGGGCAGATCCTCACCGGGGATCCCCAGACGCCGGTCGGTCGCGGCGCCCACGCAGTACACGACCGCGTGGTACAGCTCGCGCAGCCTCGCCGCGGGCATCCCGCCGGGGCCCACCTCGACGCCGCCGAGGAACCGCACCCGCTCGTGTTCCAGGACCGCCCGGAGGTTGTTCTGCAGCGACTTGATCTTCTCGTGGTCGGGTGCCACCCCGTAGCGCACCAGGCCGTACGGGCACGGCAGCCGGTCCAGGACGTCCACGAGCACGTCGGAGTGGAGCTGGACGAGGCTCTGGGCGGTGTAGACCCCGCTCGGCCCGGAGCCGACGACGGCGACACGAAGCACGGCGGAACTCCTTACCCCGAAGGACCGTCGGAGATCGCTGACGCTTCCAGCATCGCACCGCGGATGCTCCGCTGACAGGGTGCTGACCGGAGGACGGGCGTGCGTGTCCTTTCGTATGGAATGTGATCATGCGGTTTCGTTGCGTGTGTGCTCGAAGCATCCTTTCTTGATCTTTCTGATCGTTGTCCGATGGACGGTGCGGTGTCCGTGTGGCCCGCGTGGGAAGTGCGGGAAGACGGAGCCGCTGGGGACGACGCCGGCGTGACGTCCTGGTGGGGCGTTCAGCTGGCGTTCCCGGACGGTGCGCAGGTCGACCTGATCGCCGTGGTGTCCGACGCCGGGGTCTGTATCGAGGACGTGCGGGCCCAGCCGGCGTTGTCCCTCGACGACCTGGCGGTGCTCGCCGAGTGGGTCGAGGGCCCGCTGTCCGAGGTGTGCGGGGTGGAGCCCGCCGGCCGGCCGGGGGCCTCGCGGCATGCCCGGCCCGCCTGGCCGCGCGGCATCGCGGGGCAGTGGCTGGTGGCCCGGGAATACCGCGCGGCACAGGAGAAGGGCGTCGATCCCGTCCTCGCGGTGATGGGCGCGACCGGGCACAGCCGGCGCCGGTCGCTCAGTCTGATCGCCCAGGCCCGCGACGCCGGATTCCTGACGGCGCGTCACGCTCGCCGCTGAGGCGCGTCCGGCTCACGGCAGGTCCCGCATCCGGTTGATCTCGCTGGTCTGCTGGGCGATCGTGTCGTCCGCCATCTCCTCGATCTGGATGTTGTTCCCCTGCGCCTTCACCTCCGTGGCCATGGTGACCGCCCCTTCGTGATGGGTGATCATGAGGGTGATGAAGAGCTGGTCGAACGCTTTCCCCTTGGCTTTGCGCAAGTTGCTGAGCTGACCCTCGGTCGCCATCCCGGGCATCGTGGCGTGGTCGTGTCCGCCGCCCGACTCTTTCTCGCCGTGCGTCTTCAGCCAGCCCCTCATGCCCTCGATCTCGGGCTTCTGCGCGGCCGCGATCCGCTCCGCCAGCTTCTTGATCTTCGTCGACTCGGCCCGGTCCGGGGCGAGTTCGGTCATCTCCAGGGCCTGGGAGTGGTGCTCGATCATCATGCGGGCGAACGACACGTCGGCGGCGTTGGGGGAGTCGTCGTCGGCGCGCTGCTCCGCGGCGTCCTCGGCGGACATCGTGTGGTTCGCCTCGCCGGGCTTGCCCGGCACGATCACCGAGGGCCCGCTCTCCGGAGCGGAGTCGGCGTCGGATCCGGAGTCGCAACTTCCCAGCGCCAGAACGGCGATGGCGGCCAGGACGGCCGTAAACGATCTATTGAAAAGCTTCATTACATGTCTGTGTCCCTCTGTTGGTATGAGCATGCACAAGACAATACTTCGACGTGCATGACCGTTCTCACGCGAACGGAACAAGGGAGGAAACAGTGATCCTGTTGAACGATCCCCGAACGCGGCACAGACGCCTGGGAGTCGGCGCTGTCGCCGTCGGGCTGCTGGCCGCGCTGCTCACCGGCGGTCCGGCGGCCGCGACCCCCGACCCGGGGGACGGCCCGGCGGCGCAGAAGGAGGTCTCCAAGAGCACCCAGGCCGAGGTGAGACGGTCCCTCGAGAGCGGCGAGATACCCGGCCAGGACGAGATCGTCCACTCCGCCAACATCCAGCACGTGACGAACATCCCCAAGGACGTGCTGCCGGGCACCAATTCGGACCTCGCCTTCCAGGGCAGGTACGCCTTCGCCGGCAACTACGACGGCTTCCGGATCTTCGACATCAGCAACCCGAAGGCCCCGAAGACGGTCTCCCAGGTGCTGTGTCCCGGCTCGCAGAACGACATCTCGGTCTCCGGCGACCTGCTCTTCCTGTCCACCGACTCCTCGCGCAGCGACAGCAGTTGCAGCAGCACCACGCAGCCCGCGACCGAGAAGTCCTCGTGGGAGGGCATGAAGGTCTTCGACATCAGCGACAAGGCCAACCCCAGGTACGTCGCCGCCGTGGAGACCGCCTGCGGCTCGCACACCCACACGCTGGTGCCCGAGCGCCGGAACGTCTACATCTACGTCTCCTCGTACTCGCCGAGCGCCACCTACCCCGACTGCCAGCCACCGCACGACGGCATCTCGGTCATCAAGGTCCCGCGCAAGGCCCCCGAGAAGGCCGCCATGGTGGGCTTCCCGGTCCTCTTCCCCGGTGAGGGACCCGACGGCGGCGGCAACCCGGGCGCTCCCACCAACCCCGGCGTCTCGAAGACCACCGGCTGCCACGACATCACCGTGCTGCCCTCGAAGGACCTGGCCGCCGGCGCCTGCATGGGCGACGGCATCCTGTTCTCCATCGCGGACCCGGAGCACCCGAAGGTCATCGACCGGGTCCAGGACAACGTCAACTTCGCGTTCTGGCACTCGGCGACCTTCAACCAGCGGGCCAACAAGGTCATCTTCACCGACGAGCTGGGCGGCGGCGGAGCGGCCACCTGCAACGAGGAGATCGGCCCGAACCGCGGTGCCGACGGCATCTACGACCTCGTCGGCAAGGGCGACAAGCGCAAGCTGGTCTTCCGCAGCTACTTCAAGATCGACCGTCACCAGGCGGACACCGAGGTCTGCGTGGCCCACAACGGCTCGCTGATCCCGGTCAAGGGCAGGGACATCATGGTCCAGGCCTGGTACCAGGGCGGCGTCTCCGTCTGGGACTTCACCAACTCCGCCAAGCCGAAGGAGATCGCCTACTTCGAGCGCGGCCCGCTGACCACGGACCGGGTCACGACGGCGGGTTCCTGGTCGGCGTACTACTACAACGGCTACATCTACTCGAACGACATCGCCAAGGGACTCGACGTCCTCAAGATCAACGACTGGCGTACCGACCCGGCGAAGTGGGTGCGGATGAGCGAGCTCAACGTACAGACCCAGCCGGACTACTTCGACTGACCGGACCGCTTCGACTGACCGGACTGCTTCGACTGATCCTCGGGCCGCTCGCCGGTCGCGAAGAACCGTGACAGATCCGTGTCACCCGTCCCGCCGGACGCCACCTCGGTGTCCGGCGGGACACCCAGCGCCCAGTCCAGCCGGTAGCGCTGGAACAGCTCGGCCCGCAGCACCGGCAGGGGCATCGGGGCACCCGGCACCAGCGCCGCATAGACCGCGCCCATCAGCAGGGCACGCAGCATCGGGTAGTCGGCGTCGACGTCCTGTGAGCCGTTGCGGGCGACGGTGTCCCGCAGCAGCTCGGCCAGCCGCCGCTGCTCCGGGCACGGCATGAATCCCTCGGCCTGCAGCAGCCCGGCCATGTGCTGGCGCATCAGCACGGGCCGGTCCCGGGCCAGGCCCAGGATCGCGTCGATCGCCCGCGCCATCCGCTCCCGGCCGTCCTCGGTACACGGCTCGCGCTCCAGCGCCTCCTCCAGCGTGCGGTTCATCAGCCGGTGCACCGCGGACTGCACGAGTTGGCGTTTGCCGGGGAAGTAGTACGACACCAGGCCGCGCGCCGAGCCCGCTCTGTCCGCGATGTCGCCCAGCGTCGTCGCCTCGAACCCGTGCTCACCGACCAGTTCGACCGCCGCCTGCAGAAGCCGCTCCCGGGAACGCCGCCGCAACTCTTCATTGACCGAGGCGCTGCGCGGGGACATGCTGTAACTCCTGCGTTGACTGGCTGGCAGCCAACTATACTCAGCGCGTCCGGACCTGCCCCTTTCCGCGGGCTGGTCCGGTGCTGCCGTCCTCCTCGGGCGACGCGGGGGATCGTCCGAGGAGGCGGCCCATTTCCGGGCCGGCTCAGCCCACCAGGTCCAGCACCGGCCGCAGGCCGTCGGGCCGCAGTGCCAGCGGCAGATGGTCCACGAAGTGCACCCCGCAGCCCAGCGTGGCCGCGCCGCCGTCCGCACGGCGGTTGTCACCGACCATGAGCGCGTCGCGCGGTTCGACGCCGAGCTTCGCGCAGGCGGTCGCGAACAGCCGCGGGTCCGGCTTCCTGATGCCGTGCTCGTACGACAGAACGTATACGTCGATGTACGGGTCGAGGCCGTGCTCGCGGAACACCGGGCGCAGATCCCAGCCGATGTTGCTCACCACGCCGACCGGGATTCCGCGCTCACGCAGGGTGTGCAGGACCTCCGCGGCATCGGGGTACGGCGACCACGCGGCGGGCAGCATATGGCGCTCGTACAGCGCGTCGTGCAACCCCGGGTCGGGCAGCGGCACCTGCCGGGAGAGCCCGGTGTACGCCGCCCGGTGCAGCTCCGAGCTCTGGTCCCGGACGTCCCACACCTCGGCGACCTCCGTGGGCAGCCGCTCCGGATCGGCGCCGCCGGGCAGCGCGCCCGCCGTCTCCAGCGCCTGCGCTGTCTCGGTCAACTCCGGCTCCGGCAGCTCGATCCCGGCCTCGGTGAGCGCGCCCCGCAGCCAGGACTCGGTGGACTCGACACGGAAGAGGGTCCCGGAGAAATCGAACAGCACGGCAGTCATGAGGTGATCCTACGAGAGCGCTGCGCTGGCTGTGCCGCGATGGGTCGTCGGTCGTCTGCGGCGCCGATGTGGCTGGTCGCGCAGTTCCCCGCGCCCCTTCGGGGGGCGCTGCCGCACCGCGGAGGACTTTGGCCGATCTGCTCAGACGATCCACCGCCGATGCGCCAGCGCCGCCAGTGCCACCAGTGTCGCGCCCAGGAGCCAGCCGCCGACGACGTCCGTGGTCCAGTGCACGCCGAGCCATACGCGGGTCAGGCCGACGCCGACCACGGAGATCACCGCCACCGCCACCGCCGTACGCCACAGGACGCGGCCGGTGCCGTGGTGGTGGAGGAGCCAGAGCAGGACGCCGCAGACGACCGCGGCGGTCATGGCGTGGCCGGACGGGAACGCCGCGTAGTGGGCCGAGTCGACGGGGTCGGGCCAGACCGGGCGGGCCCGGCCGACCGCCGCTTTGAGGGACTGCTGCACCAGGGTGCCCAGGGCCACGGTGGCCGCCAGCCACAGAGCCGTCCGCCAGGCCCGGTGTCTCCACAGCAGCCACACCACGACGGCCGCGCTCAGGATGCGCATCGTCCACGGGTCCCACACCCAGTCCGTGAGGATCCGGCACGCCTGGGTGACGTCGGGGTCGTCGACCGCCCAGCGGTGGGTGGTGCGGGAGATGTCGCCGTCGAGCGCGATCAGGGGGCCCCACTCCGCCGCGACGAGGATGAGGAGCAGCAGGGAGGACGCTGCCAGGGCGGCGGCGGAGCGCAGGGCGCCGCGATGGGCGGGCGGGCGGGGCGGGGAGTCGAGGGACGGGGTGTGCATGTTGTGATCCTCGCCGAACTACGGGGCGCGAGGCCAATTCCGGGCTCCGAGGAGGCCGGGGTCGCGGACGTGATTCCGGCCGCCTGGTCCTTCGTACCGGCCCTTGGCCGTACTGGTCCTAGCCCAGCGTCCGCAGCGCCGGTACGAACGCCACCAGCACCGGCACCACCGGCACCAGCGAGGCCGCCGCGGTGAGCCGTAGCCGCCGGGCCGCCGAGAGCCGGTCCGGGGGAGTGAGCAGCCGGTTCACCCGCTGCGGCACATGGGTGTGCGGGGTGGCCCCGTGGCCGAACACGCCCCGGTCCTCGTTGAGTTCCACCAGCGCCAGGGCGGTGGTCAGGCGGCCGAAGCGCCGGGAGGCCGTGTCGTCGGCGGCGAGTTCGACCAGCCGGTGCATCTCGTCACGGAACGCGGCGAACACCGGCACCTGCGGAAACCCGCCCGCCAGCGCGGCCGAGCAGTGCAGCAGCCAGTCGTGCCGCGCCTGCGCGTGCCCCTCCTCATGGGCCAGTACGGCGTCCAGCTGCCGGCCCTTCAGCCGGCGCAACGCGGCGGTGGTGACGACCAGTTGGGGCCGCGCACCCGGCAGCCACCAGGCGTCGGGCCGCTCGCCCTCGAGGACGACCAGGCGATGACGCTCGGGCCCCTCGCCGGGCAACCGCGGGGCGCGGATGAGGAGTTCGGCCTCCCGCTGACGTCGCCGTGCGCGTGCCCGCGCGACCTCGCGGACCAGCATCGCCGCGGTCCACACCCCGCCCAGCGCGAGCGCCACCGCGGTCGTGGCGGCCCAGGGGCCGGTGGGGCCGAAGGCGTAGGCCTCCACGACGGCGTGCGGCGCGGGCGCGAACACATGGCCCCGGACCGCCTGCCAGGCCGCCGCCGCGCTGAGCGTCATCGACAGCGCGCAGCACAGGAGCACGGCCGCCACCACGCACTGCCACACCCACAGGGCGACGACGGGTTCACGGTCCGGCCAGTCGGCCCGGGCGATCAGCCGAGGGGCGACCACGGCGGTCAGGGCGCCGAGCAGCAACAGTGCCGCGGGGACCATCATGGGAGCACCCTATGAGCGGCGGAACGCTCAGGGGTACGGCTTGTTACGCCGAAGTGACGCAGACCACGGCCGTATGCGGCCCGTACTCACACCGCCAGCAGCATCGCGACCATCCCGATCCCCATCGACAGCCGGCAGGCCCGCGCCAGCTCCGGCCGGTCGCCCCACCCCACGCTCCCGCCACCGGCGCCGACGGGCACCAGCCGGGCGCCGGACAGCAGCACGTACGCCATGAAGTACGCCAGCAGCGCCGCCGTGACGAGCGGGACGCCGGAATCGCCGTGCCGTCCCGGCGATGCGGCCATCGCCAACGCCATGTAGACCATGGCCGCGGCGCCGACCAGATGGTGCAGATGGTGGGCGTGTGTCCGGGCCGCCCACAACGCGTGCAGCGCGGCCACACCGAACACGGCCGCGTACACGGGCCAGGCCCACGAAGGCGGCGTGAACACCGCGGTCGGTACGGCCATCGCGGCCATGCCGAAACCCATCAGCGCCTCACCGCCCGCGGCACGGCGCTGCTCCTCGACGCTGCTGCGCATCCGCAGCAGACAGTAGGCCCCGGTCGCCGCGCACAGCGCGACCAGCAGCCAGCCGGACGAAGCCGGTCCGTGCACACGCACCTCCGCGGTCGACGGTCGCGGCCACTCGCTCAGGAGATGCCCGGGACAGGCGGGGCGCATACGAGCGCAAGGGTGTACACGGGGGGCATTCGGTGGAGCACGTGAAGGCGAGGGCGGACGCTGCCCCGGCGAGTGGTGGCAGCGTGCGCTGCCCGTCGCCTCAGCCCTCGTCCCCCGCGAGGTAGACCCCGAACACCGCCCCCTGCGGGTCCCGCAGCACCGCGATCCGCGGCCCGTGCGGTACGGACGTCGGCTCCATGAGGACCGTGCCGCCCGCTCCTGCCGCGGTGGCCGCGCTGGTGTCCACGTCGGCCACGGCGAAGTAGGGCAGCCAGTGGGTCGGCACCTCGGGCGGGAACTTGTCGTCCATCGTGGTCATGCCGCCGAAGTCGGCGCCGTCGATGCCCCACTGCGTGTAGTGCGCGGAGGAGTTGACGCTCCAGCCGAAGACCGTCGTGTAGAAGGACTCGGCGCGCTCCGGCGCCCGGGTCAGCAGCTCCACCCAGCCCAGCGCGCCGGGCGCGTTGAACAGCCCGGCGCCCGGGAACGCCCGTGCCTGCCACAGCTGGAAGGCGGCACCGGTCGGATCGAGAGCCACCGCGAACCGGCCCACATCGAACACGTCCATCGGACCGACCAGCACCGTCCCGCCGGCCTCCGCCACCCGCTGCGCCGCCTCGTCGGCGTCGGCCACCGCGAACGACACGTTCCACGCGACGGGCTGCCCCTCCTGGTACAGCGGGGTCAGCGCGGCGACCGGGGCGTCGCCGAGGTGGGCCATCGTGTAGCCGCCCGCGTCCTCGCGCGGATCCGTCACGGTACGCCAGCCGAACAACTCCTCGTAGAACCGCTTGGCCGCCGTCAGGTCATCGGTTCCGAGCTCGGTCCAGCAGGGTCCGCCGGGCACCGGCTTGTCGAGCTTCATGGCGATCCCTCCGTAGGGCAGACACGGCGATCTCCTCCAGCACGCTATGCCCCGCTCGGGCGCCCGGCCATCCGACGCGAATCCACTGGTGCCCGGCGCCGCCGCCGACGTACCCTCGGGCCCGTACCGCATCGCATGGCGGCCTCCAGCCCGACCCGTTCTCCCGGAGGTCCCGCATGCCCGCGCCCACCGTGCGCCCCTTCCACCGCGCCGACCGCGACCAGCTCACCGACCTGATCAACGCGCATGTCGCCGCCGTCGTCCCCGGTGTCTCCGTCTCGGTGAACACGGTGCTCAGCAGCCTGGAGCGACAGCCGGACGAGTTCATCACCGACCCGTGGGTGGCCGAGCGGGTGACGCTCGTCGCCGAGCAGCGTGACTACGTCGTGGCCGCCGCGCATCTGCTGCGGTACCGCGCCGACGCCGAAGTGGGCGAGTGCTACCGGGACATCGGTGAGATCGACTGGCTCGTCTGCCATCCGTCGGCCTCGTTCTGGCCGGACGCCGACGAGGCGGCCGATCTGCTGATGAGCGCGTGCCTCGCTCAACTGGCCCGCTGGGGTGTCCGTGCCTGTTACGCGAGCGGCGAGCTACCTGCCCCGGTCGTGTACGGCCTGCCCCGGAACTGGCCGCACATCCGAGCCGTTTACGAACGTGCCGGGTTCCGGCACACGGGGGACACGGAGGTCATCCTGATCGCGCGGGTGTCCGATCTGCCGGTGTCGGAGCCGTGGCCGGGCGTCAGGGTCGAGCGCACGCTGGGGGAGTGCGGTACGCGGCTCACGGCGTACGCCGATGGTGCTCCTCTGGGCTTCATCGAGGTCGACACGACGTTGGCTCGCCCTGAACGCCACGCCCGTGCCGGTGGCCTCGCCGACATCGGCAATCTGCACATTGAGCCGGCTCAGTACGGACGGGGCGTCGAGCGGCGGCTGCTTGCCCAGGGTGCGGATTGGCTGCGGTTGTGTGGTGCGGATCGGCTGCTTGCCTACGGGGCGGCTGCGGACGGCACGATGATCGGCCATCTGACTTCGGCGGGGTTTCGGGAACTGGCCCGGACCGATCGGGGGTGGGCGCTTCCTGGGGTGCCGCGCTAGGTCGTTGGGCGTCTGCGGGTTCGTTGTGGTTGATCGCGCAGTTCCCCGCGCCCCTTTGGGGCGCTCAAGTCCCCGGCCTGTAGCGGATCGGGTGGTCCGGCGGTACCTCTACCAGCACGATTCGCGTTCCGTCCGGATCCGCCACCCACATCTCGATCAGGCCCCACGGCTCCTTCACCGGCTCCCGGACGATGTCGACGCCCTTCGTCCGTAGCTCCTCGTACGCCGCGGTCGCGTCCTCGACCTGGAGCCACAGCCGCACGGCCGGGGACGGCGAAGTGTCCGAGCGGCTGGAGATTTCGAGGAAGCCGCCGCCCAGGAAATAGACCGTGCCGCGTTCCGGGCCCGTGCCGAACTCGCGGTAGACGGCCAGGCCCAGTTGCTCGCCGTAGAAGAGCCGGGACCGTTCGGGATCGGTGGGGCGCAGGAGGGTCCGGCTGCTCAGTACGTGCACCATGCACCCGGAGCCTAGTGGCTGCGTTACCCTCGTCGGTGCCCGAGCCGCGCCGCAGATCGGAGTCGCACTCCATGGAGACCGCAGCCAACGGACTGACGTTCCGAGACGCCGTCGACAGCGATGTGGACGCGCTGGTCGCACTGATCGAGTCGGCGTACCGCGGTGACTCCAGCAGGACCGGATGGACCACGGAGGCGGACATCCTCCAGGGGCAGCGGACCGACCCGGAGGGCGTGCGGGCCGTGATCAAGTCGCCCGACAGTCGGCTGTTGACGGTGGAGCGGGACGGGCGGGTCGTCGCCTGCTGCCAGCTCGAACATCGTGATGATCACGCCTACTTCGGGATGTTCGCGGTCAGCCCCGATCTCCAGGGCGACGGCCTCGGCAAGGTGATCATGGCCGAGGCGGAGCGCACGGTCCGCGAGGAGTGGGGCGCCACGGAGATGCACATGACCGTGATCTCCGTACGCAATGACCTGATCGCCTGGTACGAGCGGCGCGGCTACCGCCGTACGGGACGGATGAGTCCGTTCCCGTACGGCGACGAGCGGTTCGGCATTCCGCTCCGCGACGACCTGCAGTTCGAGCTGCTGGTCAAGGAGCTGGGCTGAGCGTCACGCGGTGAAGCGGCCGGTGCGTTTGATCTCCGGGTAGTCGGTGGTCGCGCCGTCCAGTTCCAGAGCCCGTACGAGCCGCAGCTGGTCCTGGGTGTTCACCACCCAGCCGATGATCCTGAGGTCCGCCTTCCGGGCGTGCTCCACGATCTCCAGGGTGAGCCGGCGGATGTTGAGGCAGACCGTCCGTGCACCGGCCTCGACGGCGCGGTCCACGATGTCGGTGCCGTAGCGGCTGGCGATGAGCGCGGTGCGGACGCCGGGCACCAGGCGGGCGATCTCGGCGATCGCCTCGTCGTGGAACGAGGACACCTCGACCCGGGCGAGCAGATCCCGCCTGTGCATGACCTCGGACAGTGCCCGCGCCGCCGCCTCGTCCTTGATCTCGGCCTGGAGCGGGCACTTCACCGCGTCCAGGACCTCCTCGAAGACCGGTACGCGCTCCCCGCGGCCCGCGTCCAGGGCGCGCAGCTCGGCGAGGGTCTTCTCGGCGATCGGGCCGGTTCCGTCGGTCGTGCGGTCCACGTCCGCGTCATGCATGACGACGAGGGCGCCGTCCTTGCTCAGGTGCAGATCGAGTTCGATGACGTCGAGGCCGGCGTGCTCGGCGGCGACGAAGGAACGGAGGGTGTTCTCGGGTTCGATACCCATGACTCCGCGGTGACCGATGGTAAGGAAGTTCAAGGTTCCAACTCGCTTCCGTCGACGGCGGCTCGGGCACACGGGAAACGACACGGACGTTTCGCGCGGCAGGGCCGCAGCCTAATGGCCCTTCCCTGTGATGTACCCGCGCGTTCACCGGGGATTGGCGTGGCGCGCAAGGCGGAGCTGCCCGTCGTCGCCGGGCGCGGTCACCCGGGCGTGGGCGAGTCCTGCGCGGATTGACCGCGGGTGGCTCCGACGCTCGGGCCATGTGTGCCCGCGCGCGGCCGAAGTAATCGCCGTCACGGCATCAGGCGGGAAAAAGTTCGGTGACAGTGGGGTGTGCGCAGGATAATTTCCCGAGGCTGTTCTTGCTGGAAGGAACCCCGTATGCATACGGTGTCCTTACGCGAGGTTCTCCCGTGGAGGATGGGACATGACGGAAATTCTTGTGCAGGTGGGTGCGGGGGACCAGGTTCCTCCGGTGGTCAGGGTGGTGGAGCACCCGGCATGGCCCGTGCTCAAGGATGCCGTGGAGCGGATCCGGCCATGGCAGTCCAAGGACGGATCGATCGACTTCGAGGCCGAGGGCGCCCCTGATCGCGCGGACGCCGAGCGCGTCGTGCGCCGGATCATCGACGCCGTCGCGGAGCTCTCCCCGCTGATCCCGCACGACCGCGCCTACCACGACGCCCTCGTCGAGGATCTGCGCCGCTGGGCCGACGGCGGGTTCGGGGTGCCGGACTTCCTCGACTCGCTGCTGGCGTTCCAGCCCGCCGCGCACCGCGCGGACGGCCTCCAGCATCTGGTCGTCTTCCCGATGTACACGCAGAACGGCAACCCCGACCGCAACCTCGAAGCGGTCGTCCTGCGCATGGTCTGGCCGGACTGGCTGGCCGAGCTGGAGCGCACCCGCTACGACAACCCGCTGTTCTGCGGCATCAAGTTCGAGGACTTCACGGCCGGTTACGACACCAACTCCGCCGTCCTCTTCCCCGAGACCATCGCCGTGCGCGAGGCGCCCGAGCGCTTCTCCTGGGGCGGCATCTTCTGTGACCGTGAGGCCGCCCGCTTCCGCCGCGTGACCGCGGCCGCCGTGGACGTCCTCGGCCTCGAGCTGCCCGAGGACATCGCCGCCATGGTCCACGACCAGAAGCGCTGCGAGGAAGCGTTCGTCCTGTGGGACATGGTCCACGACCGCACCCACAGCCATGGCGACCTGCCCTTCGACCCGTTCATGATCAAGCAGCGCCAGCCGTTCTGGATGTACGGCCTGGAAGAGCTGCGCTGCGACCTCACGGCCTTCAAGGAGGCCGTGAAGCTGGCCGCGGACGGTGTGCCGCAGGCCCGTGACGTGCAGTACGCGGTGCTGTTCGACCGCATGTTCCGCTTCCCGGTCACCGGCGAGCGCGTCCGCAACTACGACGGCCTCGGCGGCCAGCTCCTCTTCGCCTACCTGCACAAGCACGACGTCGTCCGCTGGACCGACAACAAGCTCTCCATCGACTGGGAGCGCGCACCCCAGGTCACCAACCAGCTGTGCGCCGACATCGAGCAGCTGTACCGGGACGGCATCGACCGCCCCAAGCTCGTCCACTGGTTCAAGGGGTACGAGCTGGTCTCCACCTACCTCGCTCCGCACCCCGGCTCCAAGTGGGCCAAGGGTCCCGACGCCCTCGACCTGACGCTGCCGCCGCGCAAACTCGTCGATGACGTGCTTCCGGACGAGTTTCCCCTGAGCATGTTCTATGAGGCGCTGTCCAAGAAGCTGAAGAACGTGATTGCCTCGACTCGGGGCATCACGGCGGACTCCGCCGAGCGGGTCGCCGCGTGAGCGACCGCACCAAGAACGTGGCTCAGGAGGCGAAGACCATGGGGAACGGGGCTCTCAGCGGTGCGGTGATCGCGGTGGCCGGTGCGGGTGGACCCGCCGGGCGGGCGGCGCTGCTCAGGCTGGCCGAGGCGGGTGCGACCGTCGTCGGCTCGGACAACGACCCGGAGCGGCTGGCCGAGGCCGTGGACGCGGCCAGTTACGCACACGGTGGTGCCACCGTCGTCGGTGACACGGTCGATCTGCTCGACCTCCAGTCCACCCACGACTGGGCGACCCGTATCGAGAAGGACTTCGGCCGGGTCGACGGCCTGGTCCACCTCGTCGGCGGCTGGCGCGGCAGCGAGACCTTCACCCGGACCAACCTCGACGACTGGGACTTCCTCGAGCTGCTGCTGATCCGCACGGTGCAGCACACCTCCCTCGCATTCCACGAGGCCCTGCAGCGCAGTGACCGCGGCCGGTACGTCCTGATCAGCGCGGCCGGCGCCAGCAAGCCCACCGCGGGGAACGCCGCCTACGCCGCCGCCAAGGCCGCCGCCGAGGCGTGGACGCTGGCCACCGCCGACTATTTCCGCAAGGCCGGGGGCGAGCAGGGCCCGAACGCGGCGGCTGCGATCCTGGTGGTGAAGGCACTGGTGCACGACGCGATGCGCGCCGAGCGACCCAACGCGAAGTTCGCGGGCTTCACGGACGTCAAGGACCTGGCCGAGGCCATCGTCGGAGTCTGGGAGAAGCCCGCCGCCGAAGTGAACGGAACCCGTCTGTGGCTGACCGAGAAGCCGTGAACCCTCCGAAGACCGACGCCCGCCGCCATCACGATCCGGAGCTCCGCGGTTTCGCCAGCGACAACTACGCCGGGGCCCACCCCGAGGTGCTCGCCGCCCTGGCCCTGGCCAACGGCGGGCACCAGGTCGCGTACGGCGAGGACGTCTACACCGAGAACCTCCAGCGGATCATCCGCAGCCACTTCGGCGCCACCGCGGAGGCTTTCCCCGTCTTCAACGGCACCGGCGCCAACGTCGTCGCGCTCCAGGCGGTCACCGACCGCTGGGGCGCGGTGATCTGCGCCGAGAGCGCGCACATCAACGTCGACGAGGGCGGCGCCCCCGAGCGCATGGGCGGCCTGAAGCTGCTCACCGTGCCCACACCCGACGGCAAGCTCACCCCCGAGCTGATCGACCGGCAGGCGTACGGCTGGGACGACGAGCACCGGGCCATGCCGCAGGTCGTCTCGATCGCCCAGAGCACCGAACTCGGCACCGTCTACACGCCGGACGAGATCCGCGCCATCTGCGAGCACGCCCATGCGCACGGCATGAAGGTCCACCTCGACGGCTCCCGCCTCGCCAACGCGGCGGCCTCGCTCAACATGCCCATGCGGACCTTCACCGACGCGGTCGGCGTCGATCTCCTCTCCCTGGGCGGGACCAAGAACGGCGCGCTGTTCGGCGAGGCGGTCGTCGTCATCAATCAGGACGCCGTCCGCCATATGAAGCACCTGCGCAAGCTGTCCATGCAGCTCGCCTCCAAGATGCGCTTCGTGTCGGTGCAGTTGGAGGCGCTGTTCGCCAGGGACCTGTGGCTGCGCAACGCCCGCCACTCCAATGAGATGGCCCAGCGGCTCGCGGAGGGCGTGCGCGCGGTGCACGGCGTCGAACTGCTCTACCCGGTGCAGTCCAACGCCGTGTTCGCGCACCTTCCGCACGACGTGAGCGAGCGCCTGCAGAAGCGGTTCCGCTTCTACTTCTGGGACGAGGCCGCGGGCGACGTCCGCTGGATGTGCGCCTTCGACACGACCGAGGAGGACGTGGACGCGTTCGTGGCGGCGCTCAAGGAGGAGATGGCCCGCTGAGGGCCGCGCCGTGCGTCAGTTGACGACGATGGCAGTCCTGTTGTTGCGCAGGTTCGGATCGAACCGGCGGATGTCGAGTTCTGTCTCCTCGATGACGGTGGCGACGGTGGTGCGTGCCCCGCGCACCACCTGGTCGATCCGCAACTGGACCTCGATGGTGTAGGACGCCTTGTCGTGCAGGTAGATCGGCGTCCAGCAGAAGTACGTCGTGGCGGACGGACCCTCCTCGGACGGCGGCAGCACATAGCAGTCCTCCGGCAGCCCGACGACCGTCGTGCCCTCCGGCGCCTGGAACCGCACCATGGTCACGGGCGCGCCCGCGCCCAGCGACGCCACCCACGCCGGTCCGCGGTTGTACACGGTCACTCCCGCGGTCACGGTCTCACCGACGGCGCCGGTCACCCGGCTGCCGATGAGTTTCAGGTCCGCGGTGTTCCGGGCGTCGAGAATCACGCTCCGTGCGTTGTCCGACAGATCGAGGTCGTCGTCCTCGGCCGCGGCCACCGGAAGAAGGTCCAGCTCGGCGCCGGTGCCCCGAGTCCATGTCCAGTCGCCGCGGATGTCTTGCAGCCTTTCGTCCGAATACGGCTCGACGGAGTGGTCGAACCGCTCATACAGCGCCTTCCGCCCGACGCCCAGCTCGGTCACCAGCGTGTGCTCCTGCCCCGGCGCCACCGGCTCGTCCAGCACGCACACCGCCGATGTGCCGGTCTCGTGCTGCCGGTACTCGCAGTTGGAGTGCCGCTCCTTGAACCGCAGGCCGTATGAGGCGTCGAGCCACAGCAGCGTCCGGTCCACGGCCCGGTTGCCGCTGTTGACGACCGTCGCCCGCACGCTGGTGTCCGTGCCCGGCCCGAGTCCCCGCTGGTCCTCGGCCTGGCTGAGTCCGAGATCCGGTCCGTCGCCGAGGGCGACCTGGGTCTGAGCGGTGTGCGACGTCAGCTCCCCCGCGGTGGCCGTGTACCGCACGGACCCCGATGCGCTGAGGTCCGCGTCCGGCAGCGCGCGGAGCCCGAGCCGGGCGGCGGTCACGCTCTTCGTCCCGGCCGGCATCTCCGGGAAGGCGCAACTCGCCTTGGCGGCCGACTCGGGCACGCAGTTGTCCGGCCACGACACCTGGGCGAAGGAGGCGATCTCGCTCGCGTCCACGGTGAGCTGCCCGGCCGGAACGCCGTTGTCGAGGTTGTCGTGGGCGATGTCCACAGTGAGCCGGCGCTCAGGTGCGCTGCCGCCCGCGTCCGGCCCCGGCAGCACTGTCTCGGACGGCACGCTGATCCACAGCTGGTCGGAAACGGCCTGTGCGGCCCCGGTCCCGGCCACTGCCAGGGCACATCCGGCGAGCGCCCCCGCGAGAAGGCGGAGCCTCACGCGTCGTGTCGGTTTGGTCTGCGTCTGCTTCATCTGTTCCCCCTCGTCGACGGTCTGCCGGTGGCCGAGACCGGCGGCACGGGGGATGGGTTGTGCCGGAGCGGCGGGTTGCGGCGGTCTTCGGCCGTTCTTCCACCGGCAGACCGAGCTGTCGCATAAATATGCGTTGTGTAGAAAATTCATTGACGACCAGGTGATCGCATTCCTATGCTCTGCAGACATGGAGCTCACTCAGGAAACCCCTGACCTGTCCGCCTATTTGGCTGCCGACGACATCATCGACCACAACCATCCGCGCGTACGGATGACGGCTGCCCACCTTGCCGGGAAGGCGCAGGACTCGTATGCCTATGCGCGGCTGGCGTTCGAGTTCGTGCGTGACACCATCCCGCACTCCCAGGACTCCGGCGATCCGCGGGTCACCTGGCGTGCTTCCGATGTCCTGGAGCAGGGGACCGGCATCTGCTACGCCAAGGCGCACGCCCTCGCGGCGCTGCTGCGGGCCGAGGACATCCCGACGGCGTTCTGCTATCAGCGGCTGGCGGACGACGGCGACGGGCACGTCGTGCACGGTCTGGTCGCCGTCCGGTTCAACGGAGCCTGGCATCGGCAGGACCCCAGGGGCAACAAGCGCGGCGTGGACGCCCAGTTCTCGCTCGACGGTGAACGGCTGGCGTTCGTGGCCGAACCCAAGTCCAATGAGGTGGACTATCCGGTGTTGTACGCTGAACCTCATCCGGTCGTGCTGAACGCGCTCAAGGCGGCGCGCGACCGGCCGCACCTGTGGCAGACGCTTCCCACCGCACTCTGAGGCAAGGCCGACCATGACTCTCACGCTGACCGTGTCCGACGAGGTGCGCGCCCTCGCACCCGGCTTCACGCACGTCGCCATCGAGGCGCACGGCCTCGTCAACGGGCCCAGCACCGACGCCAGTTCGGCGCTCCTCGACGACGCGGCCCGGCGGCTCGCCGTACGCCTGGACGGGCGCGCGCCGCACGAGGACCCGCACATGGCGGCCTGGCGGGCGGCCTACACGGCCTTCGGGTCGAAGCCCTCACGCACCCGCAACTCGGCGGAGGCGCTGGCCAAGCGGGCGTTGTCGGAGGCCGGGCTGCCCCGGATCAATGTGCTCGTCGACCTCTACAACGCCATCAGCGTCGCCCACCTGATCCCCGTGGGCGGCGAGGACCTCGACCACATCCAGGGCGGCATGCGTCTCGTCCGTGCCACCGGCGACGAGGACTTCGTGACCGTCGCCGCGGGCGAGGAGGTCGTCGAGCACCCCGACGCCGGCGAGATCGTGTGGTGCGACGAGGCCGGGGTGACCTGCCGCCGCTGGAACTGGCGCCAGGGGCCGCGCACCCGGCTCACCGAGGAGACCGTCTCGGCGATCTTCCTGCTGGAGAGCATGGCGCCGATGCCGGTCGCCGACGTCGAGCAGGCGGCTGCCGAACTCGCCGAACTGCTGGAGAAGTTCAGCCCCGGCGCGCACCTCGAGATCCGTCCCGCAGAACCGGCGCGGGACTGATCCGCCGCACTGGCCCGTCTCTGCCGGGACCCTGACGGTCGGTGTGACGCGCGGTGTCAGCGGGCCTCGGCCGCGCGGACCTCTTCCGGTGTGGGCGCCGTACCACCGAGGTGCGCCGGCATCCACCAGGTGTCCTGGGCGTCCTTGGGGCGCACGGGGTAGGCGCGCTGGGCCGCTTCGAGGAGCTCCTGTACGGCCTCGCGCAGCTGGCGCGTGATGGCGCCGGCGTACTTGTCGCGGGATGCCTCGATCGCCTCGCCGACCCGGATGGTGATCGGGGTGTGGCTCCGCTTGAAGTTCTTCGGGTGGCCCTTGGTCCACAGCCGCTGCGTGCCCCACACGGCCATCGGGATCAGCGGTACGCCCGCCTCCTGGGCCAGTCGCGCGGCGCCCGACTTGAAGGTCTTCAGCGTGAACGACTCCGAGATCGTGGCCTCCGGGAAGACCCCGACGATCTCGCCGGAGCGCAGCGAGTCGAGCGCGTGCTTGTATGCCGCCTCACCCTGCTTGCGGTCCACGGGGATGTGCTTCATCCCGCGCATCAGCGGCCCGGAGATCTTGTGCCGGAACACGGACTCCTTGGCCATGAAGCGGACGAGCCGCTTCTGCGGGAGCGCCGCCAGGCCGTCGAAGATGAAGTCCAGGTAGCTGATGTGGTTGCTCACCAGCACGGCGCCGCCCGAGCGCGGAATGTTCTCCGATCCCTTGCAGTCGATCTTCAGGTCCCACGCCTTGAACAAAGTGAGGGCGAGACCGACAACGGGACGGTAGACAAGCTCTGCCATGGACGGGGTGAACCCTTCCTTCTCTGCCAGGGAAAGGGCTCCCGGCGGGAAAGTTACGCAGCCGTAGGTTTACGGCATCTCGCAGATCGTGCCCCAAGAACGCACGGACAGCCAGTGTTGGTTCCTGGGAAGTGCGAGATCCTCGTCACGTCGACACCATGATCCACCTCGGGCTTTTACGTCACCTTTACTCCGCACGTACGGGAACCCTTCGTACGACCAGGCACATCTCGCAGCCCAGCAGTACCCGAATGCAGCAGTGAGAAACGGGGGACGTGCGCGGCAGGGGCGAAGGAATCTTTGGAGTCGTGTGCGTGCTGACGAGAAGATGAGGGGCCTGGTGGCGGCCCCTACGGAGTGCCGCGTCGGCGGCGAACGGGAGAGTGCGGGTGCGCGGGCGCGACGACGGACAGCGGCTGGGCGCGGCCGAGTTGGGCCAGGATCTCGGTGAGCGCGCCACCCTCGTGCAGTTCTCCAGCGCCTTCTGCGCACCCTGCCGGGCGACCCGGCGGGTCCTCGGTGAGGTGGCGGACATGGTGCCGGGCGTGGCCCACGTCGAGATCGACGCCGAGGCCCGGCTGGAGCTCGTACGCCGACTCGGCATCCTCAAGACCCCGACCGTGCTGGTTCTCGACGCCGACGGTCACGTGGTGCGGCGGGCAACCGGTCAACCGCGCAAGGCGGATGTGATCGCGGCGCTGGGGCAGGCGGTGTGAGTGCGTGAGCCATCTCCCAGGTGACGAGACGCACTTGACTGTGTGCACCATCTATCGTCAACCTGACCGTATGTCTTCGGAACTCCTTCTCTTCGGACGGGCGCACATCGACCTCGTCCGTACCGCGAGCGCGCGCTGTCCGGGTCGTTGAACACCCAGCACACCGACAGGACCGCTGCCGACTCCCCCCAGAAGGACCACTCCATGACGGCCACGCCCGATCTGGTCACCCCTCAGCTCGCCACGACCGACCTGTTCCGCTCCGTCTTCCGGCGGCACGCGGCGGGCGTCGCCGTGATCACCGCCTACGGTGACCGGGGACCGGTCGGCTTCACCGCCACCTCCCTCACCTCGGTCTCCGCCGAACCCCCGCTCGTCTCCTTCGGTATCGGCACCGGCGCCTCCAGCTGGCCCGCGATGGCCCGGGCCGACCATGTCGGGGTGCACATACTCGGCGAGCATCAGCGCGAGCTGGCCGCGACCTTCGCGCGCAGCGGTGCCGACCGCTTCGGCCCGTCCACCGGCTGGCGGGAGGGGCCGGAAGGTGTTCCCGTCCTCGATGACGTCCTCGCCTGGCTCGTATGCCGGGTCCACGCGCGCGTGCCCGCCGGGGATCACCGTGTGGTGCTCGCCGAGGTCGTGCACGGGGACCCCTCGGGACCCGGACGTCCGCTCGTGTACCACCAGGGGCGGTTCACCGCACTGCGTGACTGACCGGGCTGCGGACTCTTCTGCGGGAGCGTCGAGTTCCGGTTACGCTGCGTTGCAAAGGTCACAGTTCAAAGCGCTTGCTTAGCGGGCAGGAACTGGGTGTACTGACGAGTAATATTCCGGTCGGAGCGCGGGCCGCCCCGACCGGGATCGGCCGCTTGGGGCGCCTATGCTGCCTGCAAGTAGGCAGCAGAGAAATGTCGATGCAGTAGGAGAGCCGGCGTGAGCTTGAGGATCGTTGTCACTGTGAAGTACGTGCCCGACGCCACTGGCGACCGGCACTTCGCCGATGACCTGACCGTCGACCGGGACGACGTGGACGGTCTGCTCTCCGAGCTCGACGAGTACGCCGTCGAGCAGGCGCTGCAGATCGCCGAGGACGCCGACGACGCCGAGATCACCGTCCTGACCGTGGGCCCCGAGGACGCCAAGGACGCGCTCCGCAAGGCCCTTTCGATGGGCGCCGACAAGGCGATCCACGTCGAGGACGACGACCTGCACGGCACCGACGCCCTCGGCACCTCGCTGGTGCTGGCGAAGGCGATCGAGAAGGCCGGCTACGACCTGGTCATCTCCGGCATGGCATCCACCGACGGCACCATGGGCGTCGTACCGGCGCTGCTCGCCGAGCGTCTGGGCGTCCCGCAGGTCACGCTGCTGTCCGAGGTCTCCGTCGAGGACGGCACCGTGAAGGGGCGCCGGGACGGCGATGCCGCGTCCGAGACGCTGGAGGCCTCCCTCCCGGCCGTCGTGTCGGTCACCGACCAGTCGGGCGAGGCGCGTTACCCGTCCTTCAAGGGCATCATGGCGGCCAAGAAGAAGCCGGTGGAGTCCTGGGACCTGTCCGACCTGGAGCTGGAGGCCGAGGAGGTCGGCCTGGAGGGTTCCTACACGGTCGTCGACTCCGCGGCCGAGCGCCCGGCCCGTACGGCGGGCACGATCGTCAAGGACGAGGGCGAGGGCGGCAAGCAGCTCGCTGAGTTCCTCGCGGGCCAGAAGTTCATCTGAGCCCTGATTCGCTGACCGCCCCCTCACACTTCGCAAGCAGGAGAGAAGAAGTCCCATGGCTGAAGTTCTCGTCTACGTCGACCACGTGGACGGTGCCGTCCGCAAGCCCACCCTGGAGCTGCTGACGCTGGCCCGCCGCGTCGGCGAGCCCGTCGCCGTCGCCCTGGGCAACGGCGCCGCCGACACCGCCGCCACGCTCGCCGAGCACGGCGCCGTGAAGGTCCTCACCCACGAGGCCGCCGAGTACGCCGACTACCTGGTCGTCCCGAAGGTAGACGCCCTCCAGGCTGCCTGCGAGGCCGTCTCCCCGGCCGCCGTGCTGGTGTCGTCCTCCGCCGAGGGCAAGGAGATCGCCGCCCGCCTCGCGCTGCGCATCGGCTCCGGCATCATCACCGACGCCATCGACCTGGAGGCCGGCGACGAGGGCCCGGTGGCCACGCAGTCGGTGTTCGCCGCCTCCTTCACCACCAAGTCCCGTGTCTCCAAGGGCACCCCGGTCATCACGGTCAAGCCCAACAGCGCCGCCGTGGAGGCCGCCCCGGCCGCCGGCGCAGTCGAGGCGCTCGCCGTGACCTTCTCCGAGAAGGCCACCGGCACCAAGGTCACCGCCCGTACGCCGCGTGAGTCGACCGGCCGCCCGGAGCTGACCGAGGCCGCGATCGTCGTCTCCGGCGGCCGTGGCGTGAACGGCGCCGAGAACTTCGCCGTCATCGAGGCACTCGCCGACTCCCTCGGCGCGGCCGTCGGTGCCTCGCGTGCCGCCGTCGACGCCGGCTGGTACCCGCACACCAACCAGGTGGGCCAGACCGGTAAGTCGGTCTCGCCGCAGCTGTACATCGCCTCCGGCATCTCCGGCGCCATCCAGCACCGCGCCGGTATGCAGACCTCGAAGACGATCGTGGCGATCAACAAGGACGCCGAGGCCCCGATCTTCGACCTCGTCGACTACGGCATCGTCGGCGACCTCTTCGACGTCGTCCCGCAGCTCACCGAGGAGATCAAGACCCGCAAGGGCTGATCCGCCGGACGGCTACGGCTGAACGAGGCCCCCGCGACCGTGCCGACGGTCGCCGGGGCCTCGGCTCATCCCAGGGTCAGCGACGCCTGCACCGGCAGATGGTCGCTCGGGAACTGCCCGTCCACGGCGAAGGTGTTGATCGACGCCTTGTGCGCCGTGACCCCCGGCGTGGTCAGGATCCAGTCGATCCGGTCGCCGTTCGGCGTCAGCGGCCGGTATCCATGGAAGGTCGCGTACAGCGGGCCGCGCTCGGCGGCCGTGTCCCAGGTGTCGACGAGACCGGCGTCCAGCAGGGTGTCGTAGACGACGTTCTTGTGCGCGGCCACGTTGAAGTCGCCGGTCGCCACCAGGGGCAGGGAGCGGTCCAGGGTGGTGAGCCGCTGGGCGATGAGGACGGCGGAGCGCTCGCGCGCGTACTGGCTGGCGTGGTCGAAGTGTGTGTTGAGGACGTAGAACTCCCGTCCGCCGTCGTGCCGGTCGCGGAAGCGGACCCAGGTGACCATCCGGGCGAAGCCCGCGCCCCAGGTGTTCGAGCCGATCACGTCCGGGGTGTCGGAAAGCCAGAAGTGGTCGTACTCGGTGGGCGTGAGGCGTCGCCTGTCGTAGAAGACCGCCATGGACTCGTCCCGGCTGCCGTGCAGGCGGCCGGTGCCGATCCAGTCGTAGTGGCTGCCGAGATCGTTCCCGATGTCGAGCAGCTGGTGGAAGATGCCCTCCTGGGTGCCGATGACGTGCGGGGCCTCGCGGTGCAGCAGTTCGCGCATCACCGGTCTGCGGACGGCCCAGCTGTTGGGCTCGGTGGTGCTGGCGAAGCGGAGGTTGAAGGACATGACCTTCAGGCGACGGCCCGTGGACTGGGATTCGTCCGCCGAGGCGGACGGTCCGGACAGTGCTGTACTGGAGAGCGGAACGGCGACCGCCGCCGCTAACGCGGCCTTCAGACCCAGACGGCGCGTGACTCGGCTGTGCTGCGGCACGGGGGCTCCTTCGGTAGGGCTGCCGGACGAGTCGTGCATACGGAAGTGTTCTACCGTCACGTGAGATGGGCGTGAACATGCCGATAGCCCGGAGTGGACCGATACGGAAGTGGTGTTGACCGGCAGGAAGATCCCCGGATAACTTCGTTCTACGGATTGTTGATTCCGTAGAGCGGAAAATAGGAGGCTGTGGGATGGGTCAGGGCCAGCAGGAGCAGGTGGCGACGAGCCTCGCGGGCGCCGTCAGCGAGGAGATCAGCGCCTCTCTCGCGCCGGTCGACGCCGAACTGGAGCGCCGCTATCCCGGCGACCCCGGCACCCGCCAGCCCGTCCACACCGTCTACGTCCCCGGAGACGTCTTCGCCGCCGGCACCATCCGCTCCTGGGGCGACCAGGCCCTCACCGCCCTTGACGAACACGCCCCGGATGCCGCCTCCTTCGCCGCCGTCCTCGGTCTCGCGGACGACCTCGCCGAGCCCGTGTACGCGCGCGTGCGCGCCAAGCTGGAGCGCGAGCCCATCGAGGACCTGCGCGTCGACTTCGAGGACGGCTACGGCCCGCGCCCGGACGCCGAGGAGGACGAGGCGGCGGCCCGCGCGGCGCGACTGATCGCTGAGGCGTACGAGAACGGCACGGCGGCGCCGTACATGGGCATCCGCATGAAGTGCATGGAGGCGCCGGTTCGCGACCGGGGCATCCGCACCCTGGACATCTTCCTCACCGGACTCATGGAGGCGGGCGGGCTGCCCGGCGGGCTGGTCCTGACGCTGCCCAAGGTGACCTACGCCGAGCAGGTCACCGCCATGGTGCGGCTCCTCGAGGCCTTCGAGAAGGCGCGCGGTCTTGAGCCCGGCCGGATCGGCTTCGAGATCCAGATCGAGACCAGCCAGTCCATCCTCGCCGCCGACGGTACCGCCACCGTCGCCCGCATGATCCAGGCCGCCGAGGGCCGCGCCACCGGACTGCACTACGGCACCTTCGACTACAGCGCCTGCCTCGGCGTCTCCGCCGCCCACCAGGCCAGCGACCACCCGGCCGCCGACCACGCCAAGGCGATCATGCAGGTCGCGGCGGCCGGCACGGGCGTCCGCGTGTCGGACGGCTCCACCAACGTCCTCCCGGTCGGTACGACCGAGAAGGTCCACGACGCCTGGCGCCTGCACTACGGCCTCACCCGGCGCGCTCTGGCCCGCGCCTACTACCAGGGCTGGGACATGCACCCCGGGCACATCCCGACCCGGTACGCGGCCGTCTTCGCCTTCTACCGCGAGGGCTTCGAGCAGGCCGCGGCCCGGCTGACCCGGTACGCCAACCGGGCGGGCGGCGACGTCATGGACGAGCCCGCCACCGCCAAGGCCCTCAGCGGCTATCTGCTGCGCGGCCTGGACTGCGGCGCGCTCGACATCGCCGAGGTCGCCCGCGCGACCGGGCTGACCCGGGCCGACCTGGAGGGTTTCGCGGCGCCCAGGCGCGCCGATCTCACGGTCTCCGCCAAGTGACGAAGTAGCGGAGCTGTCACAGCCGAGGTCTCCCGGCCGCGTTGTCACTGGCGCCCCTTAGTCTGGACACCACGCATCAGACGTGTCACAGGAACGGGGCGGCGGTGTCTTCGGGGGAGTACGGACAGGCGGACGGGACCGGTCGGCTGCTGGCCGGGCGCTATCGTGCCGTGGCGCAGCTCGGGCGCGGCGGCATGGGCGTGGTCTGGAGAGCCGTCGACGAGGTGCTCGGCCGCGAGGTCGCCGTCAAGGAACTGCGCACGTACACCGACGCCGACGGACCCGAACTCGCCGATCTCCGGGTGCGGATGCAGCGCGAGGCCCGCGCCGCGGCCCGGATGCGCCATCCCGGAGTCGTGGCCGTGCACGACGTCGCCGAGGTCGACGGCCGCCCGCTGATCGTCATGGAGCTGGTGGACGGCCCGTCCCTGGACGACGTGCTGCGTGAACACGGCACCATCGACCCGCGCGAGGCGGCCGGGATCGGTGCCAAGGTGTTGGACGCGCTGGCCGCCGCCCATCGCGCCGGTGTCCTGCACCGCGACGTGAAGCCCGGCAACATCCTGCTGGAGCGCACCGGCCGGGTCGTCCTCACCGACTTCGGCATCGCCACCATGGAGGACCCGGGCGACGGCTCCGCCACCCACCTCACCCGCAGCGGCGAACTCGTCGGCTCCCTGGACTACTTGGCGCCCGAGCGGGCCCAGGGCGCCGACCCCGGCCCGGCCTCCGACGTCTGGGCCCTGGGCGCCACGCTCTACGCGGCCGTCGAGGGCGTCTCGCCCTTCCGCCGTACGTCGACCTACTCCACCCTCACCGCGATCGTCTCCGAACCGCTGCCGGAGCCGCGCCGGGCCGGGCCCCTGGGGCCCGTCCTCCAAGTCCTGCTGGACAAGCGGCCCGAGGGCCGTCCGGAGGCCGACGCGGCGCGGGAGCTGCTGCAGCGGGTGGCGGACGGCTCCGGGACGGACGTACCGACGACGATGCTGCGGGGGAGCGGGGCGCACCGGGAGGAGACACAGCGCAGCGTTCCGGCGGTACCGCCGGGGTTCGGGCCGCCGGAGTCCGGTGCGTCGGCGGCGCAGGGTGCGGACGCGCCGGGACGGTCCGGGCAGGAGGGACAGGCCGGTTCGGAGACGCCCGTCTTCGGTGCGCCGGTGCAGGCGGGTCAGGGCAGACCCGGCTTCGGCTCGCCGGAGCGGGCGGATTCGCCGACGCCCGGCTTCGGTTCGCCGGTGGGGGACGGCTCAGGCGTGCCCGGCTCCGGGTCTGCCTCGGCCGCCGCCCAGGCCTCGGCCGCCACCGGCCCCATCCCCCCGTCGCCCCCTTCCCGTCGCAAGGGCCGCGTCCTGCTGGCCGCCGCGGCAGTGACCGTCGTCCTCGCGGCCACCGCGGTCACCGTCACCCTGCTGAACAACACCGGCGACGCGGAAGCCGGTGCCGGGCCCACGTCCTCCGCCACCACATCCGCCGGTGCCACGTCCTCGGCGTCCGGCAGTCCCGGCGCCGACCGCTCCGCCTCCGCCAAGCCCACGGAGCAGGGCGACGAGAAGACGCGCACCCCGACGACGCCGCCCGAGAAGGGCGAGGGCGCGTCCGGCGGCCAGGCTTCCACGCCCACACCGAGCAAGTCCGCCGGCGGCGGCACCACGGAGGGCGGCGCCGGCGGCGGTGCGAACGGCGGGGGCGGCGCGACCACCCCGGCGCCGACGGCCGCCTGTGTGTCCATAGGCGGCGGCAAGTACAACTGCGAGGTCTGGCGCACCGCCACCTCGTACGTCGACGGCACCGAGGTGGGCGTCCTCAACAAGGGCACCAACTACTTCTACTGCCAGTCCAACCTGGGGCGCCGGGAGACCTACGGCGAGTGGACCAACGTCTGGTGGGCCAAGACGGACGACGACAGCGGCAACACGAACGTCTACATCAGCGACGTCTACGTCAAGGGCGGCAACAACGACGAGCCGGTCCCCGGACTCCCGGTCTGCTGAACCGGCAGATACCGCTCCAGCCCCGAGGAAGTCACCAGCTTCTCCTCGCCGAGCAGCCGCGTCCCCGCAGCACACACCCGCCCGTCGGCACGCGCGCGTGTGCAGAAGTCCTCGGGCGTGACGCCGAACAGCTCCCTCAACCGCGCCGAACCGGTGAGGAGTTCGGTGAGCAGGGCTCGCTGCCCAGGGTGGGTGCGCGGCGCGCTGGTGCCGTTGTGCAGGACGCCGCGGCGATTGACGTAGATGTAGGCGCCGGGCAGCGCGGTGCCGTCGGCCAACTCCACCAGCACCTCCGGCGCGGGCAGCCAGGCGCGGCCGTAGTTGCCGTCCGGCAGCGGCACGCCCTCGCTCGCGTCGACCACCGCGAGCTGCTCGGCATCCAGCCAGGTGATGAACAACTCCCGCACCCGCCCCGGCGCTTCGAACGGCGACGCGGACACGTACCCCATGCGGCTCACATGCGCGGAGACGCCGATCTCGACGCCCGTGACGCGGGCCTTCACCATCGGCACGGGGGCAGCGATCCCGGACTCGGCCATCTTGTACCGCAGTTGGGCCGGGCATGCGTTGGAGCCGACCGCGAGGACGGGGACGCGGTCCTGGTACACCAGACGGTCGAGCGGCAGCAGCCGGTCACCGTCCAGGAGGCCGGACTCGCGCGGCCACACACCGGGGTAGAGCAGCGGATGATCGCGCGGAGCCTCGGCCAGGCCCAGCGATTCCAGGGTGTGGTCTGCCACGGGCGCCTCAGTCCGTCGGCGGCAGTTCGCCCGAGCCGCGGGTGATCAGCCGGGTCGGGAGCTCGATGCGCTCCGGGACGACCAGCGAGCCGTCCAGCTGGCGGAAGAGACGCTCGGCCGCGGTACGTCCGAGGGTGGCGGCGTCCTGCGCGACGACCGTGACGCCCGGCTGCAGCAGATCGGCGAGCTCGATGTCGTCGAACCCGACCAGGGCGACCCGGCGCGACTGCTCGGCGAGCACCCGGACCACGGTGACCGTCACCCGGTTGTTGCCCGCGAAGATCGCGGTGACGGGAGAGGGGCCGGAGAGCATCTCCTCGGCCGCGCGGCGCACCCGCTCGGGGTCGGTCACCCCCAGCGACATCCACGAATCCTCGACCGGTATCCCCGCGTCCTCCATGGCCGCCCGGTAGCCGCGCAGCCGCTCGGCGGCCGTGTGGATGCGGGGCATGTCGCCGATGAAGCCGATCCGGCGGTGCCCGTGGCCGATGAGGTGGGCCACACCGTCGCGGGCGCCGCCGTAGCTGTCCGACAGCACCACATCGGCGTCGATCTTCCCGGCCGGACGGTCCACGAACACGGTGGCCACGCCCGCCCGCAGCTCGGGCTCCAGATAGCGGTGGTCGTCACCGGCCGGGATGACCAGCAGCCCGTCCACCCGCCGTGCGCACAGCGCCAGCACCAACTCCTGCTCACGGTCCGGGTCCTCCGCGCTGGAGCCGTTGATGAGCAGGGCACCGTGCGCGCGGGCCACCTCCTCGACCGCGCGGCTGAGCGGACCGTAGAACGGGTCCGCGAGGTCCTCCAGGACCAGGCCGATGCTCGCCGTGCGGCCCTTGCGCAGCACCCGCGCGCTGTCGTTGCGGCGGAAGCCCAGCGCGTCGATGGCCTCCTGGACGCGGCGCTCCGTCTCCGGGGTGACCCCCGGCTCCGCATTGACCACGCGCGAGACGGTCTTCAGTCCGACTCCCGCACGCGCCGCCACGTCCTTCATGGTCGGACGATTGCCGTAGCGGTTCCCGGAGATGCGGTCTGCGAGGCGATCTGCACGGCGGCTGGTCTCGGGCACAGTGCGGTGTCCTGTCCTGTCGTCCACGGGGATGCGTCGGGCCATGGGTATGTATGAGGATGTGGCGTCGAGCATAGAGCCTGGACAACGTTGTCAGATGCGGGAGAGACTGTCCACCGCAATCTCCGGCCTACGTCCCCACCGTGAGACCGGCCCGCCTTTTTCCCGTGGTTGACGGGGAGAACCGATCCTTGACCGGGAGATCAGACACAGATGCACACCGACTTCGTGGCTGCGCTCGACATCGGCGGCACCAAGATCGCCGGAGCGCTGGTGGACGGCCACGGCAGCATCCTGGTGCGTGCCCAGCGCGCGACTCCGGCACAGGAGGACGGCGACACCGTGATGGATGCCGTCGAGGAGGTGCTCGGCGAACTGACCGCGTCCGAGTTGTGGGGACGGGCCACCGCGCTCGGCATCGGCAGCGCGGGCCCGGTGGACGCCTCCGCGGGCACGGTGAGCCCGGTGAACGTGCCCGGCTGGCGCGACTACCCGCTCGTACGACGGGTGCGGGCCGCCGCCGGAGGGCTGCCCGTCGAGCTGATCGGCGACGGGGTGGCGATCACCGCGGCCGAGCACTGGCAGGGCGCCGCCCGCGGCCATGACAACGCGCTGTGCATGGTCGTCTCGACGGGCGTCGGCGGCGGCCTGGTCCTGGGCGGCCAGTTGCATCCCGGGCCGACCGGCAACGCGGGCCACATCGGGCACATCAGCGTGGATCTCGACGGCGACGACTGCCCGTGCGGTTCGCGCGGCTGCGTGGAGCGCATCGCGAGCGGCCCGAACATCGCGCGGCGCGCGCTCGAGGGCGGCTGGCGTCCGGGCCCCGACGGTGACACCTCCGCCGCCGCGGTGGCCGCCGCCGCCCGTGAGGGCGTCCCCGTCGCCGTGGCCTCCTTCGAACGCGCCGCCCAGGCCCTGGCCGCCGGTATCGCGGCCACCGCGACGCTCGTCGAGATCGACATCGCCGTCATCGGCGGCGGCGTCGGCAAGGCGGGCGATGTGCTCTTCACGCCGCTGCGCAAGGCGTTGAGCGACTACGCGACGCTCTCGTTCGTGCAGCGCCTGACCGTGGTGCCGGCGCAGATGGGGACCGACGCCGGACTGGTGGGCGCTGCCGCCGCCGCGCTCGCCAAGCGGCCGGACGCGGCGGCCGCGGGGGTGTGAGGCGGGGCCTCGGCAGGAACGTTCACTCGGCGGCCGGGCCCGGGGGAGGGGCTCGGCCGCCGAGGTGTCTCGCAGGCGGGCGGCGTGGGTGCGTACCCGCCGCCGGGCTCAGCAGCTCAGCTGTGCGTCCGCCCAGTCCGCGTGGTCGGAGTCGATGCCGTCGCCGCCGTCGGTGACGACGAGGCGGATCAGCTGGGCGCCCGTCACATCGGCGGTGAGCGGCTGGGCGGGCATCGCGTTGGTGAGGACGCCGGTCGAGGCGGCCTTGGTACCGTCCGCCCATATCTCGAAGGCGACCGTCCCGTTCGCGCCCTTCTCGTCGTCGACACCGACGTCCGCGGTCACCGTCTCGCACGCACCGCCGGCGTAGTACTCGACGGCACTCTCGGCGTGCACACCGAGCCCCTTCGCGTACGCGACCCCGCCGATGGTGATCGGGTTGCCGTCGCCCGCGTCGCTCTCCCCGTTGCTGGTGTTGCGCTCGACCGGCCCCCATCCGTTGGCGGCCGACAACCACGAGAGGTCACCCAGTCCGGACGTCCCCGAGGGCGGCGGCACCACCACGGACACGGCGATCGGCACCGCGCTGTCGACGCGGACACCGGCCGGGGAGCGGTAACTCGCCTTGAGCGTCAGGTCGTACGACCCGGAGGGCGTCCCTGAGGGGGCGGTGACGGACCACTTGGTGCGCAGCGAACGGCCGGTCGCCAGGGAGGCGGTGGTCGTCGGTGACGTGGCCCTGACGGTCCAGCCCTCGGGACCGGTCAGCGCGACGGAGACACGCTTGGCCGACGTGCGTCCCAGGTCGGTGACGGTGGACGTGAGTGCGGCCGGCTCACCGGCCTCGACCAACGCGCTGCCGTCCAGGCCGAGTTCGACGGCGGGCGGGTACTTGGCCCAGCGCGGGTCGGGCGCGACCCGGACGAGAACCGTGCCGTGCGCCGGGACGGTGGCCGAGATGGTGCCCGCCGTGTTGTAGCTCTTGTGCTGCCACAGGTCGCGCAGGGTGTAGGCGTCGGCCTCGGGCAGGCCGACGGCCGCCGCGGTCGTCGAGACGCGCTGGGCCCTGCCGGTCTCGTTGAAGAGCGCCACCGCGCGGCTGCCGTCCCGCATCTCCTTGGCGACGACCCACCGTCCGCCCTCCGACGAGACGACCGCGCCTTGCTTGCCCAGCGGGTCCTGGTCGACCGCGATGACCTCCTTGTTGCCGAGGATCTCGAAGGTCGCGTCGGAGGCCTCGCGCAGGTCGGAGCCGATCAGCAGGGGCGCGGCCATGATCGACCAGAGCGAGAAGTGCGAGCGGTACTCGGTGTCCGTCATCCCGCCGTTGCCGACCTCCAGCATGTCGGGGTCGTTCCAGTTCCCTGGACCGGCGTACTGCGCGAGCGGCAGGTTCTGCTTCAGGATCGACAGCATCGACCCCCAGGTGTCGCTGATGTCGCCGGTCGTACGCCACAGATGTCCGACGTCCGACGCCCACTCCCAGGGCTTGTTCTGGCCCCATTCGCAGATGCTGTAGACGATGGGCCGCCCGGTGGCCTTGAGGGCGTCGCGCATGGTCGTGTAGCGCAGTTTCGCGTCCACACCCTGGTTGTTGCAGTTGTCGTACTTCAGGTAGTCGACACCCCAGTCCGCGAACTGCTGGGCGTCGCTGTACTCGTGGCCCAGCGCGCCGGGGAAGCCGATGTTGCTGCAGGTCTTGGTGCCCGCGCTCGTGTAGATGCCGAACTTGAGCCCCTTGGAGTGCACATAGTCCGCGACGGCCTTGATGCCGTTGGGGAAGCGGACCGGGTCCGGTACGAGCTTGCCGTTCGCGTCGCGCTCCGGCAGGGCCCAGCAGTCGTCGAGGTTGACGTACTCGTATCCGGCGTCCTTGAGGCCCTTCTCGACGAAGATGTCCGCGATCCCCTTGACCATGGCTTCGTTGAACTCGGCGCGGCAGTGCGTGGAGTTCCAGTTGTTGAAGCCCATCGGCGGAGTGAGGGCGAGGCCGTCGGCCAGGGCGGGAGCTGCACTCTGGGCGTCCTCGGCGGCGTTGACGGGTGCGGCGAGACCCGCCGTGCACAGGAGTCCTGCCGTGAGTGCTCCGACCACTCTTCTGCGGGTTGTGCGGGTGTGAAGGTGACGCATCGTTACGTTCCTCCGAACCAGCGAAAGGTGGGATGACGACATGCACGCGTCATCAGTGCGTTCACGGTAGAACGTGTCGGACTCTGTTGGAAGATGCGCGTTCGATGGTGTGGGTCTGTGCTCAGCTACTCGAGAAGCGGCGTGCGAGGTCGCGCAGCGAGGCCGCCGCGTCGGCCACCTGATCCGGCGGGATCGTGGAGCCCGCCATGGCTCCCAGGCGCTCCATCTCCTCGGCGAGGCGCAGGTGTTCACGAGCGGCGTGTTCACGGCAAGGCAGGCAGGTGACGCTCTCCGGGCGCGCGGAGGTCATCGCATACGGCACCCGCAGGCCGCATCCGGCGGTGACGGTGCTCGGGAGATCGCCGGCGAGAGCGAACGTGGACGCCAGGATGTTGCGCGTGGCGGCACTGTTGCGCAGCACCTTCGCTTCGACGTGGATGTGCCGGTCCTGCTCGCTCATCCGCCCTCCTTGTCGTGGTCGCCGTTGTCGTGGCGTCACGGCAGAGCATGCCAGTCGGGCATGGATGCCATCCGTTCCGGTTCCCTCGGGAAGGGGTGCGTGACCCCGGCCCGGTCCGCGCAGTTGAGCGGGGCATGAAGAAGCGCAGCATGCTCGCCATCGCCTCCCTTGCCACCGGTTTCGTCGTCGCGGCTGTGTCGCCGTCCCATGCCCACGGCGACGATCCCGCCGCGCCCAGCGGTCCGGCTGCTCCCGACCGTCCGGCTGCTCCCGGCGACTCGGCCGTTATCCACGGTCCGGCCGTCCTGCACGGTCCGGCTGTTCTCGGCGGCACCCCGGCCGTGGTCCACAGCCCGGCTGTAGTCGATGTCGACGAGACCATGGGCACCGTCGACCCGTTCCTCGCCAGGGAGTTCCGCATGGCGCTGGACGACACCCCGCACGGGCAGAAGGGCAAGGGCAAGATCGGCTGACGAGGCCGACGGCCGGAGCGCGACGCCGGTGTCCCCGCTGCCGGGGCTACCGGCGTCCTGCGTTGGCGCACCCTCAACGGGAGCTGGTTTTGGTGGCAGGGTGGAGCGGGCAAGCCACAGGGGGCCAACAGAAGAGGGGGAACCGTGATCGTTTGGATCAACGGTGCGTTCGGTGCGGGGAAGACCACCACCGCACGGGAACTGATCGACCTGATCCCGAACAGCACGCTCTTCGACCCCGAGGTCATCGGCGGAGCACTCGCTCACCTGCTCCCGCCCAAACACCTCGCCGAGGTCGGTGACTACCAGGATCTGCCGATCTGGCGGCGGCTGGTGATCGACACGGCGGCCGCGATGCTCGCCGAACTCGGCGGCACGCTGGTGGTCCCGATGACCCTGCTGCGCCAGGACTACCGCGACGAGATCTTCGGCGGACTCGCCGCACGCCGGATCAGTGTCCGGCATGTGCTCCTCGCTCCGGCGGAAACGATCCTGCGCGAACGAATAGCCGGGCGGGAGGTCCCGCCCGAACTGCCCGACGGCGAGATGCGCATACGGCAGTGGTCGTACGACCACATAGAGCCGTACCGCGCCGCCCTCGCGTCCTGGCTCACCGCAGACGCCCACCCCGTCGACACCGGGGCCCTCACGCCGTACGAGACCGCGGTCCGTATCGCCGACGCGGTCGGCAGGGGGAGCGTTCCGGTATGTGACATAGTACAAACCCCGGAACCCACCGCCGAGACCATCGCCGCCGGCGTCCTCCTCTTCGACGAACACGACCGGGTACTGCTCGTCGACCCCACCTACAAGGCCGGCTGGGAGTTCCCCGGCGGTGTCGTCGAACCCGGTGAGGCGCCCGCGCGCGCGGGCATGCGCGAGGTCGCCGAGGAGACCGGGATACGGCTCGACGACGTACCCCGCCTCCTCGTCGTGGACTGGGAACCTCCCGCCCCGCCCGGCTACGGCGGCCTCCGCCTCCTCTACGACGGCGGCCGCCTCGACTCCACCGAGGCCCACCGCCTCCTCCTGCCCGGCCCCGAACTACGCGACTGGCGCTTCGTCACCGAAGCGGAGGCCGCCGACCTGCTCCCACCCGTCCGCTACGAGCGCCTCCGGTGGGCGCTGCGGGCACGGGAACGCGGAGCGGCGCTGTATCTGGAGGCCGGGATTCCGACGCCGTGACTTGCGTCGTCGTCACGTGCCTGTGGCGAGGGCAGTGCGGAGCGCTTCGTACGGATACGGCGTCTCCCGGCTCTCGGACCGGAGCCGTCCGACGAAGTCCGCCATCACCGCTGCCGTCCGAGCATGCCGGGCCACCACGCCCGCCGCGACAGGCGGCAGCCCGACCGGCGGCGCACCCTCGGCACACGCACGCATGAAGGCATCGCGCTCCTCGCTGCGGCAGCCCCGCAGGGCGGTGACGAGCCAGTTCGCGAGGTACCCGGTGGCGTACGCGCGGTCGTAGTCACGGTGCCGGTCGTAGAAGTCCCTCTCCTCCGGGGAGAGTCGGAAGCGGGAGGAGAGGGCGAGGCCGTAGTCGGCGAGGTAGAGGCGGTGGCCGTCCGTGAGGATGTTGCCGAAGTGGATGTCCAGGTGCAGCAGTTCGTGGTCCCGGAGGAAGGCGACGACGGCCTCCAGCTCGCTCTCCACGAAGGCGCAGGCCGTGTCGTCCGTGGCCAGTTGCTCGGTGAGCCACTCGTGCAGGGTGTACGGCACGTACTCCAGGAACAGCGTCAGGCTCGCGGAAGCGGACGCCAGCGCCTCGATCCGCGCCCGCACCTGCTCGGCGCCTCCCCAGAAGGCGACGGCCAGCTCCACGTCGGCCAGTTCCTTCGGGAGCGGCTGGACCGCATCGGGCAGCACCCGCCAGTGGTGCAGGAGTGGGAACCCCGCGAACCGGCCTGCGAGCACCCAGTTCGTCGTCATGGCATGCGCGGCGAGTTCCCGCCATGCCCCGCCTCCCGGGCCGCCGATGTTGTACTGGCAGAACGTCGGCAGCCCGAAGAGGTTCGCGGTGGAGTGGACGTTGGCCGGGCGCAGCTCCAGGTCCGTGACCGGTACCCGCTTGACGAAGACGCGTCGCCCGCCGACCTCTGTGACCGCGCCGCGTCCGCCGATGCCGGTGGTGACGGATGTGGCCGACGCCACCAGCTCGGCGAGTTCGTGGTCGCTGAGGAGAGCGAGGGAGGTTGCGATGTCGGCGTGGGCGGCGCGGCGCTCGTTGGGGGACATCGCCCGGTGGCTCAGCTGCCCGCGTAATTGCGGAGGAACAGTGCCTCCGCCACCGACAGCCGTTCCAGCTCCTGCGGGGAGACGCTCTCGTTCACTGCGTGGATCTGGGCCTCTGGCTCGCTGAGGCCGATGAGCAGGATCTCGGCGTTCGGGTAGAGGGCGGCGAGGGTGTTGCACAGGGGGATGGAGCCGCCCTGGCCGGCGTACTGCATGTTCTGGCCGGGGTAGGCCACCGCCATCGCGTCCGCCATCGCCTGGTACGCCGGGCTGCTGGTGTCGGCGCGGAAAGCCTGGCCCTGGCCGACCTGCTCGGAATGCACGCGGGCGCCCCACGGCGTGTGGGCCTCCAGGTGAGCCTGGAGCAGCTTGGTGGCGTCGGCGGCGTCCACGCCCGGCGGCACCCGCAGGCTGATCAGCGCGCGGGCGCTCGCCTGCACGGACGGGGTGGCGCCGACGACCGGAGGGCAGTCGATGCCGAGGACGGTGACGGCCGGGCGTGCCCAGAGGCGGTCGGCGACCGTGCCGGAGCCGATCAGCTCTACGCCGTCCAGCACCTTGGCGTCCGTGCGGAACTGCTCCTCGTCGTAACTCAGCCCGTCCCACGACGACTCGTCGGTGAGCCCGTCGACCGTCGTGGAACCGTCCTCCGCGCGCAGCGAGTCCAGTACGCGGATCAGCGCGCCCAGCGCGTCGGGCGCGGCGCCGCCGAACTGGCCGGAGTGCAGGTTGCCTTCGAGCGTGTCGATGCGGACGCGGACGAGGGTCATGCCGCGCAGGGTGGAGGTGACCGTCGGCAGGCCGACGCGGAAGTTGCCCGCGTCGCCGATGACGACGGTGTCGGCCTTAAGGAGCTCCGGGTGCTCCTCGGCGTACCGCTCCAGGCCGCCCGTACCCATCTCCTCCGAACCCTCGGCGATCACCTTGACGTGAACGGGTATGCCGCCGTTCGCCTTGAGCGCGCGCAGCGCGAGCAGGTGCATGATCACGCCGCCCTTGCAGTCGGCGGCACCGCGCCCGTACCAGCGGCCGTCGCGCTCGGTCAGTTCGAAGGGCGGCGTGGTCCACGCGGCTTCGTCGAGCGGAGGCTGCACGTCGTAGTGGGCGTAGAGCAGGACCGTCTTCGCGCCTTCGGGGCCGGGCAGGTAGCCGTACACGGACTGCGTGCCGTCGGGGGTGTCGAGCAGGGCCACGTCCTGGAAGCCCTCGGCGCGCAGCGCGTCGGCGACCCAGTTCGCGGCGCCCTCGCTCTCGCTCTTCGGGAACTGGTCGAAGTCCGCCACCGACTTGAACGCCACCAGTTCGGTGAGCTCCGCCCGCGCCCTGGGCATCAGCGAGGCGACGGTCTCGGCGACCGGATTCGACGACATGGGCACGCTCCTTGTGGGTGCGACGTTGTGACAGGTAAGTGCTGTGATCCTCCCACAGCGGCCTCCGGCGACGGCCGCCGTAGGATGCGGGAGACAGGTGCGGCAGCGGCTTGATCGGGAGCAGTAGACCATCGTGAGCAGCGAGAACTCTTCGGCGGACGACGTGCGCCAGGTGTGGGACGTCGTCGTGGTGGGCGCGGGACCCGCAGGGGCCTCGGCCGCGTACGCGGCGGCGGTCGCGGGACGCCGCGTCCTGTTGCTGGAGAAGGCCGAACTGCCACGCTACAAGACATGCGGCGGCGGCATCATCGGTCCCTCGCGCGACTCCCTGCCGCCCGGCTTCGAGCTGCCGCTGCGGGACCGCGTGCACGCGGTCACGTTCTCCAGCAACGGCCGCTTCACGCGTACACGCCGCTCCAAGCAGATGCTGTTCGGCCTGATCAACCGCTCCGAGTTCGACCAGCAGCTCGTTGAGCACGCGCAGAAGGCGGGCGCCGAGCTGCGTACGGGCGTCACGGTGGCGCGGGTCGAGCAGCACGGGTCGGCGGTGCCGGACCGGCGCACGGTCGCTGTCGTCCTCCAGGGCGGCGAGACACTGCTCGCGCGGGCGGTCGTGGGGGCCGACGGCAGCGCCAGCCGCATAGGGGCACACGTCGGCGTGAAGCTCGGCCAGGTCGACCTGGGCCTGGAGGCGGAGATCCCGGTGCCGGAGACCGTCGCCGAGGACTGGACGGGGCGGGTGCTCATCGACTGGGGGCCCCTGCCCGGCAGTTACGGGTGGGTGTTCCCCAAGGGGGACACGCTGACCGTCGGTGTCATCTCCGCGCGGGGTGAGGGCGCGGCGACGAAGCGGTACCTGGAGGACTTCGTCGGGCGGCTCGGGCTCGCCGGGTTCGAACCCAGCATCTCCTCCGGCCACTTGACGCGCTGCCGCGCCGACGACTCGCCGCTGTCGCGCGGGCGGGTGCTGGTGTGCGGGGACGCGGCGGGGCTGCTGGAGCCGTGGACGCGCGAGGGCATCTCGTTCGCGCTGCGGTCGGGGCGGCTCGCGGGGGAGTGGGCCGTGCGGATCGCCGAGGCGAATGACGCGGTGGACACCCGGCGCCAGGCCCTGAACTACGCCTTCGCCATCAAGGCGGGGCTGGGCGTCGAGATGGCGGTCGGCAAGCGGCTGCTGACCGTGTTCGAGCGGCGCCCCGGTCTCTTCCATGCGGCGCTGACCGGCTTCCGGCCCGCCTGGAAGGCGTTCACGGACATCACGCGCGGTGCGACCTCGCTGGGCGAGATCGTCCGTTCGCATCCGATGGCCCAGCGCGCCCTGACCGCGCTGGACCGCCGGCCCGTCGGCGGCGAGGCCGGCGAGGTCAGCTCTTGACCGTGACCCGGAACACCGGATGGTCGGGGGCGATGCGCCGCAGCTCCTCGTCGGACGAGTCCGGGCCGACGCCCTTGAAGAACACACCGACCTCGGCCTTCCAGCGCTTGAGGTAGGCGCGCAGCAGCGGGGGCTTGTCGTCGTCGGCGACCTCGGTCGCGGTGAACGTCTCCACGTTCTTCCCGAGCCGCAGCTCACCGCCGCCCGCGGCCCGCATGTTGTGCGTCCACTGGACGTGGCCGCGGGGTGCGACGAGGTACTGCGTGCCGTCGACCGTGAGCAGGTTGACCGGTGTCGTGCGCCACTCGCCGCTCTTGCGGCCACGGACGGCGAGGACCCGGGAGCCCCAGACGCTGAGCCCGCGGCGCGTCATCCAGGCCACGGAGCGGTTGAAGACGTTGACGGTGAACCAGCCGGGCTTCTGGACGTGGGTGGACGTGGACATCTGGGCCCCCAGGAATGTGGTGGGAGAGCGGCGCTCGCTTGGGTGAGCGCCGATCGTGTTTGTGAGCACTGCTCTCGCTTCTCTCGAAGTCTGCCCGAGATCGGTGATCCAAAGCAAGAGCACTGCTCTCTTTTGTGTGTGCTGCTCTTTTTTGCGTTCCCCGCTCTTGTTTGTGTGCAGTGCTCCGAAAACATGGAACACTCCTTCGTATGAGGACCGCACAAGGAGCCCGCGCCCGAGCCAGGATCGAGGTCACCGCCGCCATCAAGGACGAGGCGCGCAGACAACTCGCGGCCGAAGGCGCCGCCAAGCTCTCGCTGCGCGCCGTGGCCCGCGAACTCGGCATGGCCTCCTCCGCGCTCTACCGCTACTTCCCGAGCCGCGACGACCTGCTCACCGCCCTCATCATCGACGCCTACAACTCCCTGGGCCAGAGCGCGGAGGCGGCGCACGAGAAGGTCGCGGACACCGGGCCCGCACAGCGCTGGGTCACGGTGTGCGAGGCGGTACGTACGTGGGCGCTGGGGCATCCGCACGAGTACGCGCTGATCTACGGTTCGCCGGTCCCCGGCTACACCGCGCCCGACGACACCGTCCCCGCCGCCTCCCGGGTCGGCCACCTCTTCATCGGCATCCTCCGCGACGCCTACCAGGGCCTCGGCCTCGCCAAGCCGCCGCTGCCCGCCGAACTGCGCGCCGAGGCCGAACGGATGACGGCCGACCTCGCGCCCGACCTGCCACCCGAGAACGTCAACGTGCTCGTCGCGGCCTGGGCGCAGCTGTACGGGCTGGTCGGGTTCGAGCTGTTCGGCCAGTTCAACCGGGTCGTGGAGGACCGCGAGACGTTCTTCCGGCATGCGGTGGGTCAACTCGCCCATGGGGTGGGCCTGGTGTATCCGCGGAGCGCTCCGCGGGAAGTGCGGTGAGAGGTCGCCGGTCGTCTGCGGGTCCGTTGTGGTTGGTCGCGCAGTTCCCCGCGCCCCTTTGCGGCGCTGTCGATCCGTAGCCGACTTAGCCGAGGCCACTTAGAGGGGCTACGGCACCGACACCACCGGCACCGGCAGCAACTCCGGGTCCTGGCGCAGGATCCGCTCGTGCAGTGATCGCAGCGCGGGCCCCGGATCCGCGCCCATCGCCTCGGCGAGGCGATGCCGTGCGGCCTCGTAGGCGGTGAGCGCGTCCGTCGGTCGGCCGGTGCGGCACAGCGCGAGCATCAGCAGCTCGGCGAGGCGCTCGCGCAACGGGTGCGCCGCCACGAGGCGGACGAGTTCGTGGACGTACTCGAAGGACTGGCCGAGTTCGATCGCTCCGGCGAGCCGGGCTTCGAGGACGGTGAGCCGTTTCTCGGCCCAGCGCAGTCGCTCCGCCGCGAGGTAGGGCGCCTGCAGGCCCTCGGCGAAGTCGCCGCGCCACAGCTCCTCGGCGCGCCGGGCCAGTTCACCGGCCCGCCGCAGGTCGCCCGCGTCCCGTGCCGCCAGTGCCTGGTCCACGAGGCGGCGCCGTTCGCGCAGGTCGTCGGCCTCGGCTCCGGTGAGCAGGTATCCGGTGCCGGTCCACGACAGCTCCGGCCCGTCCCCGAGCGCGCGGCGCAGCCCGGAGACGTACTTCTGTACGAGGTTGCGCACATGCACCGGCGGCGCTCCGCCCCACACGGCCTCGACCAGGCCGTCGTACGACAAGGGGCGCCCCTCCTGGAGCAACAGGACGGCGAGCACCGCGCGCTGCTTCGGTGGGCCGAGCGGGATCTCCACGCCGTCGCGCAACGCGCGCAGTGGGCCGAGGAGTTCGCAGCGCAGGGCGGGTGAAGCCGCTGTCGTCGCCATGTGCGGGCCGCGCTCAGTCCCCGTTGTCCCCATGCGTCGAGCGTAACGCGCACCCCGTCTTCCAGTGGATCTTCCAGCGGGCCTTCCAGCGACACGGCCGACGGTGTGTGGGCACACCAGCCTCCTCAGAAAGGCGACTTCATGCTCACTCGGCTCGGCCGACTCGCCGTGCGGTACAGCCGTGCCGTGCTGATCGGCGCGGCTCTTGTCCTCCTCGGCCTCGGTGCGTACGGCGCGGGCGCCCAGGACGACCTCGACCTCTCGGGATGGAGTGCCCCCGGCACCGAGTCCGTGCGCGCGGGAGACCGGCTGCGCGACGACTTCGGCACCGGCAACCCCAATCTCGCCCTGCTCGTCACGGCCCGCGACGGCGACGTTGACAGCGCACGCACCGAACGGGCGGCCCGTGAACTGACCGCCGAGGTAGAGCAGTTGCCGCTCGTCACGGACGTCACCGCCTACTGGGACGCCCGCAGCCCCGCCCTGCGCGGCGAGGACGGACGCCGTGCCCTGATCCTGGCCCACCTCGAAGGCACCCCCACCGAGATCCGTAAGGAACTCGGCACACTGTCACCCCAGTTGACCCGCACCACACCCGAACTCGACGTCCGCGCCGGCGGCCAGGAGGAGATCTCCCGGCAGGTCAGTGAGCAGGCCCGCACCGACTTCCTGCGCGCGGAGGCCTTCGCGCTGCCCGCCGTACTCCTTCTGCTGATCCTCGTCTACCGGCGCACCACGGCCGCCCTGCTGACCGTCGGAGTCGGTCTGTTCGCCGTCCTCGGCACCCTCGCCGGGCTGCGTCTGCTCGCCTGCTTCACCGAGGTGTCGACGTTCGCCGCGAACCTGGCACTCGTACTCGGCCTCGGACTCGGCGTCGACTACAGCCTGTTCGTGATCAACCGCTACCGCGAGGAGCGCGCGGCGGGCCGCGATCAGCACGCGGCCGTGGTCAGGGCGACCGTCGTGGCCGGGCGGACCGTCGTGTTCAGCGGTGTCACGGTCGCGGTGTCGCTGTGTGCGCTGCTGGTGTTCCCGTTCTTCTTCCTGCGGTCGTTCGCGTACGCCGGTGTCCTCGTCGTGCTCATCGCGGTGGCCGGAGCGGTGCTTCTCCTGCCCGCCGCGCTCGGCCGCTGGGGCCACCGCGTGGAGCGTGCCGCCGCACCCGCCTCCGGTTTCTGGCACCGCAGTGCCCTCGCCGCCATGCGCCGCCCGCTCCTCGCCGGCGCCGGCGTCCTCACGATCCTGCTCGTCGCCGCATCACCCCTGCTCGGCCTGCGCTTCGGCCTCCCCGACGAGCGCACGCTCCCCGAGGGCACGTCCTCGCGCACGGCCTCCGAGATCGTGCACCGCGAGTTCGCCGCCGAACCCACGGACACCGTCCAGGTCGTCCTCGGCGAACCGGCCGACACGCGCGCGTACGCCGCCGAACTCTCCCGTCTCCCGGGCGTGTTCCAGGTCGACGCACCCGAGGGGACCTACCGCGAAGGGGCGCGCATCGCACCCCCCGGCCAGGACCGGCTGAGGGCACCCGACGGAAGCGTGCGCCTGGCCGTCGTACCCACCCAGCAGGCCATGTACGGCGACGTCCCCGCCTTCGTCGAACGCGTCAGGGACACCCCGGCACCCGCTCCCGCCCTGGTCGGCGGCTACCCGGGCGAGATGACCGACTTCCGCTCCACGCTGCTCGACCGGCTCCCGCTCGCGATCGGGATCGTGCTGGTGGCGACGTACGTGATCCTCTTCCTGATGACCGGGAGCGTGCTGCTGCCCGCGAAGGCGACCGTGCTGAATCTGCTCAGCCTGTCGGTGATGTTCGGCTGTCTGGTGTGGGTCTTCCAGGACGGGCATCTGTCCGGGCTGCTCGGCTTCACCCCGACGGGCTCGATCGAGCCGAGCATCCCGGTGCTGATGTTCTGCGTGGCGTACGGGCTGTCCATGGACTACGAGGTGTTCCTGCTCGCACGCATCAAGGAGGAACACGAGCGCACCGGCGACACCGAGCAGGCCGTCGGCGAGGGCATCCGGCGCAGCGCGCCGCTGATCACCGCCGCGGCCGGGATCCTGGCGCTGTCGTTCCTGTCGTACGCCACCGGAGGAGTCGTCTTCCTCAAGGAACTCGGCATCGGGACGGCCCTGACGATCCTCGTCGACGCCACCCTCATCCGGGTCGTGCTGCTGCCGGTGACGATGCGGCTGGCGGGGCGGGCGAACTGGTGGGCGCCGAGGCGGCTGCGCCGGCTGCGGGTGCGGGAGGAGAAGGGGGAGGAGGACGTACTTCGCGGGGAGTACGTGTGATCACCTCGTCCGGCTGACGTCGCAGGTGGTGCGCGGCGTCTAGCGTTGCGGACATGGACAGGCTTCGGGTACGCGGTGGAGGCCCGCCGCCGTGGTGGCGGTACGGGCCGCCGTGGGCGCATCGCTGGGACGACGAGGAGCGGGGCGCCCGGTGGCCCTGGCGCTCCACCGCGGCGCTCACCGTGTTCGTGCTGGTCGGCTCGGGCTTCGCGGCTGAGGCGCAGGTCGGCGAACGCGCGGCGCTGGACCCCTTCGCGCGGGCGCTGCTGGCCGTGGCCTGTGTCGTGCTGCTGTGGCGGAAGCGGTATCCGGTCGCCGTGGTCTTCGGCACGGCGACGGCCGCGATGGTCTACTTCGGCGCCGGGTACCCGTACGGACCGATCTTCCTCGCCGTGGCCCTGGCCTGCTTCAGCGCCATCGTCACGGGGCACCGGCGGGCGGCCTGGGCGGCCGTGGGGATGCTCTGGATCGGGCATGTGCTGATCGCGCACTGGCTGTATCGCTGGCTGCCGCCGTCCGGGGACGGGCCTCAACCGTGGGGGACGGAAGGCGTGGTCGCCGCCTGGGTGGTCGCCATCGTGGCCCTGGCCGAGCTGGTCAAGGTCCGGCGGGAGCAGTGGGCCCGGGAGCGGGCCGAGCGTGCCCAGGCGGCCAAGCGGCGTGCCGACGAGGAGCGGCTGCGGATCGCGCGCGAGCTGCACGACGTCCTCGCGCACAGCATCTCGGTCATCAACGTCCAGGCGGGCGTCGGTCTCGCGCTCCTCGACTCCGACCCCGAGCAGGCACGCGCGGCACTCAGCACGATCAAGGCCGCCAGCAAGGAGGCGCTCGGCGAGGTTCGCCAGGTCCTCGACACGCTCCGCACGCCGGGTGACGCGCCGCGCGCCCCGGCACCCGGCCTCGACCGGCTGCCCGAACTGGTGGAGCAGGCGGCGAGCGCGGGCCTCTCCGTCCAGGTCGAGGGCGAGTCCCCGCCGCTGCCGCCCGGCGCGGACCTCGCGGCGTTCCGCATCGTCCAGGAGGCCCTCACCAATGTCGTACGGCACTCGGGCTCGCGGCACGCGCGCGTGCACCTCGATCACGAGGGCGGGGCGCTACGGTTGCGGATCGACGACGACGGGCCCGCGACCGGCGCCGACGCGGGCGGCAGCGGCAACGGACTGGCCGGAATGCGGGAGCGGGCCGCGGCCCTCGGTGGCACGATCGAGGCGGGACCGCGCGACGACGGCGGATTCCGCGTGCTGGCGGTACTGCCGCTCAATGCCAAGGAGGACGACCGGTGATCCGCGTACTGCTCGCCGACGACCAGTCGCTGGTCCGCGCAGGCTTCAAGGCGCTGCTCGACGCCCAGCCGGACATCGAGGTCGCCGGGGAGGCCGCCGACGGTGAGGAGGCGCTGCGCATGGTGCGCGAACTGCGCCCCGACGTCGTCCTCATGGACATCCGTATGCCCAAGCTCGACGGACTGGCCGCGACCCGCCGGATCACCGACGAGGGCGAGCTGAAGGACGTGAAGGTCGTCATGCTCACCACCTTCGAGCTCGACGAGTACGTCTTCGAAGCGATCCGTTCCGGCGCCTCCGGCTTCCTGGTCAAGGACACCGAGCCGGAGGAACTGCTGCGCGCCGTACGGGCGGTGGTCGGGGGCGACGCGCTGCTCTCGCCGGGCGTGACGCGCCGCCTGATCGCCGAGTTCGCCGCCCGCTCCAAGGAGCCCGCGGCCGCCGACGTCCTCGGTGAACTCACCGAGCGGGAACGGGAGGTGATGGCGCTGGTCGGCATCGGCCTGTCCAACGACGAGATCGCCCGCCGCCTGGTCGTCAGCCCGCTCACCGCGAAGACCCACGTCAGCCGCACGATGGTGAAGCTGGGCGCCCGGGACCGGGCCCAACTCGTCGTGCTGGCCTACGAGTCGGGGCTGGTGCGGCCGGGCTGGCTGGGCTGAGGCGGCCGCCGGAAGCGGAGCAGCACGCTGACGACACGGGCGGCGAACAGCAACGGTGTAAGCACGAGCCCGGTACGCAGCAGCAACGTCTCCAGGGCGCCGGGCAGTTCGAAGAACAACGCCGGACCGGCGACGGTCCCGAAGACGACGGCCGCCGCGAACGCCGCACTGAACAGGGCGTATCCGATCTCAACGGTGATCGCGTCCCGCTCCGCCTGACTACGCCGTCCCCCGTATTCGCTCATCCGTGCAGTGTCACAGGCGTACGCCCGGCGGAGCAAGCAGGCTCCGCCGGGCGCAGGTTGGTGAAGTTCCCCGCGCCCCAAAGGGGCGCGGGGCTGTGACATCATGCGGCTCCGCCGCGTGGGCGCGACCAGCCACCATGGCGCCGCAGACGACCGACGCCCATCGCGGCACAGCCAGCGGCGCGCCTAGTCGCGTACGGACACGCGCTCCGCCTCCCGCGGGGCGGACTTGGCCACCACGACGGACTGCCGCGGACCACGGGCGGGCCGCAGCCCGGTGAGCGTGATCAGCAACCCGGCGACGGCGATGCCCGTCACGACGACCAGGCCGGGCCGGTAGCTGTCGAGGACGGCCTGCGGGGTGGCGTTCTCGGGAGCGCCCGCGGTCACCACTGCCGTCACGACGGCGAGGAAGATCGCGCCGCCCACCTGGACCGAGGTGTTGAGCAGACCGGAGACCATGCCCTGCTCGTGGTCGTCGACCCCGTTCGTGGCCTGGATGTTGAGCGACGGGAAGACCAGCGCACAGGCCGCGCCGATGAGCAGCATCGACGGCAGGATCACGGCGGCGTACACGGGGTCGAGGTCGACCTGGAGGAACAGGGCGTATCCGATGACCATCAGCCCGAAGCCCACCGGGAGGAGCCGCTGGGTGCCGAACCGGTCGACGATCGAGCCCATCTTCGTCGCGGACAGCGCCACCAGCGCGCCCGCGGGCAGGAAGGCGAGCGCGGTGTGCAGCGCCGACCAGCCGAGCAGCGACTGCATGTACAGGGTGACCAGGAACTGGAAGCTGACGTACGACCCGAAGAAGAGCATCGCGCCGAGCTGGGCGCGGATCTGGATGCCGGAGCGCAGTACGCCGAGCCGGACGAGCGGGCCCGGCGAGCGCCGCTCGACCAGGACGAACACGGTGAGGAGCACGGCGACGGCGAGGAAGGACAGCAGCGTGCGGGCCGACGTCCAGCCGACCTCCGGGGCCTGCACGACGGTGAAGACGAGCAGCAGCATCGACGCGGTGCCGAGGATGGCGCCGGGAATGTCGTAGCCGTTGTGGTCCTTCTCGCGGGCGCTGCGCGGCAGCAGCTTCAGGCCCGCGATCAGGGCGATCAGGGCGATGGGTGCGGGCAGCAGCATGGTCAGGCGCCAGCTGGCCTCGGTGAGCAGACCGGACAGCACCAGGCCCATGGAGAAGCCGGTGGCCGCGCAGGTGGTGTAGATGGACAGGGCCCGGTTGCGCAGCGGGCCTTCGGGGAAGGTCGTGGTGATGATCGACAGGCCGGCGGGCGCCGTGAACGCCGCGCTCAGGCCCTTGATGAAGCGGCTGGCGATCAGCAGCGGGCCCGAGTCGACGAGCCCGCCGAGCAGCGAGGCGAGCGCGAAGACACCCAGGGCGACCAGGAAGACCTGGCGCCGGCCCAGCAGGTCGGCGGTGCGTCCGCCGAGCAGCAGCAGGCCGCCGTATCCCAGGATGTAGCCGCTGACGATCCACTGCAGCGTCGAGGTGGACAGACCGAGATCGGCGCCTATGGACGGCAGGGCGACGCCGACCATCGACACGTCCAGCGCGTCCAGGAACATCGCGGCGCAGAGCACCAGCAGGGTGCCCCACAGCCGGGGCGTCCAGCGTCCGTCGGACGTGGGGGTGGTGAGCGGAGAGGTCATGCCGACGACACTACATGCGCATGCATCGAATGCAAGCGCATTTAATTCTGATGCAACAATGCCGCTTCTCTGCTACGGTGCCGCGCTATGGCGGCGAAGAAGCCCGAACAGGCGCTCGTGGAACAGTGGCGCGACATGCTCGCACTCCATGCGCGCACCCAGTGCGAACTCGACCGCGCTCTCCACCAACACGGCCTGTGCGCAAGCGACTTCGAGGTACTCGACGTCCTGGCCGAGGCGCGCGCGGTGGACGGCGGCACCTGTTCCTACCGCGTCCAGGAGATCTCCGAGCGCGTCCATCTCACCCAGAGCGCACTGTCCCGGCTGGTCGCCCGGCTCGAGAAGGACGGCCTCGTCGAGCGCGGCATGTGCCCGGAGGACCGGCGGGGCGTCAAGGTGGCCCTCACCCCGAAGGGGCGCTCGCTGCACGGCGAGGTGCTGCCGGTGCAGCGCGAGGTACTGACGCGCATGCTCGCCGGTCACGGCGCCACGTGACGGCGGCTCAGCTTCATGTGACCGCGGACTTCTCCCGCCACAGCGCGGCGAGCGAGGCATCGCCATTGACGGCGGGGAACGGCAGCCGGTTCCAAAGCGACAGATAGAGCCGGGCCGCCGGACCACTGATCTCGCAGTCGGCGGCGCTCGCGTCCGAGGCAGCGTCGCGTGTGGCCGCGGGCGGCTCCGGAGACAGTCGTACGGTCCACAGCGCACCGTCGATGTCCGTCGCCCGCACCCGCAGCACCCGGGGCTCATCGGTCCGCACCCTGCTCTTGGGGCGGGCGTGGAAGCCGAGCAGCAACTCGTCGATGCCGTCCACCGCGAAGCCGGGCGCGATCTCCGACGGCGTACCACCGCGGGCCGCCTCAGCGTCGAAACGGTGCACGGTGGTCTCGTGCGCCTGCCTGCGCGCCCAGAACGCCAGGGGCGATGGCGAGGGCAGGAAATGCCAGCACTGCACGTCCGGAGCCGCGTTGGAGAGGGTGCTGACGAGATGCCGGTGCCCGTCCCGGAACCAGATCACGAGCTCGGCACCGTCGAGGTCGGGCAGGCCGCCGTCGGGGCGATAGGAGGGGTACCCCTCGTTGACGAACCCTGCCGCCCAGCGGTGCACCATCCCTGTGTGCCGCAGCAGATCCCGCACCTGCCAGTCCGGGCACGTCGGCACCTTCACGTCGGTGCCGGCCTCCTCGGCGGCCGTGGCCAGCGACTGGCCCTCCCGGTCCAGGATCCGTATGAACTCGGCTGTCTCCATGCGCCGAGTGTGCCGTATGGAGTGCGGTCGAAGGGAAGAGCGCAGAGGCTGGAGATCGGGCCGCCGGGTTCCCCGGTGACCCGGCGCGTGGACCTTAGGCTGCCCTCGGCCCCGTCGGGGCTTCGCGGAACGGAGGAGTACCGATGGGCGAGCGGGAGCAGGACGAGGCACTGGCTCGGGAGCAGCGGCGGCACTGGCAGCGCACGTACTCCGGCCATCCGGGCATGTACGGCGACGAGCCGTCCGCCCCCGCGGTGTACGCCGCCGAGCTCTTCCGGCGGGCGGGCGCGCACGAGGTGCTGGAGCTGGGCGCGGGGCACGGACGGGACGCCCTGTACTTCGCCCGCGAGGGCTTCGCCGTGCACGCCACGGATTTCAGCGCCGAGGGCCTGGAACAACTCCGCGCCCGGGTGGCCGGATCCGGCCTGTCCGTGACGACGACGGTCCACGACGTGCGCGAGGCGCTGCCGCTGCCCGACGCCTCCGAGGACGGGGTGTTCGCCCACATGCTGCTGTGCATGGCCCTGTCCACCGAGGAGATCCACGCCCTCGTCACCGAGGTACGCCGCGTGCTGCGCCCCGGCGGCGCCTTCGTCTACACCGTCCGCCACATCGGCGACGCCCACTACGGCGTCGGCGTCTCCCACGGCGACGACATCTTCGAGCACGGCGGCTTCGCGGTGCACTTCTTCGACCGCACGCTGGTGGAGGAACTGGCGGAGGGCTGGGAAGGCGTCGACGTGTACGCCTTCGAGGAGGGCGAACTGCCGCGCCGGCTGTGGCGGGTGACGCAGCGACTGCCGGGGTGAGGGTTTCCGCTTGAGATACTCCGGCCATGGACACAAGTGCGCAGGTGGACGCGGTACAGCAGGATGGGACGGCGGGTCGTCCCATGGAATGGGCCCTGCGTCCCGCTGAGCCGGCGGATGTCGAGGCGATCGCCGAGCTGCGGGCGACGGTGATGCGCCCGGACCTGGAGCGGCTGGGACGGTTCGACGAGTATCGCGTCCGGCAGCGGCTGCGGGATTCCTTCTCCCCGCAGCACACGTCGGTCATCGTGGCCGAGGGAGCCTTCGCGGGCTGCGTCACCGTGCGCCCGGCCGAGGACGGGCAGTGGCTGGAGCACTTCTATCTCGCTCCGAGCCTCCAGGGCCGGGGCCTCGGGTCGGCCGTCCTGCGCACACTGCTGCGGCGGATCGACGCCGACCACATGCCCGTCCGCCTGAACGTCCTGCGGGGCAGCGCCGCCCGACGGCTGTACGAGCGCCACGGGTTCACCGTAGAAGCTCAGGACCCGATCGATCTCTACCTGGTGCGACGGCCGGGTGGGGGCGCCCTCGGAACGCGTCCTGCCGGAACGCCCAGCTGATCCTGGGTTCCACGGCGAAGCGGAAGATCTGCCGTACGGGCGGGGTGCACAGCACGGTGACGACACCGGCCGCCACCACGGTGACGGCGATGGCGCCCAGCGGCCCATGGACCCAGGCGGGGTCGTACCAGCCCCAGAACTTGGCGCCCTGAGCCACGAACCCGTGCAGCAGATAGCCGTACAGGGTGCCCGCGCCCAGCACGGTGAACCACATGCGCCGCCCCGGCACCCAGGCGAGGAAACAGGCGACCAGGAGCATCGAGCAGCCGAAGGTGACCAGCGTCATCACGGGCCCGTACCAGGCCGGTGCGCCGAGTTCCTGGGCGCTGTCACGGTGGTAGAACCAGGCACTGCTCATCCGGGGTACCGCCCAGTACGCCGCGACGAACGCGCACAGGAACACCGGCACGGCCGCAATCCGCACCTCACGCCGCCGGACCAGCCGGAAGTGCTCGGGTTTCAGGAACAGGCCCAGCACGAAGTACGGCAGGAACTGCAAGGTGCGCTGCAGATCGAGGTCGTTGCCGATGCTCGGCCCCATGGTCGCCAGCATCGCGACGGCGAGCGCGACCGGCAGGGGCCGGCGCACCGACCGCCACAGCGGCGTGGTCAGCCGCCAGATGACCAACGCCACCAGGAACCACGTCAGATACAGGGGATCCAGCAAGGTCACGGGACGGTCCGGCACCTGGTCGGTCCACCTGGTGAAGAGGGTGTACGCCGTCTCGAACACGACGTACGGGACGACCAGACCGGTCACCAGCCGTTTGAGCTGCTCCGGGCGCGCGTCGAAACCACGCGAGAAATAGCCGGAGATGACGATGAACGCCGGCATGTGGAAGGCGTACACGAGCGTGTAGAGCCCCATGACGGTCCGGCTTCCGTCACGCAGCGGCTCCCAGGCGTGCCCCATCGCCACCAGCACGATCGCCAGATACTTGGCGTTGTCGAAGAACGCGTCGCGCTGCTTGGTCCCTTCGCGCGCCGGGGCCTCGTCGCGGTCGCGCGCGGTGTCCGTGGCGCTTGCTCTTACGGGAGTGACTGCTGTGACGAAGCGGCGTGACATCTCGTGCGCCTCACCGATTCGTCACGACGCAAACCTCTCGATACGAGGAGCAGCGCCGACTCCCTCGCCGAGCACCCGCGCCTCAGCCGGCCGCCGCACGCCGTGTCACGACGGCGATGAGCGCGGCCGCCGCCGCCAGTGCCGCCACGCTGGTGAGGGCCGTGGGAAGGGAGAACCAGTCCGCCATGAACCCGATGGCGGGCGGGCCCAGAAGCATGCCGCCGTAGCCGAACGTGGACGCGATGGCGACCCCGTCGGGGCCGGCCAGCGCGCCCGCGCGCTCGATGGCGACGGGGAAGAGATTGGCCAGACCGAGTCCGGCGATCACGAAACCGAGGAGGGCCGCCCAGAGGGTGGGAGCGAGGGCGCCGAGCAGCATGCCGGCGGCGGCGGTCGCGCCGCCGTACACCAACGTGCGGGTCTGGCCGAGGCGTTCGAGCAGCTGGGTGCCGGTGAGCCGCCCGATGGTCATGGCGAGCGCGAAGCAGGAATAGCCGACCGCCGCGACACCCGCCGTGGCGTCCAGATCCTGCTCCAGGTGCAGCGCGCTCCAGTCGGCCAGAGCGCCCTCGCCGTAGGCCGTACACAGCGCGATGAGGCCGAAGGTGATCACGAGGGGGCGGGTACGGGATCCCGGCCGGCGTGGCGCGGACTCCCCTCGCGGTGCGCTCTCGGGCGATTTCGGGGGCTGGATGCGCAACAGTGTGCGGCCCGCGAGCACGGTGACGAGCAGCCCGATCAGCGTGAGGCCGAGCAGGTGCTGCGTCGGAGTCAGCGCACCGGCGACGAGCGCACCGAGCCCGGCGCCGATCATGCCGCCGAGGCTGAACGCCGCGTGGAAGCTGGGCATGACGGGGCGTCGCAGGGCTCGCACCAAGTCGACCGCGGCGCTGTTGAATGCCACGTTGATCCCGCCGTACGCCGCACCGAAGACCAGCAGGACGGCCCCGAGTGCCAGGACGGAGTGGGTGAGCGGAGGCAGGGCGACGCTGAGGGAGAGCAGGATGCCGCAGATCACGGTCATCGGATGGCTGCCGAAGCGACGGCACAGGCGGCCGGTGACCATCATCGTTACGACCGCGCCGGCGGAGACGCCGAGGAGGGCGAGGCCGAGTGCGCTGCTGGAGGCGTTGGTCTGCTCCTTGATGGCCGGGATGCGCACGACCCAGCCGGCGAAGACGAAGCCGTCGAGGGCGAAGAAGACGGTGAGGGCGATACGGAGTCGGGTGAGGTCGCTTCGGTTGCCCGGCACGGCGTTGTGCGTTCGGGCTTTGTTTATTAGCGGCACAAAGTCAGGCTAGGGCGTGGGTGGGGTCACGGCAAGGCTGCCGATCGCCGGTCGGTCTGGGTGGGAAGCGAGGGGTGGGGAGAGCGGCATGGGAAGAGTGGCGCAATCGGACGTTGCGCCCCCGTTTCGCGAGGAGCAAGTTGGACGCGATGGGAGCGCTCGGCCGTTGGAAGACGACGGACATCGGCAGCAGCGACTTCACCGTGCGCCTGTACGACCAGGCCAGCCATGGTGCGGACTACTTCCTCGTCTACGTCACCCGCCAGGGCTTCGATCCGACCACCCAGCCGCTGACCTGGGGCGACCTCCAACTGGTCACTCGAACCGGCCGCTATGCCCCCAGCCAGAACTACTCGATCGACGTGAGCATGCCGGGACTCACCGGTCGCCACGTCGTCTACACGATCTGGCAGGCGTCGCACATGGACCAGACGTACTCCCTGTGCAGCGACGTGAACTTCACCTGAATCGTGCTTCACGGGTCCCGGATCATCCTCCGGTCCGGGACCCGTGGCGGTTGTGTGAGGCGGGCGGCCGCATGCCCGAGTCGCGCTGATCAGTGTGTGGATCGGCCGAGGACGCGGGCGAGTTCGATCCGGTCGATGTCAGAGCGTGGTCAGCTCGTAGAACCCCCTCCCGAACGTCGCCGCCACCAGCCGGTGGTGCCCCGCGTCGTACTCGATGTCGTCCACCGGCACCTGCGGCATGCCGCGGCCCAGACGCAGCCAGCGTCCGCCGCCCGTCACGGACGTGAACACGCCCTGATCGGTGGCGATATGGAGGACACCGCCACGGGCCACGACCAGGTCGTTGACGGGGGCCGCCGGGAGGTTGCCCGACAGGTCGCGCCAGTGCCGGCCGCCGTCGGCGCTGCCGTACACGTGGGGGAGCGGGTCGCCGGAGCGGTAGCCGGAGTGGGTGGTCCACACCCGGTCGGGGTTCTTCGGATCGACGACCACCCGGGTGACCCAGGGGCGCCCCTCGGCCAGCTTCGTCCAGGTGGCGCCCAGGTCCCTGGTGACCCAGACGCGGCCGTCGTCCGTGCCCACGTAGACCGTGCGGCCGTCGGACGCGGGGGCGATGGAGGTGATGGTGCCGTAGTTGGGGTAGAGCGGGTCGGAGCCCGGGCCGCCGCTCAGGTCGGGGCTGACGGTCTGCCAGGTCTCGCCGCCGTCCGTGGAGCGGTTGAGGACCTCGGAGCCGTAGTAGAGGACCTTCGGGTCACGCGGATCGAAAGCCATCGGCGTGAACCAGTTGCGGCGCTGGAACGTCGTCCGGTCGGCGAAGTACGTAAGGGTGTCGCCGCCGTCGGTGGAGCGGAAGCAGTTGCCGTACTGGTAGCAGGCGAAGACGTTGTTCACGTCGGCCGGGTTGATCAGGTTCTCCTCGCCGTCCCCGCCGAGGTACTCGTTGAACTTCTCCCCGCCCCAGGAGCGCAGCGAGCCGTTGTCCTGCGCGCCGCCCGAGATCCGGGTGACGTCCTGCGGGGTGATCGCCGCGCTGTAGAGCTGGGTGTACGGCTGGTGGCGGGACTTGACCCAGCCGCCGTCGCCGCGCGCGTCGGAGCGATAGACGCCGCCGTCGTTGCCGAGGTAGACGCGGCCGGGGCGGCGCGGGTCCCACACCATGGCGTGGTGGTCGACGTGCATGCTCGTGTCGTCGGCGCTCCAGGTGGCGCCGCCGTCCTTGGTGGTCAGCAGGGCGACCCCGGCCACGTGCACGTGCTCGGCGTCCCGGGGGTCGATCCACACCTTCCCGAACCACCAGCCGAAGCTGGACTGCGAGTTGGTGAGGTCGTCATTGGCGGGTGTGCGGGTCCAGTTGTCGCCGCCGTCGGCGGAGGCGTAGAAGCCCTCGAAGTGGCCGTCGGCCTTGTTGACGATCGCGTAGAGCCGGTCGCCCGCGACGCCCAGGCCGATGCGTCCGACGTCGGGGCCCACGGCGGGCAGTCCGCCGCCCAGCCGCTCCCACGTCTCGCCGCCGTCCGTGCTGCGGAAGACGCCGGAGCCGACACCGCCGTATGTGCGCAGATCGGGGCGGCGGCGCTTGTCCCACAGCACGGCGTACAGGCGGTCGCCGTCCGCCACGATCTCAGTGGCGCCGGTGAACTCGTTGGCACCGGCGAGGATCCGCTCCCAGGTCGCGCCGCCGTCCTCCGAGCGGTACACGCCCCGGTCGCCGCCGCCGTTGTAGAGCGAGCCGGCCGCGGCCACGTAGATGCGGCGCGGGTTGGCCGGGTCGACGGTGATGGCGCTGATCGCCCCGGAGTCGCGCAGGCCGAGCGGCGTCCAGCTCCGGCCACCGTCCCGGCTCCGGTACAGGCCCGTCCCCTCGTACGTGACGCTGCCGCCGCCCGGGTTGGGCTCGCCAGTGCCCACGTACAGGGTGCCGTCCGGGGCGGCCGTGACCGCGCCCATGGCCTGCGTCCAACTGTCGGGCCACACGGAGTGGAACGTGGCCCCGGCGTCCGTGCTGCGCCACAGACCGCCGCTCGCGGCCGCCGCGTACAGGGTGTCGGCGCGCTTGGGGTCGAGTGCGAGGGAGACGACCCGGCCGCCGATGTTCGTGGGTCCGGCGTTCTTCCAGCGGCCGCCGACGACCGGCAGCTTCCGGGCCTGCGCCGCGGCCAGGTCGTGTGCGTGGCGGGGGATCGACTCGCCGGACACGGTCTTCTGGGCGTAGCGGTACTCGGCGGGCGCGGACGGCCCGCGCACCGGCCGGTACACGTCGGAGGGGCCGGGCGGGGCCGCGCTCGCGGGTGCGGTGAGTAGCGAGGCGCCGGTGACCGCGGTGAGTACCAGCGCAAGCAGACCTCTGCCCATGAAAACCCTTCCGTCACATTGGCCACATCAAACGTGAACGACGGTACGAGAAGGGCGAGTTGAGCAGAAGAGCGCGTCCGGCACTCATCCCACGGCCGCGGGCGCCTCCTCCAGCGGGAAGTGGCAGGCCGCGCTGTGCAGTGGGGCTCCCGGCAGTGCGGCGGGCGCGGCCTCGGCACAGACGTCCTGCGCGCGCCAACACCGGGTCCGGAACCGGCACCCGGACGGCGGGTTCGCCGGTGAGGGGATCTCGCCGGTGAGCAGGATGCGCTGCCGCCCGCGCCCACCGCCGGCCACCGGCGAGGGCGCCGCCGACAGGAGCGCCGCCGTGTAGGGATGGCGCGGCCGGTCGAAGACCTCCTCGACCGGACCCGACTCGACGATCCGGCCGAGATACATCACGGCGACCCGGTCGGCGAGATGGCGCACCACGGACAGGTCGTGCGAGATGAACACGTACGACAGTCCCAGCTCGTCCCGCAGATCGCACAGCAGGTTGAGCACCTGCGCCTGCACCGACAGGTCCAGCGCGGAGACCGGTTCGTCGCACACGATGACGTCGGGTTCCAGGGCCAGGGCGCGGGCGATCCCGATCCGCTGCCGCTGCCCGCCGGAGAACTCCTGCGGATAGCGGTGCGCGTCGGACGCCCTCAGTCCCACCAGCTCCAGCAGCTCGCCCACGCGGGCCGAACGTTTCCCGGCGGGCACGAGGCCGTGGTGGGTGCGCCAGGGCTCGCTGATCAGATCCGCCGCGGACATCCGGGGGTTGAGCGAGCCGAACGGGTCCTGGAAGACCATCTGCACCTTCCGGCGCCAGGCGAGCAGCTCCGCACCCGACAGCGCGAACGGGTCGACGCCGTCGTACCGTACGGTGCCCGCGTCGGGGCGCTCCAGGAGCAGCAGGATCCTGGCCAGCGTGGTCTTGCCGCAGCCGGACTCGCCGACCAGGCCGAGCGTCTGCCCGCGACCGAGGGTCAGGTCCACGCCGTCGAGTGCGCGCAGCCTGGTGCCGCGCCTCACCGGGAAGCTCTTCACAAGGCCGGTGGCCTCCAGCAGGGTGCCATGCTCAGGCATCGGCGAGCTCCTTCCCGAAGTGGCAGGCGGCGGTCCGGCCGGTCGCCGTGGCGGTCAGCTGTGGCCGGTGGGTGGCACAGCGGTCGCGGGCCATGGGACAGCGGGTGCGGAAGGCGCAGCCGGTGGGCACGGACCGCGGGTCCGGCGGGCTGCCGGGAATGGAGCTGAGCCGGGCGCCCCGGTGCTGTTCGGCCGGTACCGACTCCAACAGGCCGCGCGTGTAGGGGTGGTGGGGCTGAGCGAACACCTCGGCCACCGGCCCGGTCTCCACGACCGTGCCCGCATACATCACGGCGACGCGGTCCGCGTGCTCGGCGGCGAGTCCGAGGTCGTGCGTGATGAGGACGAGCGCCGTGTGCTGCTCGCTGCGCAACTCCCGCAGCAGGTCCATGATCTGGGCCTGCACGGTCACGTCCAGGGCCGTCGTCGGCTCGTCGGCGAGCAGGACCCGCGGGCGCAGCGCGACCGCTGTCGCGATCAGCAGGCGCTGGCGCATGCCTCCGGAGAACTGGTGCGGATAGGCGTCGGCGCGTGCACGTGCCTCCGGGATGCCGACGCGCTCCATCAGCTCCACCGCTCTGGCCCGCGCCGCTCGCCGGGACATGCCCTCGTGGATCCGGAACGGCTCCGCGAGCTGCGTGCCGACCGTCATGACGGGGTTGAGCGAACTGAGCGCGTCCTGGAACACCATGGCCAGACCGGGCCCGGCCAGCCGCCGCCTGGCCCGCGCGTCCAGCGTCAGCAGATCCTCGCCGCTCAGCCGCACCTGCCCGCCCACCACCTCGGCGACCGGATCGAGCAGCCCCGCGACGGCATGCGCGGTCATGCTCTTGCCGCACCCCGACTCGCCCAGCAGAGCCAGTGTCTCGCCGGAGCGGACGGAGAAACCGACGCCGCGGACGACGGGGACGGGGCCGGTGGGGGTGTGGATGTCGACCGACAGGTCTGTGACGGAGAGGGTGGCGGCCGGCGCCGGCTGTTCGACGTGAGCGGCCGGCGCCGGCTGTTCGGCGTGAGCGTCCGGCGCCGACTGCTCAACGGCCGGGCCGTGGCCCCGGGTCCCGCCGGTGCCCACGGTGGTGCGGGCGCCCGCACCCTTCTCCGCCGTAGGGCGACCGCGCCGCAGCCCCTGCCGCCACCGCTGCCCCGGATCCGTCGTCAGCCGTGCCCAGGAGGCGAGCACCGTCGCCGACACGGTCGTGAGGACGATGGCGAGCCCCGGGAAGAGCGCGATCCACCACGCGCTCTGCAACTCCTGCCGCCCCTGCGCCACCATCAGCCCCCAGCTCACATCCGGTGGCTGGATGCCGATGCCCAGGAAGCTCAGCGAGGACTCGGCCAGCATCACGAAGCAGAAGTCGAGCGCGGCCACGGTGAGCAGCGTGGGCAGCACCGAGGGGGCTACATGGCGCCGGATGGTCGCCCAGCCGCTGGTGCCGAAGGTGCGGGCCGCGTCGATGAAGAGCCGGCTGCGCAGCTCGGCGGACTCGGCGCGCGCGGTGCGCAGATAGACCGGGATCCGGGCGACGGCCAGGACCAGCACGATGTTCGCGGTGCTCGGCGAGAACACGTACAGCACGACCACGGCCAGCAGCAGTGACGGGAAGCTGAGGATCACGTCGGCGATCCGCAGCGACACGTTCTCGCGCCATCCTCCGTGATAGCCCGCCCACATGCCCCACACCGACCCGATGAGCAGGGAGCACAGCACGGCGGGCACGGCCACGGACAGCGTCGTCCCGGCCGCCGCGAGCAGCCGGGCGGCGACCGGCCGGCCCAGGGAGTCGCTGCCGAGGACGAACGCCCAGCCGTGGTCGAGGCTGAACGGCGGCCGCCCGGGCGCGCGCAGGTTCTGCCGGGTCGCCAGGTCGCCGGCGAGGAGCGGACCCAGTACGGCGCACAGCGCGACCACCACCAGCACCAGCGCCGCCGCGAACGCGAACCGGTCCCGCAGCAGCGGTGAGAGCCAGTTCCGCCGTGCCGCTGCCCCATCTGCTTTTCGAAGCATGTCCCGTCCTCGACTCATGCCGCCGCCGGCTGCCGTACCCGTGGATCGAGCAGCGCGTGGCAGAGGTCCACCAGGATGTTGAGCGCGAAGATCACCAGTGCCGTGAGCAGCACCGCGGCCTGCAGCACCGCGAAGTCCCGCTGCAGCACCGAGTCGATCATGAGTTTGCCGATGCCGGGCCAGCCGAAGACGGTCTCGACGACGACGGCCCCGTTGACCAGCCCCACAGCGAGGTCGCCCGCGACGGTGAGCGCGGGAGCCGCCGCGTTGCGCAGGGCGTGCCCGAACACCACCCGTGCCTCGGAGGCGCCTTTGCTGCGCGCCACCTTCACGTACGGCGCGGAGAGCGCGGTGACCATGGCGCCCCGCACCACCTGGACCAGCACCCCGAACGGGCGGATGAACAGCGTGGCCACCGGCAGCACCCAGGCCGCCGCACCGCTCGTACCGGACGTGGGCAGCCAGCCGAGCGTCACCGCGAAGACCAGCACCCCCATGATGGCGAACCAGAAGTCGGGCACGCTCGCGGCGGTCGAGGAGAGAAGGCTCGCCACCCGGTCCATGGCCGAGTTGGGCCGGTAGGCCGCCAGGCTGCCGATCGCCACGGCGCCCACGATGGAGAGCAACATCGTCCAGCCCGCCAGCTGGATCGTCGCGGGGAAGGCCCGCAGAACCGCCTCGCTCGCCGGCTGGGCGGTGCGCAGCGACTCGCCGAAGTCGAGCCGCGCGACCTGGGCGAGGTAGTCGCCGAACTGGGTGATCAGTGGCTCGTCGAAGCCGTTGCGGGCGGCGAACTCCGCGCGCATCTCGGGTGTCGCGCTGAGCGGCAGGTACAGGTTGGCGGGGTCTCCGGTGAGGCGGGCGAGGAAGAACACGCCGAGGACGACGACCAGCAGCGGTATGACGCTGGAGACCGCACGGCGGCGCAGCAGGATCAGCACATCCGCTCCCTCAGTCCGCGCGGCGCATGTCGGCGAGCCGCATCTCGTCATTGGTGGACGGGTCCGGCCGGTAGCGGACCTTCGAGGAGAGTGCCAGGATCCCGGTCATGTTGGCGATGACGGCATCCCGTACGACCTCGTCGTTCTGGTACGTGAACGCATCCGCGAACGCCGTCTGCCGCGCCGAGCCCGAGGCGAGCTCCGCCCGCTCGATCATTGCGTCGAACGCGGGGGTGCCGTAGCTGCTCTGGGCGCCCTTGCTGCCGTAGATCTGCTCCATCGTGAACGCGGCGTCCCCGGCCTGGTTGCCGTGCTGCGCCTGGAGCAGGGTGGGGCCGGTGTCGCCCGCCGGGAAGGGGCGCAGCAGGTACTCCAGCCAGGCGTTGACGTCGAGCATCTTGATCTCTGCCTTCAGCCCGGCCTTGAGCAGGCCGTCCTGCACCACCTCCATCGCCTCGGCGGCCTTGGGGTAGATGCCGTTGCGGCCGATGATGGTGATGGTCCTGCCGGTCGGGACGCCGTCGGCGCGGGCCTCGGCCACGAGTTGCTGCGCGCGTTCCGGGTCGTAAGGCCACGGCCGGACGCGGGGGTTGTGGCCGGTGACGCCCTTGGCGACGAGCTGGCCGGTCGGCCGGCCGGCGAAGACCGCCGTGGTCAACCCCTCGCGATCCACGACATAGTTGATGGCTCGTCGGACCCGGATGTCGTCCAGGGGCGGTTTGGCGGCGTCCATCCGCAGGTACGACACCTCGTTGGTGGCGAACTCCACCGCCCGGTCGCCCGCCCCGTCCTCGGGCGCGAGGCCGATCGCGACATCCGCCTCGTCATTGGTCACCATCGCGGCGCGCACGCTGCCCTCCGCCCGCCAGACATAGGTGGCCGCGTTGAACTCCGGTGCCCTTCCCCAGTACTCGGAGAAGCGCTTCAGACGCAGGAAGTGCCCCTCGCTCCACTCGTCGATCCGGTACGGCCCCGTGCCGACCGGCTCGCGCACCCGGGAGTTGGGCGCCGTGCTCGTCGGCACGATCTCCACGAAGGACAGGCGCAGCGGCAGGATCGGGTCCGGCTCGGCTGTGGTGACCTTGAGCGTGGTGTCGTCGACCGGTACGGCGGTCAGCTCGCTGTCCGCGAAGATGTAGCCGTCGACGTTGCAGTCGATGCGGGAGTCCGTGGCGCGCTTGACCGAGAAGGCGGCCGCGTCGGCCGTGAGCGGCGAACCGTCGTGGAATCTGACCCCCGGCCGGAGCGTGAAGGTCCACGAAGTGGCCGACGTGCGGCTCCACTTGGTGGCCAGCGCCGGCTGAAGCCGACCGGTGGACGCCTCGCGCTCGGTGAGCGCCTCCGTGATGTTGGCTCGCGTCACCCGGCCCGTCGCGGTGAGTGAGGCGTCGCAGGGTTCGAGGGTCGGGGGTTCCTCGGGAAGGACGATGCGCAGGGTGTCGGGACCGCCTCCGATGGGGTCGGCGCCGGCCACCGAGCATCCGGAGACGGTGAGCAGAACGGCCAGGGACGTGACGATCGGACGGGTGCGGACTGAGCCTGGACCGGCCACTGAGCCTCCGTCTGTCCATAACAGCAAACGTAGTTTAGATATATGGACGCTCATTGATGTTGCACGCGTCAAGAGGTGTGAAGCTGCCGTATCTCTTGACGTGTTGGATGCCGTCCTAAAACATTCGAGAAGCTCGATTGGTTCTGTGCGGTTCTGTTCGCTCCCGAAGGGAATCCATGTCCAGCAGACATCGCCTCGTCCGGGCACTCACGGTCACCGTTCCCCTGGCCCTCGGCGCGGGACTCATGGCCGGACCCCCGGCTGCCGCCGCCGACGCGGTCACGGTGCGCATCGACCCGTCGTACCAGCAGCAGGAGTTCGAAGGGTGGGGCACGAGCCTGGTGTGGTTCGCCAACGCCACCGGCGGCTACCCGGCCCCCATCCGCGAGCAGCTCGTCGACATGCTGTTCGGCGAGGACGGTCTCCGCCTCAACATCGCGCGCTACAACATCGGCGGCGGCAACGCCCCCGACGTCCGCAAGGACTACATGAAGACCGGCGCGACGATGGAGGGCTTCTGGAAGGCCCCCGCGGGCACCACCAGGGAAGACATGGACTGGTGGAACCCCGGCAACCCCGACCACTGGAACTGGGCGGCCGACACGAACCAGCGCTGGTGGGTGGACCAGATCAAGGACAAGGTGACCCGCTGGGAGGCGTTCAGCAACTCGCCGCCGTGGTTCCAGACGGTCAGCGGATACGTCTCGGGCGGCTTCGACGCGAGCACGGACCAGATCCGCGCGGACCGCGTCGACGAGTTCGCCACCTATCTGACCCGGGTGACGGACCACCTGGAGAAGAAGCACCGCATCAGGTTCGACACCATCGCCCCGCTCAACGAGCCCAACACCAACTACTGGGGCACCCAGTTGGGCCCCGACGGCCGGCCCACCGGCGGCCGTCAGGAAGGCGCGCACGCCGGGCCCGAGCTCCAGCAGAAGGTCGTCCAGGCCCTGAGCCGGGCCCTGGCCGACGCCAAGACGCGCGCGACCATCTCCGCGATGGACGAGACGAACCCGAGCATCTTCGTCCAGAACTGGAATGCCTACGACAGCGCCTCGCGCGCCGCCGTCGACCAGCTCAACGTGCACACCTACGGCACCGGCATGCGCACCAGCGCCCGGGACAGTGCCAAGGCCGCGGACAAGAAGTTCTGGATGAGCGAGGTCGAGGGCACCTGGGGCACCGGCACCGACTTCACCGGCATGGAGCCGGGCCTCGGCATCGCCACCCGGATCGTCGACGACATGCGGGAACTGGAGCCTTCCGCCTGGGTGTTGTGGCAGCCCGTCGAGGACTCGATCCCGCAGGCGCAGGCGGGGAAGAACTGGGGCAGCATCCACATCCCGTTCAACTGCAAGTCCACGGACACGCCGGAGACCTGCCCGATCCGCACCAACACCAAGTTCCACACGATCCGCAACTTCACCCACCACATCCGGCCCGGCGACCACTTCGTGAAGGTCGACGACCGGTCGAGCGTCGCCGCGGTCCGCGGGTCCGGGCGCGGAGCTACCGTGGTGCACGTCAACAACGGCACGACCGCGCGCGCCGTGACCCTGGACCTCTCCCGCTTCCGGCACATCGCGCCCGGCGCCAAGGTGACGCCCGTGGTCACCAGCGCCGACGGGGCGCTCGTCCGGGGTACCGCGGTGAAGGTGACTGACGACTCGGCCACGCTGACCGTGCCGGCAAAGTCGGTGACGTCGTTCCTCATCGACGGTGTCGCCGGCACCGACAAGGACGCCGCGCTCGTCCAGCCCGGCCACACCTACCGGCTCCAGGGCGCGCACAGCGGCAAGTCCCTGGCCTCGTCCGACGACGGCAACGGCGTCGTCATCCGCACGAGCGACCCGAACGCCGAGTCCCAGCTGTGGTCGGTGCGCAAGCTGACCCGCGGTGACGGCAACCGTGAGCGCTACGCCCTGGTCAACGCGGCGACGGGCAAGCGCCTTGCTGTGCGCGACAACGAGGCCGTCTTGGAGGACACCGGCGGCTCAGGGCCACAAGCGCAGTGGATCATGTCGACGACCGGCGACGGCACCTGGACCTTCGTCAACGCCGCCACCGGCCGCCTGATCGATGTCGCCGGGCAGTCCACCGCAGACGGCGCCCGCGTGTCGGCGTACCTGCCCACGTCCAACGCCAACCAGCGGTGGACCGTGATCGACGAGACCGCGCTCCGCACCGAGCCCGCGAAGGCGTTCACCGTCCCCGGCCGCGCACCCGAACTTCCCGAAACCGTCACGCCCGTCTACCGGGACGGCGCCCGTGGTGCCCTCCCCGTGGAGTGGCAGGTCCCGTCCGACTCGCGGTGGCGCACGCCCGGCACGGTCCGAGTGAAGGGCGAGGCGACCGACGTACGCGGGCGCACCATCCCGGCCGAAGCGGTCGTCACCGTCGACACGATCGCCGCCACCCTTCCCGCCCGCTCCAAGACCTACACCGGCGGACGGCCCGACCTGCCCGCCACGGTCGTCGGCGTCGGCAGGCACGGCGGCGCCCCCGACCTCCCCGTCTCCTGGGACCCGGCACCCGAGGGCGCCTTCGACGGCGCCGGAGTGACGACCCTGCGCGGCACCGCCCGCCTCCCCGACGGCACCACCGTCCCGGCGACCGCACGTGTCCAGGTCACGGAACCCCGCCAGACGAACGCCGCGCGCGACGAGAACGTGACCGTCGGCGCCACGTTCACCGAGAGCGGCTACTCCGCCGACCGCTTGCGCAACGGGGACCTCACCGAGAAGGCCTGGTCGAACTGGAAACCGGGCACGAAGAACCCGTCCGACACCGTCACCTTCACGTTGCCGGAGGCCCGCGACGTGACCCGCGTCGTCACCCACTTCCACCGGGACGGCGGCAACGTCAGCTTCGCGCAATCCCTGAAGCTGCAGGCGCGGCAGGCCGACGGCACCTGGGCCGACGCCAGCGACTCCGTCGAGGTCGGCACCGAGGGCACACCCGTCGTCGACGTCCCGGTGAAGGCCGGCGGACCGGTGAACGCGGTGCGCGTGGTCATGACGGCACCCCCGGGCGGTTACATCACCCTCGGCGAGATCGAGGTGTACGCCAAGGCGCCCGGCGCCTCCTCGGACGCCGGGGCCGCGTCGATCGAGGTGGCCGGAGTCCCTGTCACCGGCTTCGACCCCGACCGGACCGACTATCGCGTGACGGCCGAACGCCCGGACCGGGCCCAGGTCACGGCCACCGCACGCGACCCGTATGCGACGGTGACGGTCCGCAAGGAGGCGAGGACGGCGTACGTCGCCACCCTGACCAGCGAAGACGGGTCACAGACCCGGGAGTACAAGGTCACGCTGACCCGCGGCTGACCCAGGCAGGGGGCCGGGCGCACCGGCCCCCTCCACCGGGAACGAACCCGTGCGGAAAATCGTTTTATGCGCAGCCGCGCTATACTTGCTTGGCCCATGAGGACCACTGTCGTGCCTGGTCGCACGGCTCTCATAGCGAGGGGGTGGACGCCATTTCGGCACGCCCCGCCCGCATTCAGGAGGTCGCCGCCGCGGCAGGCGTCTCGGTGTCCACGGTGTCGAACGTGCTCAACCGGCCCGAGCGGGTCAACGCGCAGACCGCCGAACGCGTCCGCAGCGCGATCGCGGCGCTCGACTACGTCCCCCACCCCGGCGCCTCCGGCCTGCGCACCGGGCACTCGTCCTCGATCGGGCTGGTCCTGCCCGACGTGGCCAACTCCTTCTACGCGCGCATCGCACGGGGCGCCGCCGACGCGGCGTACGACCACGGCTATGCGCTCGTGCTCTGTCACAGCGGGGACGCGCCGGAGCGCGAACAGGGCTACTTCACCATGCTCGTCGAGCAGCGTGCCGTCGGTGTCGTGGTCGTTCCCCTCAGCGCCGATCCGGGACGGCTGACCCGGCTGCGTGATCGTGGCATCCCGCTGGTCCTGGCCGACCGCGCGATGCCGGAACGGGAAGGCTGTTCCGCCTCGGTCGACGACATCGCCGGCGGACGCATCGCTGTGCAGCACCTGCTGGAGCGTGGGGCGCGGGACATCCTCGTCGTCAACGGAGAGCGCGGGATCCGCCAGTGCGCCGACCGCTACCAGGGCGCCCGGCAGGCGGTGCGCAGCCGGCGGGAGGCGCGCTGTGACCAGGTCGTCGCCCAGGAGATGACGGTGGCGTACGGCATGAAGATCGCGGACCAACTTGCCGAACTGCCCGACGGGGTCTTCTGCACCAACGACTTCCTCGCCGCGGGTCTGTGCCGCGGACTGACCGACCGGGGCGTGCGCATCCCCGAGGACGTACAGGTGGTCGGCTACGGCGACCTCGACATCGCGAGCTTCGGGGCGACGACCCTCACGACCGTCCGGCAGCCGGTCGAGGAGCTCGGGCGGGCGGCCGTCGAGATGCTGCTCGACGAGATCGAGGCCCGCGCCGAACACGTCCACGAAACCCGGGTGTTCGCGCCCGGCCTCGTCGTACGGGACTCGACGCTGCCGCCGGCCGACCTCTGATCACGAGTGCGCAGTGCGCAGCGTCACTGGTCCCAGCAGACCCGACGGGAGCTGGGACGGGAAGGCCCAGGCGGTCGGGGTCGCCCCGGCGAGATACGGCGCCAGGGTGTTGTACACGGTCACCTCGATCCGCACGGTGCGCCCCGCGGCGCCGGGCAACGGGAAGCAGTACGGCGCGCAGAACGCCTCGCCGACCACCTCCCCGTCCAGCGCGACCTCGACGCTGCCCCGCACCCGTCCCAGATCCAGCACCGGGTCCGGCCCAGGCGGCACATCGAGCACCCGCGCATAGGCCACGCCCCCGCTCCAACTGCCCAGTCCCCCCGCGCTCCAGTCCCCGAGAGCCAGCGGCGCCGGCACCGTACGCACCCGTGCGGGCCCGCGCCACGCGGCGCCCGCGCGCAGGAGTGCCGTGGGCGCGGTGACGACCTCCAGCTCCGTGGGTTCCCCCAACGGCCGCTCCAGCGTGAGCACTTGGCCGTCGAGGGGGCGTTCCGCGCCCTTGCCGACCCGCACCCGCGCGGGTATCTCCAGCGGCAGATCGATCGAGACCGTGCCCGCGGGCACGGTGGACCGGAAGCGTTGCGCTGACGCATGCACGTCGTCGGTGGACCGTACGTGGAGCATGCGGCCGCCGAGCACCGGCGGGCCGCTGAGCCACTCGGTGTCCGGCAAGGGGTGCGACCGTACGGCGGCGTGGCAGTGCTGCAACTCGCCGCGTCTTACGGTGTCTTCGACGGTACGTCCGTGCCAGGCGCCCGACTCCGCCTCCCAGCCGGCGCCACTGACCAGTGCCGTCGACTGCGCCACCAGGTCGACGAACACCGCCTCCCGGTCGCCGTCGGTCACCACGTCGAGCACGTGCTCGCCCGCCCCGAGAGCCACCTCATGGCGGAAGAACATCGGCACCGCGCCCCAGTCCGCCTCGTAGTACTCCACCTTCTCCTGCCGCGCCACGACAGCGCCGTCGAGCAGCACGGTGACCGCCGCCGCGGCACCCACGACGAGCACCGCCCGCACTCCGTCGCCGGGCAGGCGCAATCGTGCGCGGTACGTCACCGGGCCGCCGTCCGGTCCCACTCCGTCGGGCAGACGCATGAACCGCGGCCGCGCCGCGAATCCGTCCGGCTCGGACAGGCAGAGGTAACTCCCCAGCGGTGTATCGGCGGCGGCCCCGATCGTCGACGGCCGACCCTGGGCGTCGGACAGTTCGTACTCGAGCACATGCCGAGCGCGGGCCACCGTCACCTGCGCGGAGGCCACATACCCGCATCCCGTGTCCAGCAACTCGCCGTCCCACCACACGCGTTTGACCGCTTCCGCGGCGACGTGCAGGTCGGCAGGTCCCCGGTGACCGGTCTCCACGATCGCCCGGACCCGGGCGACTGTTCGGCCGCCGGGCACGGGGACGCGTACGAACTCCTCGTTCACCAGACTCTTGGTGCCGAGCAGCCCGCCCGGCTCCGGGATCCCACGGCTCGACGAGTACACCGCCACATCCCACCCCGGCGAGAGGGGCAACTCCCCGTCCAGAACCCGCTCGACGGACTCGGCGTCGAGCGGCTCGGGGGCGTCGGCGGCGGGAACCGGCGGCAGGACGCGGACCCGGTTGCCGTACGTGGCACGCGTCCGCCGCCACACAGCGTCCGGCGCCTCGGACTCGGTCCACGCCATGTCCCAGATCTGCGGCTCGGCCACGGACGACCCCGGGGGCAGCGCCAGATCGCCCCACCGGTTGTCCAGAGTGGGGATCAGGCGGCCCTGCCAGCCGGTCGAGACATCGATGATCGCCTCGTCCGGCCCCGGAGGTACGGCCGCGCGGCTCGTCGGTGCGCCTTCGTGCCATACGACGAGCACGGCGGGGGCGCCGTCCAGGCGTACCTCGATGGTCGACACTCCGTCCTCGGCGACGGTGACGCGTGCCGGGCTCCGGGTGCCGTTCGCCGGGTTCCAGACCTCGGCCTCGGCGACCGGGGCGCGCACGGTGACGGACGAGGTGCGGGCGTAGCGGGAGGGGTCGGTGGTGTGGTTCCGGGCGCCCCGTTCACGTACGCAGGCGTCGGGGAAAGCCCCCGTCACCAGGGCGACCGCCGTGTTCCCCTGCCTCCTGACCAGCAGCGGCACTTCGCCGGTGGCGTGTCCGGCCGAGTCGGCCACCGCCGCCGCGCCCGCTTCGGCGTCGCGTACCCGCTCCAGCCGTGGATGCGACACCAGCGCCGCTACGGCGGAGTCGTCACCGGCCAGTCCGGCGGCCGTCGCCGGAGCCCGCCCCACGACCACGACCCGTCCGCCGGCATCGAGCAGTTCGGTCAGCCGACGCGCCGTCTCCTCCTCCAGGACGCTCGCCGAAGGCAGCAGCACCGCGCTGTACGCGAGGTCCCTGATCCGCAGGGCGCCATCGGCGGCCTTGGCGCGCTGGAGGGAGTCGTCGTCGATGACGTCGAACGAGACCCGGCGCAGATCCAGTGCGCCGGCGCGGGGGCGCCGCCAGTCGTTCGTACCGCACAGGTCGAGGTAGTGCCGCTGTGTCTCGTCGGCGTCGGTGTGCGGGGCGCCGAGCCGGCCGTCGCCGAAGTGGTGGACGGGTGCGTCCAGGGGGAGGATGGACTGCATGGTGGCGGTGGGGTGCAGGACCGCCACGTCGGCCTCGTAGCTTCCCCAGGACATGATCGAGCAGATCCGGGCGACGGCTCTGGAAAAGGCCGGGTACTGCTTCCAGTACGGCTGTCGCCAGTCGGTGGCGGGCGGTGCCCACTCGAACCAGCCGCCCGCGGTGCCGAAGTAACTGGCATGCGGGTTGTAGAGGTTGGCGCCGCTGCGCAGGAACGGCAGCAGCCAGTCGTAGGTGTCCTCCAGGGTGCCGCCCCAGCCGGAGGAGTGGAACGCCTCGATCCAGACGCGCTCGTGGCCGTAGAGGTGCGCCATCGAGGAGTGGACCTTGGCGTCGCCGTGGTGGTCGCTGCCCGCGGCGCTGTACCAGCGGTGGGTACGGAAGTAGTCCGTGTAGAGCTGCGTCGACTGGGCCGGGTAGCCCGCGCGGGCCGGGTTGCTCTGGTCGCAGCCCAGGAGCAGGCCGCGCTCGCGGTGCCAGTCGGCGAGCGGGCGGAACAGGGCCTCTTCGGTGAGTTCCGCGCGGACCGCATAGTAGTCGGCGCGGATCTTCGCCGCCTCGTCCGTGGTACGGGTGCCGAACAGGGCCGGCAGGTGGTCGAGCAGGTCGTAGCCGCGCCGCACGCGGAACTCCTCCTGGAAGCGGCGGCTCCATGAGTTGGTGCCCGGCAGTTCGTCCTGGAAGCTGCCCGCGATGACGTTGCCCAGGTACTCCGGCACACGGCGGTCGTACTCGTGATGGACGGCGTCCATCAATGCGCCCACGGCGTGCGGGTCCAGGTAGTCGAACGCCGTGGGCACCGCGGTGACCAGCTGTACCTGGGTGCCGTCCGCGACGCCGACCGGATCAGGCAGGCGCCGGCCGTCGGCGTCGTAAGCGCCCACCAGGGTCTCGCCATCCCGGAGGGCCACCGTGCCCCGGTGCACGGTCGCCGTGCGGGTGCGCAGGGCCAGGCCCGCGGCCTCGGGGTGCCGTCGGGTGACGCCGCCCTGGACGTTGGCGCCGGAGAACCCGATCTGGTCGTAGAACCACAGGCGCATGCCGAGTCGGGCGGCGATCTCGCAGGCGTCGGTGAAGCGGGCCCACCACTCCTCGCCGAACCACGCCGGTTCGTCGGCGCGGGCGCCGAAACTCGGGCCCGTCGGCGCCAGGTTGATCACCACGAGGTTGTGGACGCCGCCGTCCGCGAACGTCCGCATCTGCCATTCCAGGCGGTCACGGGTGACCTCGGCGCCCGACCACCACCACAAGGGGGTGGGGCCGAAGTCGCGGGGCGGGTCCTCGAAGAGCTGCTGAAGTTCTGGGGAGAGCACGGATGCGGTCCTTCCCCTAAAACGTTTTTAGGTGGCCAACACGGTAGGGGACAGGGAAGGTTCGCGCCATGGTCCTGGGAGCGCCGGACGCGGTCGGCGACATGCCACGGATATCTGCGCGGCATCTTGTTGGAACGTTTTTTGCGCCCTATATTCTCTGCGATCCGGCCCGGAACCGCGATGTCACGAGACGACGGAGTCGCATCATGGCCGAAGAACCCGTCCCCAAGCACCTGTGGAAGGCCGCGGCCCTGTCGGGCATGGCCTCCTACCTCGATGCCGGACTGATCGTCAGCATCTCCGTGAACCTGGCCATCTACCGCGACAGTTACGACATGGGCGTGTGGATGGCCGGCGCGATCAGTGCGATCGTCACCATCTGCATCGCCGTCGGATCCCTGGTCGGCGGACGGCTCGCCGATCTGTTCGGGCGTCGCCGTGTCTACAACTGGGACATCTTCTGCTTCGCGGTGGGCGCGCTCGTCATCACGCTGGCGCCCGACGACATCGTCCTCCTGATCGGTGTGCTCATCGCGGGACTCGCGGCGGGCGCCGACCTGCCGACGTCCCTGGCCGTGGTCTCGGACGCCGCCCCCGCCCGGGCCCGCGGACGTCTCGTGGCCTTCACCCAGGTCATGTGGATGCTGGGCATCACCGTCGCCATCTTCCTCGGCTTCGTCCTGTCCACCACCGGCATGACCGGAGCCCGGATCATCACCGGCCAACTGGCCCTCGCCGCACTGGTCACCTGGCACCTCCGCTCCCGGCTGAAGCTGTCGCCCGAGCAGGTCGCGGAGGAGGATCGGGCCGCCGCACAGCAGACGGAGGACGCCGCCGGCCCGAGCGGCATGGCGTTGAAGAACGTGTGGACGCGGGCCGCCCTGCTGCCGATGGCCGCGACCTTCGTCTTCTACGTCACCTGGGGGCTCGGGGCCAACACCTTCGGCCAGTTCGGCACATATCTGCTGGTCACCGTCAGCGACGCCTCACAGAGCCTGGCCACCGGGATCAACCTGGCCTTCATCCCGATCGGGGTACTGCTGACCATCGCCTTCGTCCGCGTCGCCGACAGCCCCTGGCGCGACCGGCTGTTCTACGTGGCCGCCGCCGTGCAGGTGCTCGCCTTCGTGATCGCGTCCCTGACCGCCGGTGCCCTGGTCGGCATGCTCGTTTTCTTCGTCCTCTACCAGCTCTCCAACCCCTTCGCAGGCGAGGCCAATTACAAGGTCTGGTCGCAGCTCACCCTGCCCGCGGACACCCGCGGCACCACCCAGGGCCTCACCTACGCCCTGTCGCGCGGGGTGTTCGCGGTCGCCGCGTTCTTCACCCCCGCCCTGGTCGACTACAGCCCGGCCGTCCTGCTCTGGTCCATCACCGCCTGCATGGCGCTGGCCGCTTTCGCTGGCGCCTACATCGTCCGTGTCCTCGTCCCGCGTTCGCCCAGCGCCGCCCGCAGCCGGAAAGACCTGCGGATCGCCAGCGCCTGAGCCGAGGCCCACCCCGTCGGCGTCACAAAGGAGCACCAGCCATGGCTACGACCGCCCCCACGACGGCAACGACCACGGGCCGCACCGCCGAACGGGCCGCCCGGCTGCGCGAGTTGCTTCCCCCGGTGACCCGGCGCCGCACCCGGATCGGACTCGTGGCCGGCGGACTCGGCACCTACTGGCCGCAGTTCCCCGGACTCCTCCCGCAACTGCAGGAGTCGGCGCGTTACGTGGCCGACCGCTTCCGGGGGATGGACGCGGAGGTGACCGACGTCGGGTTCATCTCCGACGCCCAGGAAGGCGCGGCGGCGGCCGAGAAGCTGCGCCGGGCGGACTGCGACCTGATCGTGCTGTTCCTGACGACGTATCTGACCTCGTCGATGGTGCTGCCGATCGCCCAGCGCTCGCACGCCCCCGTCCTGGTCATCGACCTCCAGCCGACCGAGCGGATGGACCACGCGTCCTTCGACACCGGCGCCTGGCTGGCCTACTGCGGACAGTGCCCGGTGCCCGAGGTCGGCAACGTCTTCCGCCGCGCCGGCATCCCCTTCCGGTCGGTCTCGGGCTGGCTGCGCCAGGAGAGCGCCTGGCGGCGCATCGAGCAGTGGATCAGGGCCGCGCACGTCCGCGCGGCCCTACGGCACGCCCGGCACGGCCTCATGGGGCACATCTATCCGGGGATGCTCGATGTGTCGACCGACCCCACGCTGCTGTCCACGACGTTCGGCTCGCACACGGAAGTGCTGGAGTTCGACGATCTGCGGCACCGGGTGGAGCAGGTGACCGAGGAGGAGACCCGCGAACGCATGGCGCTCGCACGGCAGGTCTTCACCCTCGACGACAGCGTGGTGGACGAGGACTTCGCCTGGGGAGCGACCGTGTCGGTCGCCCTCGACCGGCTCGTGGACGACTTCGGCCTCGACACCCTCGCCTACTACCATCGCGGCCTCGGCGGGGAACTCCACGAGCGGCTCGGCGCCGGCATGATCCTCGGTGCCTCCTTGCTGACCGCCCGGGGCGTGCCCGCGGCCGGCGAGTACGAACTGCGCACCAGCGTCGCCCAGTTCGCCGCCCAGAGCGTGGGCTCCGGCGGCTCGTTCACCGAGATCCAGGCGCTGAACTTCGAGGACGGCGTGGTGGAGATGGGCCACGACGGCCCCGGCCACCTCGCCGTCAGCGCCCGCGACCCGCTGCTGCGCGGGCTGGGCGTCTACCACGGCAAACGCGGCTGGGGCGTGAGCGTGGAATTCGACGTCCAGCCCGGCCCCGTCACCCTCCTCGGCCTCGGCCAGGACGCCGACGGCAGCCTGTCCTTCGTCACCTCCGAGGGCACCGTCGTCCCGGGACCGCTCCTGGAGATCGGCAACACCACCAGCCGGGTCGACTTCGGCCGGGACCCCGGCGAGTGGGTCGACGCATGGAGCGCCACGGGCGTCGGCCATCACTGGTCCCTGTCGGTCGGCCACCACGCGGCGGACTTCAGGGCCGCGGCGAGTCTGCTGGGGATCGATCACCGAGGGGTGTGATCGGGGGCAGGTGCGTACGTCCACGGCACCGGCCCGGATCGTATGTGGCCATCGCCGTCCGGCCTCCGCAGGGAACGGTTCGGTGCCCGTCAGGCGTCGTCCCTCTCCAGGGCACGGTGGCCGTGTCCGGGGAGAGGAGTGACCGGGTGCATACGGATGGATTCGCCAAGTGGACGCAGCGGTTCGAGGACGAGCGGGAGCGCCGGGCCGCCGAGGGGGACCCGGACTGGGGGCAAGGGGCGACGCTGCATCCGGCCCTTTCGGCGAGCGTTCAGCGCTTCCAGGTCGGCGAGGACGGTGACGGCGCCAACCTCGTCGCCAAAGCGGACCAGGCCGGGGACGCCGACTACGCGCGGGCGGTGCGGCTCGTCGTCGCCGAGGAACAGAACCACGCCCGCCTGCTCGCCCGGCTGCTGGCCGCGGGTGACGTACCGACGCTGACCGGCCACTGGAGCGACACCGTCTTCGTACGGTTGCGGCGACTCATGGGCCTGCGCCTGGAACTGCTGGTGCTGATGATCGCGGAAGTGGTGGCGCTGCGCTATTACCGTGCCCTGCGCGACGGCACCGATGACCCGCTCACCTCGGAGGTGGCGGGACGGATCCTCGCCGACGAGGAGCGCCACGTCCCCTTCCACTGCGAGCGACTGCACACCTCCCTGGCCGAACTGCCGCGCCCGATACGCCGCCCGGTGATGGCCCTGTGGCGGCTGCTCCTCCTTGCGGTCTGCCTCGTCGTCGCCGTCGACCACGGACCGGCACTGCGCCGACTCGGCATCGGCCGCCTTCGTTTCGCGGCCGACGTCATGGCATCGGCCGACGCCGTGGTCTCCGCGGTGCTGGCACCCCGCCCGGACGCGTGGTCGAGCGCACGGTGACACTCAGGCGTTTCCTCAGGGAGCGGCGGTTCGCGCTGCCGGCGTCGTGAACTACCGTCGTCCTCGCCTCGACGAGGTCCTGGTCGGCCGAACCCCGCCGTGCCCGAGCATCGACAGGAGCTTCCGTGACGTACGACGTAGCCGCTCTCCGTGCGCAGTTCCCCGCTCTGAGCGCCGGGATCGCGCACTTCGACGGTCCCGGCGGCACGCAGACGCCCCGGCCGGTCATCCAGGCCATCGCCGACGCGCTGGCGCAGCCGCTGTCGAACCGGGGCCGGATCACGCCGGGGGAGCGCAATGCCGAGACCATCGTCACCGAGAGCCGCCGGGCCCTGGCGGACCTGCTGGGCGCGGAACCGGCCGGGATCGTCTTCGGCCGCAGCGCCACCCAGCTCACCTACGACGTCTCCCGCATCCTCGCCAAGACCTGGTCGCCCGGCGACGAGGTGATCGTCACCCGGCTCGACCACGACGCCAACATCCGCCCCTGGATCCAGGCCGCCGAGCAGGCCGGCGCCACCGTCCGGTGGGCCGACTTCAACCTCGCCACCGGTGAGCTGGGCGTCGAGGACATCCGCGCCGTGCTCTCCGAGCGGACCCGGCTCGTCGCGGTCACCGCCGCCTCCAACCTGATCGGCACGCGGCCCCCGATCGCCGCGATATCCCGTGCGGTGCACCAGACCGGGGCGCTCCTCCACGTCGACGGCGTGCACTACACCGCCCACGCCCTGGTCGACGTCGAGCAACTCGGTGCCGACTTCTACGTCTGCTCCCCGTACAAGTTCCTCGGCCCGCACCACGGCGTCCTCGCCGCCCGGCCCGAGCTGCTGAAGAGCCTGCACCCGGACAAGCTGCTGCCCTCGACGGACGCCGTCCCGGAACGTTTCGAACTCGGCACACTGCCCTATGAGTTCCTCGCGGGCACCCGCGCCGCGGTCGACTTCCTCGCCAGCCTCGACACCGGCGCCACCGGTCCTCGCCGCGAGCGGCTGGCGTCCGCGTTCGCGGCGCTGGAAGAGCACGAGAACGTCCTGCGCGCGCGGATCGACAAGGGACTGTCCGCCCTGGAGCAGGTCACGGTGCACTCCCGCGCCGCCGACCGCACCCCCACGCTGCTGCTCACCTTCGAGGGCCACAGCACTGCCGACGCGTACGACTTCCTGGCGCAACGCGGTGTGCAGGCGCCAGCCGGCTCCTTCTACGCCCTCGAAGCGTCCCGCCGACTCGGCCTCGGAGACACCGGCGGCCTCCGCGTCGGCCTGGCGCCCTACAACAACACCGAGGACGTCGACCGGCTCCTGGAAGGCCTGTCGGACTTCCTGACATAAGAGATCCCGGCACCGGGCCTGAGGCCCGGTGCCGGGATCTGTTCTCTGCTCTCGGCCGCCTGCGCGACCGTACGGTGCTTAGAAGGCGCTGTTGCTGCAGCCCATCTCCGAACCCAGGTGGGTGCCCTGGCTGCCCGAGGTGCCCTCGCCGTTGAGGCCCTGGCCCAGCAGACCGTTGAGGATCCCGACCTGGCCGAGGATGTCGAGGTTCAGGTCGTGCGACTTGCATTCGGTGCTCTGCAGGACGCTGTAGTTCCCGCCGCCCTTGCCGTGACCGTCGCCGCCGTTGGCGCTGGCGGTGCCCGCGCCCAGGAGCCCGACGCTGCTGAGAGCGGCGACCAGGACGGCAGCCTTGTGAAGCTTGTGCATGTCATCTCCGGTGAGTGAGGTGAGTACGATCCGTGAAAGATCGACTTCGTACTGTGACCGAAGATTAGAAGGAAAAGTGATAGAAGAGCCGGTATGGCACGCCGAGTTTCGCGATCTTGCGGCGAAAGCACTCTGACGCCGTAACGCGTGAGCGCCTTCGGCTGCGATTTCCTGACAGGTTGTCAGCTCGCGCGAGGGCGTCGAAATCCGGCCCTGGGGCGGCACTTGGGGTTCGTCGTGATCCGACACGGCGCGCGGAGCTGTCGGAGATCCAATATGGCTACGGGTTGTGTGCTTATGATCACATTACGTAATCAAGCGAGGGCAACTGCCCCCGTAAGAAAGGGTCTAACTATGCGCAAGATTCAGCGTGTTGCGGTCGTGGCGGTAGCGGTCGCGGGGCTGTCCGCCCTCGGTGCCGGCGTCAGCTTCGCAGGCGGCCACGACAAGGAGAAGGACGCCACGGACATCACCGCGGTCGCTGTCTCGCAGTCCAACGCCGTCGCCTCGTGGGACGCGCCGAACGGCAAGCACGGCGACAAGGGTGGGCACTCCACGCCGGAGCAGTCCACCGACCAGTTCGCCCTTCCCTACATCGCCCGCTAGACAGGCGGGGCGGGCGGCTTCGTACACCGTCGCGTAGCGGCCCCACAAGTCGCAACAACCCGTCAGCTCGGCCTCGACGGCCGTCGCAGCCCGGACGCGCAACAGCAGCCCCACCAGGGCGCGCGCCCGGGCTGCAGCTGTGCTCGGGGCCTGCTCACCCGATGGTGCTCGGCGACGGTCGCACAGCGCCGGCGAACGCCGGCGCCAGGTGATCAACGGGGTGAGTGTTGCCTGCTGCTCCGGGGTGCGGAGGCGCGGCGGGCGCCGGAGGCTCCGGTCGCGGTGGTGCTGGTGGTGCTGGTGGTAGTGCCCGTCGGTGTCGACCGGCGGCCCGATCGGCGGGGAGTCTTGGCGGAGGCGGCACCGGTCGAGGCGGTGTCCGTGGCTCGGCGGTCCGGGGTCCGGCCGGCCGTGCCGGGGGCAGCGCCTTTCGCCGCTCCGGCCGCGCCGTTGCCGTCTCTGCGGCGGCGGTTGGAGCGCTTGCCGGGCTCGGTGCCGGGCTTGCGGTTCGGGCGGGAGGCCGTCGGCGTCTCCGGCTGGGGGACCGGGAGGGTGACGGCGATGCCGGAAGGCTCTCGGGCGCCGGTGATGGTGGACAGGTGGGGGTCGCTCGACGTTATGCGGGCGGTACGGGCGCGGATGCCCGCGTCGGACAGGAGGCGGGTGACGTCGCGCTTCTGGTCGGGCAGGACCAGGGTGACCACGCTGCCGGAGCCGCCGGCGCGGGCCGTGCGGCCGCCGCGGTGGAGGTAGTCCTTGTGGTCGGTGGGGGGATCGACGTTCACGACGAGGTCGAGGTCGTCGATGTGGATGCCGCGGGCCGCGACGTTCGTCGCGACCAGCGCGGTGACCTGGCCGTTCTTGAACTGATCAAGGGTGCGGTTGCGTTGCGGCTGGGACCGGCCGCCGTGCAGGGCCGCGGCGCGGACACCGACGGCGAGGAGCCGCTTGGCGAGCCGGTCGGCGGATCGCTTGGTGTCGAGGAAGAGGATGACCCGGCCGTCACGGGCGGCGATGCGCGTGGTGACCGCCTTCTTGTCGGTCTCGTCCAGGAGGTGGAGCACGTGGTGCTCCATCGTGGTCACCGCTCCCGCGGACGGATCCACGGAGTGCACCACGGGATCGGTCAGGAACCGCTGCACCAAGCGGTCGATGTTGCGGTCCAGGGTGGCCGAGAAGAGCAGGCGCTGCCCGTCGGGCCGTACCTGCTGGATCAGCTTGGTGATCTGCGGCAGGAAGCCCATGTCGGTCATCTGGTCGGCTTCGTCGAGCACCGTGATGCCGACGCTGCCGAGCACGCAGTCCCCGCGTTCCACCAGGTCGTTGAGGCGGCCGGGGGTCGCCACGAGGACCTCGGCGCCGCGCCGGAGCGTACCGGCCTGCTTGGTGATCGACAGCCCGCCGACCACGGTGGCCAGCCGGAGATTCACGGCGGTCGCGTACGGCGTCAGCGCCTCCGTCACCTGCTGGGCGAGTTCACGGGTCGGCACCAGCACGAGGGCGAGAGGTGCCTTGGGCTCCGCGCGCTGCCCGGCCGTACGGGCCAGGAGCGCGAGCCCGAACGCGAGGGTCTTGCCGGAGCCGGTGCGTCCACGGCCCAGCAGATCACGGCCGGCGAGCGAGTTGGGCAGGGTGGCGGCCTGAATGGGGAAGGGGGTGGTCACCCCTTGCGCGATAAGGGTCTTCAGCAGCCCCGCGGGCATGTCCAGACCGGCGAAGTCCTCGACGGCGGGAAGTGCGGGTGTGGTGTTTTCCGGCAGCCGGAATTCCCTGGGCGACGCCGCGGGCTGTGGGGGTGACGACGAGCGCCGGTTCGGCTTATTGGGCCTGCGGGACATTGCGGTTGCCTGCCTTCCTGGAAAACACACTGGAAACAGCACTCACCGGGGTGCGCCGCCGTGCGGTGGGGTGCCCGCGTCGTTAAAGGGGGGGGCATGAGGAGGGGGTGGTTTTTTCAGGGAGGGGGGCCGGGTGTGGCGGGGTGTGGTGGAAAGTGTTACGCTTG
>NZ_JBFALC010000047.1:0-82923 GCF_040656035.1 Streptomyces sp. NPDC050211
GTTTCCCGCATCGAACGCATCCGATGCGGGAAACCAGGGCCGTCGTGTTGTGCGCGTTCAACCGCCCGCGATGGGGTGGGCCGAGGTGGTTGTGCCGCGGGTGACGCGGTCCGCCTGCGGCGGGCGGCGGCTGCCGACCGGAGTGACCGGTGTGCGGTCCGAGCGGGCCGTGTGCGGGCCCGGCGCCAGATAGAGGGGCGCCTTGGGCGCGTGGGCCGTGGAGACGGGCTCCTGAGGCGTGGAGACCGCTTCCGGCGCCATGGAGACGGGCTCCTGCGCCGCGCAGACAGGCTCGGGCGCCGTGGAGACAGTGGATACCGGCTCCGGGGCCGTGGGCACCGGCTCCGGCGCTGCGGGCTCCTCCGGGGCGGACGTACGCGGCTTGAGCGCCACCGGCACCTCGACCGGGGTCGCCGGGATCGTCGCCGGGGCGGCGCGGCGGGAGCGCCAGCGGTCGCGCAGGTCGAAGATCTCGGCCTCGGCGCGGGCGACCATCGGCTCGAACCACGGCAGCGCCAGCAGGATCAGCAGACCCGCGGCCCAGCCGAGCAGCACATCGCTCAGCCAGTGCGTACCCAGGTACACGGTGGTCAGGCCGACGCTGAGTGACACCACGGCCGACAGGGCCGACAGCCAGCGCCGGGCCTGCGGCGTGGCGGCCAGATAGGAGAGGATGCCCCAGGTCACCACGGCGTTCGCGGTGTGTCCCGAAGGAAATATGTCGCTGCCGGCCTGGAACCAGTGCCACATCTCGTTCGAGCCGATGTCGGTCGCGTAGTGCGGACCGGAGCGGCCCAGGCCGTACTTCACCACGGCCACCGTGATGTTCAGCAGCAGCACGGCCGCGCCGAAGGCCAGCAGCGGGCGCAGCGTGTGCTGCCGCCAGGAGCGCCAGCCCAGCCAGGCCGTGACCATCACCGCGGTCGGGCCGCGCTGGCCGAGGACCACCCAGTAGTCCAGGAAGGCGTGGATCTCCGGCCATTGCTGATACGGCCGGAAGAGCATCGCCTGCCAGTCGAACCGGACCAGCCAAGAGGTGAGCACGACCGCCAGAACGATCGTGATGTAGAAGGCGAGCGTCGCGCCGAAAAGGACCACCCGGTGCCGCGTCATCCGGGGCACGTCTAGGACGGGCCGCTCCGGTTCACGGTCCAGCCGGGCGAAGATCCGGTCGAGCCGGCTCGGCTTTGGTTCGGTACGCACACGATCGACGTTACAGGGAGTGAGTGGAGTTACCCGCAGAAGCTAGCCCTTTGTAATGACGATGTGATGTGGGAAAGCTCTCAGGACGGGGTTTATTTCCGAGGATTCGGCAATCCCCTGTGCCCCTTCCCTTCAATTCCTTTGATCACTTCAGGGGTCAGGTTTTGCCCTGCTTATAAATCCGTTCACCGGGTGATGGCCGGGAATTCTCCGGAAGCTCACCCTCCGTCGGCGGCTCTGCGGCGACCTGTCAGGGCGGACCGGAGCCGTTCAGCCAGAAGGCCCCGTACACCGCCGAGGCGGCCGCGACAGCGCCCAGCACCAGCGCCGACCTGGTGGTTCGCAGCCGGGCCAGGGCCAGGGCGAGGGGCAGCAGCAGGGGGAAGGCGGGCATGAGCAGGCGCGGTTTCGAGCCGAAGTAGCTCGACGCGCACAGCGCCAGCGCCGTGACCACACCCGCGTACACCAGCAGCGGCAGCGGCTGGCGCTGCCGTACACAGACGACGTACAGCCACACGACCAGGCCCACGCCGGCGATCAGCCCGACCCCCGCCAGGGCCGACGGAAACGACGTGAACTTTGCGGCGACAAATCGGGCGAACGCCCAGCCGCCGTCGAAGCCGTTGCGCCAGCCCGCCTGGACGTCGAGATAGCCGAGCGGGCCCTTGCCGGTGCGGTGGCCGACCCACAGGACGTACCCGGCGGCGCCGAGGGGCGCGAGCAGCATGCCGAGGGCGCGTCGCCACGCGGGCGCGCCGTTTTCCGGTGTACCAGGGGCAAGGAAGGGGGCGTGCTCCGGGCTGCGTGCGCCCTCGTCGGGCGCCGCGCTTCGGTGTCGTACGAAAGTGGCGATCCCGGCCGCCCACACCGCCGCCACGACCGCCAGGCCCACCGGACGGGTCAGGCCCGCCAGCAGGGCCAGGCTGCCGGCCGTGAGCCAGCGGCCGGTCAGGACGGCGTACAGCGACCAGGCGGCGAGCGCGGTGAACAGTGACTCGCTGTACGCCATCGACTGCACGATCCCGACGGGCAGCACGGCCCACAGCAGCACCGCGCAGAACCCCGCGCGCTGGCCGTACACATGGTCGGCGACCGCGTAGATCCCCCAGGCCGCGGCGAGCGAGGCCAGCACGGCGACGAGGAGGCCGGCGCCCGCGTACGACAGCGGGGTCGTCGCGTGCAGCAGCCGCTCCAGCCAGGGCAGCAGCGGGAAGAAGGCGAGGTTGGAGTGAATGTCGCCGTTCGGGAGGCGGACCTCGTAGCCGTACCCCAGCTCGGCGACCCTCGTGTACCAGAGGGAGTCCCAGCGGGCGGTCAGCAGGGTGTACGCGCTCTTGTCGCGCGCCGCGCTCCACAGGGCGAGGGCGAGCAGGCCCAGGGCGCGGACGGCCGCGTACCCGAGAAGGGCCCGGGCCGTCCCCGTGAGTCTGACTGGTGCCACGCGCGTCGCAAGATCGGTCACGGGTCCGATTATCGACGGCCCCCGGAACCGGACCGGCCCGCGCTACGTGGGGGAGGGGGAGGCGGAGTGGCGTACGCCACACAGGTTCCGCGGGACGCGTGAGAGGTCCGCCACTCAGGACCGGCGCGTTCTCGCGTACATTGACGTGTCACTCGCCTTTCGTTGCGCGGGCCGGAGACCACCGCTCCTCTCCGGCCGAGTCACGGGGAGCCCCACCCCGTGTGCCCGCCGAACGCGAGGGAACATCTGGGAGGTACGTACATGTCCGGGACGACCACGGCCGCCGCGCTGCGCCGTCGGGCGGCCGGGGCCGGTGCAAACCGCTGGGTCGTCCTGATCGTCCTCTGCGTGAGCCTGCTCCTGGTCGCCGTCGACGCGACCGTGCTGCACGTGGCGGTGCCCGCCGTCACCGAGGACCTCAAGCCCGGCGGGATAGAACTGCTCTGGATCGTCGACATCTATCCGCTCGTCTGCGCCTCGCTGCTGATCCTCTTCGGCACGCTCGGCGACCGGGTGGGCCGCAGACGGGTCCTGCTCCTTGGATACGGGCTTTTCGGCGTTGCCTCGGCCATGGCGGCCCTCGCCGACACCGCCCAGGTGCTGATCGCCGCACGGGCACTGCTCGGCGTCGGCGGCGCGATGATCATGCCCGCGACCCTGTCGATCCTCCGCCAGGTCTTCCCCGACCGGCGTGAGCGGGCCCTCGCCATCGGCATCTGGAGCGCGGTGGCCGCGGTGGGCGCGGCGGTCGGACCGCTGCTCGGCGGCTTCCTCCTCGAACACTTCTGGTGGGGCTCGGTCTTCCTCGTCAACATCCCGCTGATGCTGGTCAGCCTCCCGGTGGGACGCCTGCTGCTGCCCGAGTCGAAGGGCGACGGCAGGGGGCCCTGGGATGTCGTCGGCGCGCTGATGGCGGCGGCCGGCCTGTTCGGGGTGGTCCTCGGCGTCAAGCGGCTCGGGGGCGGCGAAGTGGACGGGGCCACCGCGCTGCCGCTGGTGGTGGGCGCCGTGCTGCTCGTCCTGTTCGTACGGCGGCAGCGGCGGCTCAAGCATCCGCTCGTCGACCTGCGGATGTTCGCCCGCCCCGCGTTCAGCACGTCCGTGGGCTGCATCGTGCTGGCGATGCTGGCCCTGGTCGGGCTCGAGCTGATCGCGGCGCAGTATCTGCAGCTGGTGCTGGAACTCTCCCCGCTGGAGACCGGTCTACGGCTGCTGCCGCTGACGTTCGCCGCGATGGCGGCAGGGCTCGCCGGGGCGCGGATGCTGCGCAGGTTCGGGCCACGGCGGATGGTGTGCGCCGGGTTCGCGCTGACCGCGGTCGCGGTGCTGACACTGATGGCGATGGGCGGCGAGGACAATCCAGGCCTGCTGCTGCTCGGGTTCGTGCTGCTGGGCTTCGGCCTGGAGACGACGCTGTTCGGGGCGTACGAGTCGATGCTGAGCGAGGCTCCGCAGGAACAGGCGGGCGGCGCCGCCGCGATCGGCGAGACGTCGTACCAGCTCGGTGCCGGGATCGGGATCGCGCTGCTCGGCAGCGTGATGAACGCGGCGTATGCGCCCGGACTGTCGTCCGTGCCGGGGGTTCCCGGGCGGGCCTCGGCCGCGGCGGAGCATTCGCTGGGCGAGGCGTACGAGGTCGCCGACCGTCTCGGCGGCCCGGCCGGTGTCGCCCTGCGCCGCGCCGCCCAGGACTCCTTCGTGCACGGGCTGCATGTGACGCTGCTGGTGAGCGCGGGGCTGCTGGTGCTGGGCGCGGTGATGGCGCTGCGGTTGCCGCGGGTCATGCAGTGCGAGCAGGCGGCGACCGTGGAGCTGCCCGGTCCTCGGGAAGTCGTGGAGTCCCGCGTCTCGGTGTGACGGCGAACCCCGGGTACCGTAACTACCGGTGCTAGTTAATTATCCGGAGGGTGTCCCATGCCGTTGCCCCCGTTCGATCCCGCCGACCCCCTGGGCATCGACGACCTGCTGGACCCGGAGGACCTCGCGATCCGCGACACCGTGCGGAGGTGGGCCGCCGACCGGGTCCTGCCGTATGTCGCGGACTGGTACGAGAAGGGCGAGCTGCCCGACGTAAGGGTACTCGCCCGTGAACTCGGCGGGATCGGGGCCCTCGGGATGTCCCTCAGCGGATACGGCTGCGCCGGTGCGAGCGCCGTGCAGTACGGGCTGGCCTGCCTGGAACTGGAGGCCGCCGACTCCGGCATCCGCTCCCTCGTGTCCGTGCAGGGCTCCCTCGCCATGTACGCGATCCACAAGTTCGGCTCGGAGGACCAGAAGCAGCACTGGCTGCCCCGGATGGCCTCCGGCGAGGTCATCGGCTGCTTCGGTCTCACCGAACCCGACCACGGCTCCGACCCCGCCTCCATGCGCACGCACGCCAAGCGGGACGGCGGCGACTGGGTGCTCAACGGGCGGAAGATGTGGATCACCAACGGGTCGGTGGCCGGTGTCGCCGTCGTCTGGGCGCAGACCGACGACGGGATCCGCGGGTTCGTCGTGCCCACCGACAGCGCCGGCTTCTCCGCTCCGGAGATCAAGCACAAGTGGTCGCTGCGCGCCTCCGTGACCAGCGAACTCGTCCTCGAAGACGTACGGCTGCCCGCCGACGCGGTACTGCCGGACGTCACCGGTCTGCGCGGCCCCCTCAGCTGTCTCTCCCACGCGCGCTACGGCATCGTGTGGGGGGCGATGGGGGCGGCGCGGTCCTGTTTCGAGACCGCTGTGGAATACGCGAGGACGCGGGAGCAGTTCGGGCGGCCCATCGGGGGATTCCAGCTCACCCAGGCCAAGCTCGCCGACATGGCGGTCGAACTGCACAAGGGGATTCTGCTCGCCCATCATCTGGGGCGGCGGATGGATGCCGGGCGCCTGCGTCCCGAGCAGGTCAGCTTCGGCAAGCTCAACAACGTACGAGAGGCGATCGAGATCTGCCGTACGGCTCGGACGATCCTCGGGGCCAACGGGATCTCCCTGGAGTACCCCGTCATGCGGCATGCGACGAACCTCGAGTCGGTGCTCACCTACGAGGGCACCGTCGAGATGCACCAGCTCGTGCTGGGCAAGGCGCTCACCGGACTCGACGCTTTCCGGTAAGGGCCCGGCGGAGCGGGCAGGGCCGACGGGCGGCCCTGCCTCAGCTCTGGTTGAAGAAACCGTCGGCGCGGTGTGCCGCCGGCTCCCCGCTGACGATCTCCGTGTCCGCCGGGCTGAGCAGGAACACGCGGTTGGACACCCGGTCGATCGAACCCCGCAGACCGAAGATCAGGCCCGCCGCGAAGTCGACCACGCGCTTGGCGTCGCCCGGCTCCATGGCCGTGAGGTTCATGATGACGGGGACACCCTCGCGGAACAGCTCGCCGATGGCGCGCGCGTCCCGGAAGCTGTCCGGAGTGACCGTGCCGATCCGGCGGCCCTTCTCGACCGCCACGTCCGAGGCCACCTTCACCCGCGGATCGGTGACCCAGGCCTCCCCGGGCTCGGTCCCTTCGGAGTAGTCGTCGTCGTAGTAACGCTCGTCATCGTTGTCGTCGACGAGGCCAAGCCAGGCACTCGCCTTGCGTACCGATCCCATGGACGCCTCCTCTCACAGCGGTCTCTTTTGCTTTCCGCATCCCTATCGTCATCCATGATGCGGACGTCGCGCCAAGTGGATAGACGCCGCGCGGGGGGTTTGTGACGGTACTGGTGCACAGCGAATACGTCGAGAGCCCTGGTCCCCCAAGGGTCTTGCCGGACAGTGCTGCTGACTGTGAGTGAAATATGATTGTTCGCGTCGTATGGGTGAGCGGCGGGGCGTACGGGTGAACAGCGATGGTCCCATCGGCGCGTTACAACGGGCCGCTCATCTCGGTTCTGACGGAGGCTCAGGCCGATCGGGCGCGTACCTTCACTGATCGTTCAATGGTTGACGGCCGAAAGGCACCCTTGCGTCAACCGGTCGTTCGGCCGAATACTCCCTCCAGCGCTTGTCAGGGGCACGGCGTGTTCGGAATCCGGACATTCGGCCCACTGGCTGCGCCTCACGGGCCCCGACCCCACGCGGGCCCCCAACTTCCCATGTGGAGGAACGAAAAGTGAGGATCAAGCGCACCACCCCCCGCAGCGGTATTCAGAGACGGACCCGGCTGATCGCCGTCAGTACCGGTCTCGTGGCCGCAGCCGCGATCGCGATCCCCAACGCGAACGCCGCCGACCCCACCACGTTCAGCGCCTCCCAGCTCAAGAGCGCCGGCTCCTCGGTGCTCAAGGCTGATATCCCCGGCACTGCCTGGGCCGTCGACGCGAAGACCAACCGGGTCGTCGTCACCGTCGACAGCACGGTCTCCAAGGCCGAGATAGCCAAGATCAAGGAGCAGGCGGGCGCCAACGCCTCCGCGCTCACGATCAAGCACACCGAAGGCAAGTTCCAGAAGCTCATCCAAGGCGGCGACGCCATCTATGCGAGTAGCTGGCGCTGCTCGCTCGGCTTCAACGTCCAGAACAGCAGCGGTGCCCAGTTCTTCCTGACCGCTGGTCACTGCACCGACGGCGCGGGCACCTGGTACTCCAACTCCGGCCGCACCACGGTCATCGGCTCCACCGCCGGCTCCAGCTTCCCGGGCAACGACTACGGCATCGTGCGCTACTCCGGGTCCGTCAGCCGTCCCGGCACCGCGAACGGCGTGGACATCACCCGCGCGGCCACGCCCAGCGTGGGCACCACCGTCATCCGCGACGGCTCCACCACCGGTACGCACAGCGGCCGGGTCACCGCCCTCAACGTGAGCGTCAACTACGGCGGCGGCGACGTCGTCGGCGGCCTGATCCAGACCACCGTCTGCGCCGAGCCTGGCGACTCCGGCGGTTCGCTGTACGGCAGCAACGGCACCGCGTACGGTCTGACCTCCGGCGGCAGCGGCAACTGCTCCTCCGGCGGCACGACCTTCTTCCAGCCGGTCACAGAGGCCCTGAGCGCTTACGGCGTCAGCGTCTACTAGACCGCCCGGCGGATACTCCCAGCCGCCTCGCACCACCGCACTCGCACGGCACCACCTGCAGCCGGCAGCAGGCGAGCCCCCGCACGCACCCGCGTGCGGGGGCTCGCTGTCGTGCGGCGGGAACAGGCGGGAGAGGAACGGCAGTTGGAGTGGGGCTCGGGTGGCTGGATCACGAGGCCCTGGACTCCGGTGTGGCGCACAGCCAGTCCAGTACGGCAGGCAGGGCCCTGAGCGCTCCGAAGTGGCCGGCGTCCGGGTCCAGGACGGGGCGGGCCCGGGGGATGCGGTCCGCGAGCCACTTGAAGTGGCCCACGGGGGAGAAGGTGTCCAGGGCGCCGTGCCACAGCAGCACCGGCCGGGTGATGACCGCAGGGTCGAAGCCCCAGCTGCTGAGCAGGGCGAGGTCGTCGTCGAGCCAGCCGTACGCCGAGGTGCGCAGCGACTCGCGATAGTCGCGCAGCAGCATGTCGCTGATGGCCGGGTCGGAGATGATCCGCCGGTCGGAGTCGGTGAGCCCGTCGCGAACGGAGACCAGCAACTGGGCCGGATCGCTGCGGATGGCGGCGGCGCGCGCGGCCAGCCGGTCGGCGAAGTCCAGCGGATCGGTGAGGGCCCGGGTGAAGTCCTCGACCTTCGAGAGGGCCATGCCCTCGAACCAGCTCAGTCCAGCGGTGTTCGGCGGTGCGGTACACCCCAGCGCCGCCACCCGCCGCACCCGCGCCGGCAGCAGCGCGGCGCAGGCCAGTGCGTGCGGGGCGCCGCCCGAGTGGCCGAGGACGGCGAACCGGTCGAGCTGGAGAGCGTCCGCCAGCCTGGCCACGTCCCGGGCCGCGTCGGCCACCCGGCGTCCCGGCCGGCGGTCCGAATCGCCGTAGCCGGGACGGTCGTAGGAGATGAACCGCACGCCGGGGCGCGCGGTGAGGATGGCCTCCGGCACCGTGCCCCGGCGGCAGCCCGGGGTGCCGTGCAGCAGCACCACCGGCGTGCCGTCCGGATCTCCTCGCTCCGCCACCGCCAGCCATCGCCCGTCCCGCATCCGTACGCCGTCGACCACCTGCGTCCTCCGTCTCCCCAACGCGAACATCCCGGATTACCGTCGAAGTACACACCTTGTGCGCCCGATTCGGACCCTGGGGGGCCGTGATGGTCGAGGAGCTGGTGGCGGCGGGCGTCTCGCTCGCGTCCGTCGGAGCGGTGTACGTGATGTCGGCGGCGCGGGTCGTCAAACAGTACGAACGTGGTGTGGTGTTCCGGCTCGGCAGGCTGAAGTCCGATGTGCGCGGGCCCGGGTTCACGATGATCGTTCCGTTCGTGGACAAGCTCCGCAAGGTCAACATGCAGATCGTGACGATGCCCGTGCCCGCGCAGGAGGGCATCACCCGGGACAACGTCACGGTGCGGGTGGACGCCGTCGTCTACTTCAAGGTCGTCGACGCGGCCGACGCCGTCGTGCAGGTCGAGGACTACCGCTTCGCGGTCTCGCAGATGGCGCAGACCTCGCTGCGCTCGATCATCGGCAAGAGCGACCTGGACGATCTGCTGTCCAACCGCGAAAAGCTCAACCAGGGCCTGGAGTTGATGATCGACAGTCCGGCGATCGGCTGGGGCGTGCAGATCGACCGCGTCGAGATCAAGGACGTGTCGCTGCCCGAGACCATGAAGCGCTCCATGGCCCGGCAGGCGGAGGCCGACCGGGAGCGGCGGGCGCGGGTCATCAACGCCGACGCCGAACTCCAGGCGTCCAAGAAGCTCGCCGAGGCCGCTGAGCAGATGGCGGACACACCCTCCGCCCTGCAACTGCGGCTGCTCCAGACGGTGATGGCGGTCGCCGCCGAGAAGAACTCGACGCTCGTGCTGCCCATCCCGGTGGAGCTGCTGCGCTTCCTGGAGAAGGCGCCGGGGCAGGCGCCGTCGGCCCCTGCGGTGCCCCCGCGCCCGGCGCAGGAACAACTGCCGCCCGCCGAACCGCGCTTGGATCCGGACCCCGAAGGGTCGATTTCAAGACAGGACTAGTCCTCACAGACAGCACATGAATTACTCGCTCGTAGTGTTTGCAGCGCGAACACACCAGGGGTGACTGTGCACGGTCAAGGTGAGGGGGCGCGCAACCGCGTTCTACGCGCGTCCGGAAGTCGACCTTGTGTGCCCCCTGTAAGCCTCGGGATAGTGAACCTTGTTCAACCGGCACGGACGCGGCGCTTTTTGTTGTACGTCGTCCCCCGTGCCGTACGCCTTCCGGTTCGCCAGGCCCCCACAGCCTTTCGGACCGACCCCCCACAGGAGGACGTGAGTTGAAGCACCGACGCATACCCAAGCGGCGTGCCGCCGTGGCAGGTGCGGGCATCGCCGCACTCGTAGCCGCGGGTGTCACCTTGCAGACTGCGAACGCCAGCGAGAGCACGGAGAACTCCGCGCCCGAGACGCTCTCGGTCATGGCGGCCGGAAAGCTCGCCTCGACGCTGGGCAAGGAGCTCGGCACCGACGCGGCCGGCACCTACTACGACGCGCAGACGAAGAACCTCGTCGTCAACGTGGTCGACGAGGCCGCCGCGCAGACCGTCGAGGAGGCCGGCGCCAAGGCCAGAGTCGTGGCGAACTCTCTCGCCGAGCTCAAGAGCGCCCGGACCACCCTGAAGCAGGACGCGACCATCCCGGGCACCTCCTGGATGACCGACCCGGCCACCAACAAGGTCGTCGTCACCGCCGACCGCACGGTCTCCAAGGCCGAGTGGGCCAAGCTGACCAAGGTCGTCGACCGGCTCGGCGCCACGGCGGAACTCAAGCGCACCAAGGGTGAGTTCAAGCCCTTCATCGCGGGCGGCGACGCCATCACCGACGGCAGCGGGCGCTGCTCGCTCGGCTTCAACGTCGTCAAGGGCGGCGAGCCGTTCTTCCTGACCGCGGGTCACTGCACCGAGGGCATCACGAACTGGCAGGACTCGGACGGCAACGAGCTGGGCACCAACGAGGTCTCCAGCTTCCCGGACGACGACTACGGCCTGGTCAAGTACACGGCCGACGTCGAGCACCCGAGCGAGGTCAACCTCTACAACGGCTCCTCGCAGGCCATCGCGGGCGCCTCCGAGGCCACCGTCGGTATGGAGGTCACCCGCAGCGGCTCGACCACGCAGGTGCACGACGGCACGGTCACCGGCCTGGACGCCACCGTGAACTACGGCAACGGTGACATCGTCAACGGCCTGATCCAGACCGACGTCTGCGCCGAGCCCGGTGACAGCGGCGGCTCGCTGTTCTCCGGCGACCAGGCGATCGGCCTCACGTCCGGCGGCAGCGGTGACTGCACGTCCGGCGGCGAGACGTTCTTCCAGCCGGTGACCGAGGCGCTGTCTGCCACGGGCACGGAGATCGGCTGACGCGTTTTGTAGCGCCGTGAAGTCCCGCCCCTTTGTGAGGGGCGGGACTTTCGCGCGCGGGGGCGGGGCAGCGCCCTAAGGGGCGCGGGGAACTGCGCGACCAGCCACGATGGCGCCGCAGACAACCGACGACAGATCGCGGCACATTCAGCGGAGCGTCACCGCTTGGGCCAGTACCACAGCGGTTCGTCCAGCGGGCCCTCTCGGCCCGCCACCTCTGTCTGTCCGAACTCCTTGATCAGCTCTATGGAGTTGACGTCCAGGCGATGGCGTATCGCGCCCTTGGCCAGGGCGTCGGCCAGCGGTCTTGCGTGGGTGACGACGATGATCTGGATGTCCTTCGTGGCGGTGAGGATCAGGTCGGCGAGTGGGGGGATCAGGTCGGGGTGGAGGCTGGTCTCGGGCTCGTTGAGGACCAGGAGAGACGGGGGCCGGGGGGTGAGCAGTGCGGCGGCCCAGAGGAGATAGCGCAGGGTGCCGTCGGACAGTTCGGCCGCGGTGAGCGGGCGCAGCAGTCCGTGCTGGCGCAGGGCGAGTTCGAACCGGCCGCCGTGGTTCATGACCTCGACGCGGCTGCCGGGGAAGGCCGCGTCGACCGCCTCGTCCAGCGCCTCGCGGTGACCGACCTCGCGGATCGTCTGGAGCGCCGCCGCCAGGTCGGAGCCGTCGCCGCTGAGCACCGGCGTGCGGGTGCCGATCACGGCGGCGCGGGCCGGGGCGTGGGCGTCGGTGCGGACATGGTCGTAGAACCGCCAGGATCTGATGAGTTCGCGCACCGCCAGCACGTCCGGCGCGTGCTGGGGGTCGGCCATCTCGCCGAGCATGCTGTCGTACGGCCGTAGCGTCCCGTGTACACGAGACCAGCCGCCGCCCGCGCCGCGCACCTTCACGGCCGCCCCCGCGCGGTCCGAGAGGACGGCGGCGGGGCGCAGCACCGGCCCGCTCCAGATGCACTCGCGCTTGATCTCCGGGTCGACGTCGAACATGGACGGCGGGCCTGCCGGGACCGGATATCCGAAGTCCATCGCATATCCGAACTCGTCTCCCGCGAAGCCCAGTTGCAGGCTGACCGGGCCCGAGCGGAGGGTGCCCTGCACCGGATGGCGGCCTTCGCGCACCGCGCGGCTGATCTTCTCGGGTCCCGCCCACAGCACCGACGGCAGCCCGCCCTCGCGCGCGAGAGCCGCGACGGCGCCGCCGCGCGCGGCCTCGGCGAGCAGCCGCAGGGCGCGGTACAGGCTGGACTTGCCCGTGCCGTTCGCTCCCGTGATCACGTTCAGTCTGTCCAGGGGCACGATCAGGCGACGCAGGGACCGGTAGTTCTCGACGGCGAGTGTGCGAAGCATGTGTCCAGGCTTGCAGACGGGACTGACAATGGCCCCTGGGTCAGCCTGCCGCCCGCCGCCGTCGGAACGTCGCCGCGGCCATCGTGATCACGATCCCGGCCGCCGCCCACGCCGACAGCACCAGGAGCGATGCCGTCGTGTCGTTGCCCTTGAAGTACGCGATGGAGCGCGCCGCCCACGTCCCCGCCCCCGGCGGCAGCGCTGGGCCGATCGCGTTCCAGAACGGCGGCAGCATCGGCAGCGGGAAGGCGCCGCCCGCGCTCGGGTTGCCCGCGATCACCACGATGAGGATCGCGAGGCCGACGCCGACGATCCCGAAGACGCCCTGGAGCGCGAGCGTGGCGGCCCCCACGGCGAACGTGATCAGCGCGCCGAGCCCCCAGAGGGCGGCCACGCTCCCGGGCAGGGCGCCCAGGATCGGCCCGACGATGACCGCTCCGCCGAGCCCTCCGACGATCGACACCAGCGCCATGGCGACCAGCCGGATCGTCGCGCGGCGCGGGTTGGCGGGCCGGGCGCCGGAGCTGATCGCCAGGATCGAGGCGCACAGATAGCCGCCGACGCACCAGCCGACGACCAGGTAGAAGGACGACAGCCCGTCGAAGTCCTGGGGCGAGGCCGGGGCCACGTCGACGACCCTGACCGTGCGCTGCTCGGCCTTCTCCAGGGTGGTGGTGATCGTCTCCAGGGCGGTGGCGAGGACAGTGCCACCGCCGGTGGCGACCAGGAGCGTGTCCGTCGTCCCCGCCGGGTCGATGATCAGCGCCCCGTCGATGTCCCGGTTCAGGATCTGCTCGCGCGCCGTCGCCGCGTCGGCCACCGCGCGCGGGTCCAGGGGTGAGCCGGGCAGCCGCTCCAGGCGGGTCACCGCCTGCTCGGCCGCGACCTGGGGTGCGACCACCCCGAAGGGCACGTCCTTGGGCTTCGGGTCGTGCAGCGCGCCTACGTAGGAGGCGATGAACAGCAATTGGAGGGCGATCACTCCGATGACCAGCAGGGTGGCTCTTGGGGTGACGGCGTCCTTCACCTCGGAGAGGAAGCTGTTCTGTGTCATGCCCCCACGGTCCGAGGGAGTGGGCGTTTCCGCAGGCGGGGTGCGGCCGAATGGGTGCCCTACACACGTTCTTCATCATCGTTATCTGTTCGAGATCTTTTGTGGCTCACGCTGGGCTTGGGGTGCCCGTTACATTTGGGGCTCCGGGGGACCTCAACCTTGTTGACCACAGCGGAAGTTGATCCTCCGTCAGCTCTTCACGGCCGTACAGCCGAACGCTCGGGGGGAAAGCGCTGTGCAGAAAATCCAGCTGACCTACTGGTGGAACGGGCATGAGCCGGGGGATGTCGTCGAGGTCGACGACTCGACCGCGCGCGGAGTGCTCGGTGTGATCGCGCGGCCCGTGCCGGAGGCCGAGGCCGAGCGGGACGGCGAGCCGGAGCCCCGGGGATGAGCGAGCCGTACGTCACCTTTCCGGACGTGGAGCAGCTGGTCGTCGATCTCCTGAAGGACCGCAGTGAGCTGGCCGGTGTCCTGGTGGACGTCCAGCCGCCCTCCGGGTTCGACGGCACGCAGCGTGCCGTGCTGGTCTCCCGGGTCGGCGGGGCCTGGGCGGAGGATCCCCGGCTCGACAATCCACTGGTCGATCTCGAGGTGTACGGCCCGTCCAAGGCCGCCGCCCATACCGTCTCCCTCGTCGCCCGCGCTCTGATGCTCCAGCTCAGGGGAGCGGTGCACGGCGCGGCGACCGTCGTGGACGTCGTCGAGGAGGACGGGCCGCGCTGGCTGCCCGACTATCGGCACGCCACCGCCAACCGCTATGTCTCGACCACCCGGCTGGTGGTCCGCCCGGCCTGAGCCGGTTCCCTCTCGTACGTGCCCGCCAGCATCAGCGCCTGGTGCGCACCACATCCGCAGCACGTCATGTCCAACTCCCACCAAGGAGCAGTGATGGCCGGAACGAACGCCAAGGAGATCCGGGTCGCGGGCAGTGGCCGGGTCCTGATCGCCCCACTCGCCACCGCACCGCCCGCCGACACCGGTGCGGCGTGGGGTGCCGGGTGGAAGGACCTCGGCTACACCACCACCGACGGGGTCAAGATCTCCAAGAAGGACAAGCTGGACCCCGTGGACACCTGGCAGAGCGTCAGCTCGGCGAGGTTCGTCTACTCCGACCGGGACCTCAGCTTCAAGTTCCAGCTGCTTCAGCTGAACGAGGACACCCTGCCGTTCTTCTTCGGCGGCGGGAAGGTGACGGAGACGGCGACCGGGTCCGGCCTCTACAAGTACGAGATGGCGGCCGAGCCGAAGTTCGACGAGCGGATGCTCGGGCTGGAGTTCACCGACGGGGACGAGGTGACGTATCGCATGATCGTCGCCCGTGGCCAGGTGACCGAGACGGAGGAGATCGCCCTCGTCCGTACGGCCCCCGTGAAGCTGGGCGTCACCTTCACGGCGCTGGCGACGGTGGACGACGCGCCGCTGGCGACGTTCCTGATGAAGGACCCGAGCTTCAGCGCGGCCTGACCGATTCCCCTTCTTTCCAGCCTTTCCAGTCCTTCCAGCTAGGAGCCCTACGCGCCATGGCCCGTTTCAACGTCAACGCCGCCCGTGCCCAGCGTCTCGAAACCCTCGGGAAGGACTGGGAGTTCGAGGTGGACAGCGATGTGTTCCACCTGCCGACCGAGTTCCCGCGCAGCATCGCCAAGCAGATCGCGGCGCTGGAGGACAACGACATCGACGGCCTGCTGGCGCTGCTGCTCGGGCCCGAGCAGTTCGAGCGGCTGGGCAAGTACGACATCAGCGTCCAGGACGTCTCCGCGATCCTGGAGGCGTACGGCAACGAGACGGGCATGACGCTGGGGGAAGGCTGAGCCTCGGCGCGCTGGTCGACGAGCACGCCGAGGCCCTGGAGGCGGACCTGCTCCGCCACTACGGTGTCGACCTCCTCGACTGGCACCGGGGCCGCCTCTCCTCCCGCCGCCTGCGCGTCCTGACCGAACACCTGCCCGCCGACTCGTCCTTCGCCCGGGCGGTCCATGGCGAACAGGCGGACTGGACCGTCACGGATCATCTGCTGGCGGCGGTCGTCGACCATCTCGCGGTCGCCAACTGGATGTTCGCGACGGTCAACCGGGACGAGGACACGGAGCCGGCGCCATATCCGGAGCCGGTGCCGCGGCCCGGCGGACCCGACGCGGCTGCGGACGCCTCGGTCGCCGACCTGTCGTCTGAGCCGCGGGGCGCGACCGCGGCGGAGATCGTGGCCTTTCTGAACTCGCCCGTATGAAAGGAGGCGACCGATGTCCCCTTCGGAGTCGACCGGAACCATTCCTCCCTGGTTCGTCTCGTATGTGATCTCCAAGCCGTTCCAGGACGCCGTCCGCAAGGCCGTGGACCCCAAGTGGCTCGCGGACAACGTGCCGGTCACCGGCGCGAAGGCGGAGGTCACAGGGGTGAAGGCCGAAGCCAATGCCGCCGCCTTCAGCTTCTTCGGGGCGCAGACCGAGTACAGCCTGTTCAAGGCCGAGGGTGCGCTCTTCGACCTGAACAAGGTCCTGGCCGACCGGGCCCAGGAGACGCGGGACAAGGACCAGGACGACCGGCTCCGTGGTCTGTCCGCCGGGGCTGTGGAAACTGGGGACCTGATCGCCAAGGTGAGGCAGGACCTCCAGTCCACCGCCGCCGCCCTCCGCAAGACCCTGGGTGAAGGCGACAAGCAACTGCGCAAGGAAGTCCCCGAACTCCGGACCAAGGTCAACGGCATTCGCGACCGGCTGCTCGCCGCCGACCAGACGCTGCACGGCCGGATCACCACCCTCGGCAACAAGATCGCCCAGGGCACGCGCAACGCGGACGACCGCAGCAGGGCCGAAAAGGCCAGGGTGAAGGAGCTGGACAAAGAGGTCAGGGCAGGCCTGCGGCGAGTCGATCAGTTGCAGGGCAGCGCCAAGGCCGCGGGCCGGGACATCGGCATCTTGATCGACCGCGTCACCGCTCTCGAACGCGCCCTGCGGTAAGAGCGACTCGCACGACCCCGACCACAACGGCGACAGCGACGGAGTCAACCCACCATGCAGACGTCACTCGTATCGGTCACCCGGGCGCTGAACCAGATGCGATCCGCCGCGACCAACACCGGCGGTGCCGTCTCGCGTATGCGGACCGCGGTGACCGGTACCAGTGGTTCGGTCGACCGGCTCAGGAGTGCCGCGACGCAAGCGAGTACCGCCACCGGCCGGCTGCGGACCGCCGCCACCCAGGCGAGCGGTGGCCTCAACCAGGTACGGACCGCCGCCGCCCGGGCCTCCGGTGATATCCAGCGGGCGGGGCGGAGCGCGGCGTCGGGCGGTGGGCTGTTCTCCCGGTTCAGCCAGGGGCTGCGGACCGCCACCACCGCTCAGCGGGGGCTCAACACCGCGATGAAGGCCAACATCCTCGGTGCCATCCTCGCGCTCATCCTGCCGCTCATCACCAAGCTCATCGACATGGCGATGCAGTCGAAGACCGTGCAGGCCGTCGTGCAGGCGGCGTTCAAGATTATCGGCCAGGTGGTGGGGACGGTCATGAAAGGGGCGTCGGCCGCCATCAACTGGCTCATTGACGCCGGGAAGAGTGTGGTCAATTGGCTGAAGGCCAACTGGCCGTTGCTCGTGGCGATTCTCACCGGTCCGGTGGGGATCGCCGTGCTGGCGATCGTGAAGCACTGGGACCGGATCAAAGAGGCGGTCGGGACGGTGCGCGACTGGATCGTCGACAAGTGGAACGCCGTGGTTGATTTTCTGCGGGGGGTTCCCGGGAAGATCTGGGGCTTCTTCGCCGAACTGCCCGACCGGCTGATGGGTCTGGGCGGCGACCTCATCATGGGGCTCATCAACGGCATCAAGAACTCGGCCTCGGCCCTTCTCAACACCGTGAAGAACTTCATCATCAACACCATTCCCGGGCCCATCCGCAGCATCCTCGGCATCTCGTCGCCGTCCAAGGTGATGATGGGCTTCGGCGGTGACGTCGGCGAAGGTCTCGCGCTGGGCATGGAAGGCGCCGGCAATCGAGTGGCCGGGGCCGCCGGGCGGCTCGCCACCGCCACCGCGCGGAGTGCGATCGGACCCGGTTACAGCCTCGCCGGAGTCGCCGCCCGCTCGGGGGCCGGTGCCGGTGGCGCCACCGCCGCCTCCCCGGTCACCGTCAACGTCCATCCCCGCCCCGGACAGTCCGAGTACGAGATCGGCCGTATCACCGCCCGTGAACTTGCCTGGGCGGCCAAGCGATGAGCGGGCAGCAGCTCCAGCAGCCGGTGTTCGAGGTGGACGGCTGGGCGGGGAACACCGTCGACGACTCCGGCGTCGAATGGTGGGTCACCAGCGAGCAGGGCTGGGCCGGCACCCCGCCCCTCCGGCTCACCCTGACCGACCGGCCCGAGCGGCACGGCGCGTTCGACGCCCCCTCCTACCGTGGACCTCGCGTGATCACCCTGGAGGGCACCGCCGTCGTCCCCGACCGGGCGGCCCGCGAATCGGCCAAGGACCGGCTGGCCGCCGTACTCGCCGACGGCAGTACGCTCACGCCGCTCGTCGTCACCGAACCGCACCGCACCCGGCGGGCGTTGGTCCGGCTCACCGCCGAGACGAAGATCGTCGACCGCAAGTCCGGCTTCGAGTTCTCCCTGACCATGACCGCGCCGGATCCGCTGCGGTACTCGTACGGCCTCAACACCAGTACCTGCCCGCTGCCCTCCTCCAGCGGTGGCGTCGTCTTTCCGCTCACCTTCCCCCTGGACTTCGGATCGGGCTCCTCCGGCGGCCGGCTGCTGCTGGAGAACCAGGGCACCGTCCCCACCTGGCCCGTCTGGCGGATCGGCGGGCCCTGCGTCCAGCCGGTGATCACCAACACCGCGACCGGCGAGGAGCTCGCCTTCGAACTCACCCTCCAGGAAGGCGAGTTCCTGGTCATCGACACCGACGCGCGCTCGGTCCTCCTCCAGGGCACCGCCTCCCGCCGCTCCGCGCTGCGGCCCGGCTCGGACTGGTTCCCGCTCCGGCCGGGCTCGACGCCCGTGCTCTTCCGCGCCCGCAACGATGCCCCGGCCGCCCGGCTGACCGCCGAATGGCGCGACGCCTGGCTCTGACCCCGCCCACCGAAAGAGCTACAGAAGGAACGCACCCGCATGGCTGAACCTGAATTCGAACGTCACTCCGGATGGCTCTCGGGCAGTGTCGTCGACGCCGAGGACGCCCGGCTCGCCACCGGTGTGCTCGCCGCGGCGTCCGCCGACCCCGGCAACCCGATCGCCGCCCGTACGGGAATCAAGCCGGGCCCCGGCAACCCGGGCGCCGTCGAGGCGATCGCCACGCCGTCCCGCGAAGTGACCGTGCGCCCGTTCCAAGGCGTCGTGCAGGGCACCCGGAGCACCGCGGCGGGCGCGTATCTGATCACGCTCGCCCAGCAGAAGAAACTCGACGTGCTGACCGCGGCCCCCGCCCACTCGTCCAACCCCCGCATCGCCCTCGTCGTGGCCCAGCAGACCGACCGGCAGTACGGCGACGCGAGCGACGGCATGCTCGTCCACGTGGTGGCCGGGGCCCCCGCGGTGACGCCGGTCGCGCCCACGGTGCGCGGCGACCACATCCCGCTCGCCGCGATCACCGTCCGGGCGAACGCGGGATCGATCGCCCGAGGCGACATCAAGGACCTGCGCGTGTTCACCGTCGCCGCGGGCGGAGTGCTGCCGCTGCAGACCCACGAGAACCTCCCGGCCGACGGCTACACAGGCCAACGCGTGTACGACCTGGAGACCGGCCTCGACCTCGTACGCGTCGGCAGCGCCTGGCGCCCCGCGGTCACGGGCTCAGTGCAGTTCTTCGGCCCGGCCGATGCGGGCTGGCCGCAGACCGGCTCGGCGGGCGCCAACTCCTTCGTCTTCAACCAGGTGACCATTCCTGCGGCGCCCTACCCTCGGATGCTCTCCTTCTCGGGGCAGGTGATGGTGTCCACCTCGGGCGACGAGCGATGGGACCACGTGGTGCGCGGGCCGGACGGAGGGGGCCTCACCTGCGCCACTTTTCACGGCGGACCCACGAGGCTCACCACCACGGTCACGACCGGCCACCAGCTGATCCCCGCGACGACGGGGCCCTGGGTGCTGCAGCAGACCCTCGACCGGGGCGGCGGCATAACGACCGGCACCGCGAGCGTGCCGACGGGCTCCGCGGTCTTCACCGGCCTGCGCGTGACGGCGTTCCCTGTCACGTGACATCCACCGAGGAGAGGCATCACCATGAGCACGCCCCCACCGGAACGTGACTCCGCCTGGGTAGCCGGCGGTGTCATCGACGCCGAGGACGCCCGGCTCGCGACCGGCGTGCTCGCCGCACCCGGGGCCGGACCGGTCCAGGCCCGCAGCGGTATCCGCGCGGCCACCGGCGACCCCGGCCGGGTCCAGGCCACCACCACGGTGTCCGGCAAGGTCACCGTGGCGCCCTTCCAGGGTGTGATCCAGGGGACGAGGGCCACCGCGGCCGGCGCCTACCTCGTCACGCTCGGCCAGGAGAAGACCCTCGACGTACTCGGCACGCACCCCGCCGACTCGGCCAACCCGCGCAACGACCTGGTCATCGCCCGGCAGCGGGACGAACAGTACGGCGACGCCACGACCGCCATGACCGTCGAACTCGTCAAGGGGACGGCCGCCGCCACCCCCACCGACCCCGTGGTGACCGGCGACCACATCCCGCTCGCCCGGATCAGGATTCCGAGGAACGCCACGTCCGTCGCCAACGCCAACATCGAGGACCTGCGCCCCTGGACCACGGCCGCCGGCGGCATCCTGCGGGTCTGGGGCGCGGCCAACCGGCCCACGTACCCCTACACCGGCATGTACATCCACCGCTGGGACACCAACCATCTGGAGTGGTACGACAGTTCGGCGGGCTGGCAGGCGGTCAACGACGACACCGGCTGGGTCACCCTCCCCCTGCTTCCCAACTGGAACGTGTACAACAACGAGACACCGGCCGTACGCCGGGTCGGCGCCACCGTCCACATGCGCGGCGCCCTGCAGACCGCCGTCGCCCTCTCGGCCAACGCCATCTCCATGGTCGCCGTCCCGGCCGGTTTCCGCCCGGCGGTGGGGCACCACTGGTACACCGCGCTGGGCGGTGTGACACGAGGGCTCGAACTCATGCTCCGCACCGACGGCACCGTGGTGCTGTTCGCTCAGGGCGTCCAGTTGCCAGCCACTCAGTTGATCTACCTCAACACCACCTGGCTGGTGGACCAGTGACCCGCTACACCTACTACACCGCCGACCTCACCACCGGCGCCGTCACCGACGAACTCCCGCTGTACGACGTCACGTTCAGCACCGAGCTGAACGAAGCCGGCGAGTTCCGCGCCCGGTTGCCCCTGGGCGACCCGCGCGTCACCGTGCACCGCCCCCGGGAACTCACCGAGCCCGGACGCACCGCCCTCTACGTCGAGCGGGACGGAGTGCTCGTATGGGGCGGGGTGATCTGGACCGTCAAGTACACCTCCGCCGACCAGCACCTGGAGCTTGGGGCGGCCGGCTTCCTCTCCTACTTCGACCACCGCCGGGTCCTGCCCGCCGACTTCGACCCGGACGCCACCGACCTGTCCGCGGCCGACGTGCCCTTCATCGACCGCGACCAGTCCGACATCGCCCGCGCCCTCGTCGCCACCGCCCAGGCGCACCCCGGCGGCGACATCGGGGTGCGCCCCGAGTCCACGGCTCGCTCCGGCATCACCCGCACCCTCGTCTACCGCGGCAGCGACCTCAAGAGCACCGGCGAGGCCCTGCGCGAGCTGGCGAGCCTGGAGAGCGGCCCCGACTTCCTCTTCGACATGGCGTACGGCACCGACGGCCGCCCCGTCCACCGGCTGCGCGTCGGCACCCCGCGCCTCGGTCAGCAGGGCACCCCGCACGTGTGGGAGTACGGGGCCAACCTGACCGGCTACACCTGGCCGGTCGACGGCGCCTCCACCGCGAGCCGGGTCTTCGCCCTCGGCGAGCAGGGCGAGGGGGAGAGCAGCCAGCTCGTCGCGGTCGCCGAGGACCGCGCCACCGGACGCCCGCTCACCGAGACCGAGGTCTCCTACGTCCATCTCACCGACGCGGCCCTCCTGGCCTCCCAGGCCCGCTCGGCCCTCGCCGCCGTCTCGGCCCCCGTGGTCCTGCCCGAGCTGACCGTGCGGGCCGACCTGGACCCGGTGCTCGGCTCCTACCAGGTGGGCGACGACGCCACCGTCGTCATCAAGGACGTCTTCTTCCCCGAGGGCACCCAGTTCGACGTACGGATCACCGGGATCGAGGTCACCCCGGGCAACGACGCGGGCGAGGAACAGGTCCAGCTGACCGTGACACCCACCACGAACAGGAGCACCCCGTGACCAGGATCAACCGCCCCGACACCCTCCTGACCGAGCTCCGCGACATCAAGCGCCGGCTGCACGCCCTGGAGACCGCGCAGCGCACGACGCCCGGCACCACAGCCCAGGCGACCGCCAGGGACGCGGAGGAACCCGCCGAGACGGACGCTCCCGACTCCGAGTAGCCGTTTCCGCAGGTGAGGGACGCTCCAACGGTAATCGCACAGACGTTCGGGATTTGGTCTATGGTGGGGGTGAGGCAGTCGGGAACTGATGTTCGATAGCGGGAGGTGCGGATGCCTGGCTTCACCCATCTGCACACCGTTTCCGGGTTCTCCCTGCGCTACGGCGCCTCGCACCCGGAGCGGCTGGCCGAGCACGCCTCCGAACGGCACATGGACGCCCTCGCCCTCACCGACCGCGACACCCTCGGCGGCACGGTCCGCTTCGCCAAGGCCTGCGCCAAGGCGGGCGTCCGTCCGCTGTTCGGCGTGAACCTGGCGGTGGAGGAGCAGGAGTCCGTACGTCGACAAAAGCGCCGCACCCCGGTCCGCGGCGGTGCCTTCATCGACGAGTCGACACCGCGGGTGACCTTCCTCGCCCGGGACGGCGCCCGCGGCTGGGCCGGCCTGTGCCGTCTCGTCACCGCCGCCCACACCGCCGAGGACACCCCCCTGCTGTCCTGGTCCGCCCTCCCCGCCGAGGGCCTGACCGTCCTGCTCGGCCCCGACTCCGACGTCGGCCGCGCGCTCGCCGCGGGACGCCCCGACCGGGCGGCGAGGCTCCTCGCCCCCTGGCGGGAGGCCTACGGCGACGCCCTGCGCCTCGAAGCCGTCTGGCACGACCGCACGGGTACCGGCCCCGGCTCCCTGCGGCTGGCCGCCCGCACCATCGGCTTCGCCGCCGAGCAGCGGATCCGGCCCGTGCTCAGCAATGCCGTCCGCTATGCCGACCCCGGTCTCGGCCCGGTCGCCGACGTCCTGGACGCCGCCCGCCGCCTTGTCCCCGTCGACCCCGCCAAGGGGCTGGACTCGGGGGAGGCCTGGCTCAAGGACGCGGGCGCCATGCGCGAGGCGGCCGAGCGGATCGTCGAGGCCGCGGGCTTCCGGCGCGACACCGCACTGCGCCTGCTGGAGCAGACGCAGGTCACCGCCGCCGAGTGCCTGGTCGACCCCGAGGACGACCTCGGCATCGGCACCGTCCACTTCCCCGAACCGCACCTCGTCGGCGCCGGCCGCCGCACCGCACAGCGCGCGCTGGCCTCCCGGGCGGCGGCGGGCATGGTGCTGCACGGCTACGACCACCGGCGTGCCTACTGGGAGCGGATGCACGAGGAACTGGACATCATCGCCTTCCACGGCTTCGCCTCCTACTTCCTGACGGTCGCTCAAGTCGTGGACGACGTGAAGAAGATGGGCATCCGGGTCGCCGCGCGCGGCTCCGGCGCCGGCTCCCTCGTCAACCACCTCCTCGGCATCGCCCACGCCGACCCCGTCGAGCACGGGCTGCTGATGGAGCGCTTCCTGTCCAAACGCCGTCTGGTGCTGCCCGACATCGACATCGACGTGGAGTCCGCGCGCCGGCTGGAGGTTTACCGCGAGATCATCGGCCGGTTCGGCACCGAACGGGTCGCGACCGTCTCCATGCCGGAGACCTACCGCGTCCGGCATGCGATCCGGGACGTCGGCGCCGCCCTCTCCATGGACCCGGCCGACATCGACCGCATCGCCAAGTCCTTCCCGCACATCCGCGCGCGGGACGCCCGCGCGGCCCTGGAGGAACTGCCCGAACTGCGCCAACTGGCCGGTGAGAAGGAGAAGTACGGCAGGCTCTGGGAGCTGACCGAGGCCCTCGACGCCCTCCCGCGCGGGATCGCCATGCACCCCTGCGGAGTGCTCCTGTCCGACGCGTCCCTGCTGAGCCGTACGCCGGTCATGCCCACCAGCGGCGAGGGCTTCCCCATGTCGCAGTTCGACAAGGACGACGTCGAGGACCTCGGGCTGCTCAAGCTCGATGTGCTCGGGGTGCGGATGCAGTCGGCGATGGCGCACGCGGTCGCGGAGGTGGAGCGGACGACGGGGGAGCGGGTCGACCTGGACGCGCTCGAGTTCGAACGGGGGGACGGCGACCCGGCGACGTACGAACTCATCCGCTCCACCGAGACGTTGGGCTGCTTCCAGATCGAGTCGCCGGGGCAGCGGGACCTGGTCGGGCGGCTTCAGCCGGCCACCTTCCACGACCTCGTGGTCGACATCTCCCTCTTCCGGCCGGGGCCGGTCGCCGCCGACATGGTGCGGCCGTTCATCGAGGCGCGGCACGGGCGGGCGCCGATCCGCTATCCGCACCGGGATCTGGAAGGGCCGCTGCGGGAGACCTACGGAGTCGTCGTCTTCCATGAGCAGATCATCCACATCGTCGACATCATGACCGGCTGCGGTCGGGCCGAGGCGGACCGGGTGCGGCGCGGGCTGTCCGACCCGGAGTCGCAGGGGCGGATCAAGGTGTGGTTCGCCCAGCGCGCGGCGGCGAAGGGCTATGACGCGGAAACGATTCAGCGGACCTGGGAGATCGTCGAGGCCTTCGGCTCGTACGGCTTCTGCAAGGCGCACGCCGTCGCCTTCGCCGTACCGACGTACCAGTCGGCGTGGCTGAAGGCGCATCACCCGGCCGCCTTCTACGCCGGGCTGCTCACGCACGATCCCGGGATGTATCCGAAGCGGCTGCTGCTGGCGGACGCGCGGCGGCGTGGGGTGCCGATCCTGCCGCTGGACGTGAATGTGTCGGGGGTCGCACACCGTATCGAACTGGTGTCTGAATCCGGGGTGTGGGGGCTGCGGTTGGCCCTCTCCGACGTGCACGGCATCAGCGAGGCCGAGGCGGCGCGGATCGCGGACGGGCAGCCGTACGCCTCGCTGCTGGACTTCTGGGAGCGGGCACGGCCCAGCCGTCCGCTCGCCCAAAGGCTGGCCCAAGTCGGCGCGTTGGACTCCTTCGGGGCCAACCGCCGTGATCTGCAACTGCACTTGACCGAGCTGCACCGAGGCGCCCGGGGCGCGGGCGGCGGCCAACTCCCGCTGTCCGGCGGACGGAAGACCGCGCCGGCCGGACTGCCCGACCTCTCCTCGGCGGAGCGGCTCAGCGCCGAACTGGGAGTGCTGTCCATGGACACCTCACGCCATCTGATGGACGACCACCGCGCGTTCCTCGACGAACTGGGAGTGGTGTCCGCGCGGCGGCTGCGGGATGCCGGGCACGGGGAGACGGTACTGGTCGCGGGCGCCAAGGCGGCGACCCAGACCCCGCCGATCCGGTCCGGCAAGCGGGTCATCTTCTCCACCCTGGACGACGGCACCGGCCTGGTCGACCTCGCCTTCTTCGACGACTCCCACGACGCCTGCGCCCACACCGTCTTCCACTCCTGGCTGCTGCTGGTGCGCGGAGTGGTGCAGCGGCGCGGCCCGCGCAGCCTCAGCGTGGTGGGCGCCGCCGCCTGGAACCTCGCCGAGCTGGTCGAACTGCGCGCCGAGGGCGGCCTCGACGTGGTGGCGGCCCGGCTCGCGGAGCCGGTGCCGGAAGGGGGCGGCGATTCGACGGGCGGACGACGAATCCAGATGCCCACCGGATACGAAATGCACCCGTGGGCCGATCTGCGTCCGGCGGGTCAAGAGCCTTCACAGGTACGGAAGTTGTGGCACCAGAGTCCGGGGAGTGCGGGATGACCATCCTCTGCGTACGTTTCCAGCTGCCGTCGGCGTGCGAGGCGGCCCTGCCGGAGCTGATCGGGTTGCTCGAGGAGTTCACGCCGGTCGTCGAGGCGCTGCCGCCGGACGGGGCGCTGGCCGATCTGCGGGGCGCCGAGCGGTACTTCGGGCGCAGCGCCGTCGAACTGGCGGCGGTGATCCGCGTCCGTTCCCTGGCCCTGCACGGGGTCGACTGTGCGATCGGCGCCGGGCCCGGCCCGATGCTGGCCCGCATGGCGCTGCACGACGCCCGGCCCGGGGTGACCCATGAGCTGCCCGAAGGACCGGACGGCATCGCCGAGCTGCCCGTCACCGCGCTCCCCGGCGTCGGCACCGCGACCGCCCGCACCCTGTGCGAGTACGGGCTCGACACCCTCGGCCTGGTCGCCGCCGCCCCCCTGTCCACGCTCCAGCGGCTGGTCGGCGCGAAGACCGGCCGCGAGCTGCGCGAGAAGGCGAACGGCTTCGACCGCGGCCGGGTCGTCCCGAACGCCGTCTCCCGCTCCCTCGCCGCCGAACGCCCCTTCCGCCGCGACGAGTTGGACCCCGACCGGCACCGCCGCGCCCTGCTCTCCGCCGCCGAGGAACTGGGCGCCCGGCTGCGCGCCCTGGAGAAGGTCTGCGGCACCCTGACCCTCACCGTGCGCTACGCCGACCGCACCGCGACCACCCGCACCCGCACCCTCAAGGAACCCACCGCCCACTCGGCCGCCCTCACCCGGACCGCGTACGACATGTACGAGGCCCTCGGCCTCCAGCGCGCCCGGGTGCGGTCGGTCACCCTGCGCGCCGAGGCCCTCGGCCCCGCCGAACAGGCCTCCTACCAGCTCACCTTCGACCCGGTGGACGAGAAGGCCCGCCGCATCGAGGAGGTGGCGGACCGCGCGCGAGCGAAATTCGGCCCGCACGTGGTGAAGCCGGGGACGCTGGCGGCGTAACTCCCCCTGAACAGCGATCAGTTGGCCCACGGCGGCACGATGCGCGTGCCGTCGGCCAGCTCCGCCTCCAGGCCGATGGAGGTGGTGACCCAGGTGAGCGTGGTCCGGTCGGTCGGGTTCTCGACGGCGAGGGTCGCGCCGGGGTTGATGATCAGGGTGTCGCCGGCCGTGACGCGGTCGGTACGGCCGTCGAGCGTGACCAGCAGCTCGCCGTCGAGCAAGTGCAGGATCTCCTCCCGGTTGACGGTGTGCGCGGGCGCCTTGGTCCCGGCCGGGATCTCACCGCGCCAGGCGCAGAGTTCCTTGCTGCCGGTGCGGGGAGTGGCGTACGAGACGAAGCGGGCGCCGTGGATCTCGTGGGTGACGGCGTCGGTTGAGCGGATGACGGGCATGGGTGGGCCTCCTGGCCGTGATGGTCAAGCTGCTTGACTATACGGACATGGTCAAGCTGCTTGACCAATTCGTCAAGGGTGTTTCAATGCCTCCGTGCAGAACTCCGAAGCCCTCGCCCTCACCGCCGCCCTGCTCTCCGCCGCGGCCGACCTGACGCAGCGCATCAACGACCGTGTCGTGGCGCGCGGGTTCGAAGTGCGGCCCGCGCACGGCTTCGCCTTCACGCGGCTCGCCCCCGACGGGGCGACGGTCACCGACCTCGCTGTCTATCTCGGGGTCACCAAGCAGGCTGCGAGTCAGCTCGTCGAGGAGCTTGTGCGCAAGGGGTATGTCGAGCGGCGGCCGCATCCCGGCGATGCGCGTGCCCGGCTGGTCGTGCTGACCGAGCAGGGGTGGGCCTGTACGCGGGCCGCGGAGGAGGCTGCCGCGGAGGCGGTGCGCGAATGGGTCGATGTGCTCGGCGAGAGTGAAGTTCGGGCGTTGACCGACCGATTGGGGCGCATCGCGCCCTATGGCCCTCTCAGGCCCATCTGGTGATGGTTCGTCAGTAGCACTACCACAGTCACTGGCTAGCGCTGGAAGTTTTTACTGACGCGTAACTTCACAAGTGAACTACCCGCTCGTAACTTGACGAGTGAACAGCATCCTCGTGATCCGGATCACAGGGCGTAGAGCCGCCTCAACTCCCTTGAGCCGCAAGGAGATCACTCGATGCTGCCCTGGAAACGAGTGCTCAGACCCCTGACCGCACTGCTGCTGACCGCCACGGTCGCCCTGGTCCCCGCCACCGCAGTTCAGGCCGCCGCTTCCCCCAGCAGTGGCTGGAACAACTACTCCTGCAAACCGTCCACCGCCCACCCCCGCCCCGTCGTCCTGGTGCACGGCACCCTCGGGAACTCCGTCGACAACTGGCTGGGCCTCGCGCCGTATCTGAAGGACCGCGGATACTGCGTCTTCTCCCTCGACTACGGCCAACTGCCGGGCGTCCCCTTCTTCCACGGCCTCGGACCGGTCGACAAGTCGGCCGAGCAGCTGAAGGCCTTCGTCGACAAGGTGCTCACCGCGACCGGCGCCACCGAGACCGACCTTGTCGGCCACTCGCAGGGCGGCATGATGCCCCGCTACTACGTCAAGTTCCTCGGCGGCGCAGCCAAGGTGAAGGCTCTCGTCGGCATCGCGCCCAGCAATCACGGCACCGACCTCAACGGCCTGACCAACCTGCTGCCGTACTTCCCGGGCGCCGGGGACCTGCTCACCACCGCCACCCCGGCGCTCGCCGACCAGATCGCCGGCTCCGCCTTCCTCGCCAAGCTCAACGAGGGCGGCGACACCGTCCCCGGCGTCAGCTACACCGTCCTCGCCACCAAGTACGACGAGGTCGTCACGCCGTACCGGAGCCAGTTCCTGAGCGGATCCGGCGTGCGCAACGTCCTGCTCCAGGACCTGTGCCCGCTCGACCTCTCCGAGCATGTGTCCATCGGGCTGTTCAGCCGGATCGCGTTCCACGAGGTGGCGAACGCCCTCGATCCGGCCCGCGCCACCCCGACCACCTGCGCATCGGCGGTCAGCTGAACGGCGCCGGGGCCTGACCGGCCTGAGCCGCCGGTCAGGCCCCGGAGTCCCAGGGGTGTCAGCGGCCGTGCCGGCCACCGCTCACCGCACGCCGGCGCACCGACGCGAACAGGGCCGCGGCACCCAGCGCGAGGGCTGCCGCGCCGCCCACCGCGATGTAGGGAGTGCTGCTGTCGCCGCCCGTCTTGGCCAGGTCCTCCGAAGCGCCGGCCGCCTTCGGCTCGTTGGCGGCGACAGAATCGGCGACCGGCTCGGTGGCGGGCTCCGCCGACGTACTCGCGTCGTCGCCGCCGTGACCGTGGTGCTCGACGGTCGACTTGTCGGCACCGTCCTCGATCTGCTCCTCGGACGGGGCGGACGCGGACGGGGCAGGGGCCGCGGAGGAATCGCCGGTGGCCGGGGCATCGCTGCCGCCGAAGGTGACGTCCGAGCAGGAGTAGAACGCCTCCGGGCTGTCCGACCGCTGCCAGACCGCGTACAGCAGCTGCTTGCCGGAGCGCTCGGGCAGGCTGCCGGAGAAGGTGTAGTAGCCGCCCGCGGCGGCCGGGTCGGTGACCGTCGCGACCGGGTTGTCCAGGTCCAGGTCGTCCCAGGCCAGCGGCTGCGCCGGGTCGTAGCCGGGCTTGGTGATGTACGCCTTGAAGGTGCCCTTGTGCGGGGCCGTCACGCGGTACTTGAAGGTGTACGACCCACTGCTCACGCCGGTCGCGGGCCAGTCGGCGCGGGCCAGGTCGAGCCCCTTGAACGCCTCGTTGTTCGCGCTGCACAGCTTGCCGTCCGGGATCAGCGCCTGGTGCTGCCCGTTGGCGTCGCCGATGCGTATGCCGTTCCAGTCGTACAGCGCCTGCGTGCCGCCGGCCGCGACCGCCGCCTTGCACGCCTCGGACTTCGGGCTCTCGGGCCCCTCCGCATAACACTGCGAGACCCGGCTCACCGGGTCGCCCATCGAGCCGTGCGCGGACGCGGGCACGGCGGCCAGCGCGGTCAGGGCGAGCGGGGCGATGCCGACGGCTGCGACGGCGGCGACCTTGCGGCGTGCGGGCATGACGGAACTCCTCGGAACGGTCACTGGATCGATGGGCCGGAACTCGTGGGGGGCGATCAGCAAGCTAGCCCCGGATGACCGTGAAATCGCCTGTTGGAGGCGGGGGAGGGAGATCCTTATGGTCGCTTTAAGGGAGTACTCAGACTGGGATCAGGTAGCTACGGTTCGAGACATGACAGACGACGAGATCCGGCCTGCCGTGGCCGCCGACGTACCGGCTGTGAAGAGCGTCACCGACGCCGCGTACCGCCCCTATATCGAGCGCATCGGGGTGGTGCCGGTGCCCATGGAGGCGGACCATGCGGCGAACGTGGCCGCGGGGAAGGTGTTCGTCACGGGCGACCCGGTGATCGGCCTGGTCGTGATCGAGACGTACGAGGACCATCTGTTCCTCGACAGCATCGCCGTCCACCCCGACGCCCATGGCCAGGGCGTGGGGCGACGGCTGCTGGAGTTCGTGGACGCACGCGCGCGTGCGCTCGGCCTGCCCGAGGTGAGGCTCTACACGAACGTGCTGATGTGGGAGAACCAGAAGATCTACCCGAAGTACGGCTACGAGGTGATCGAGCAGCGCGCGGACGGGCCGTACGACCGCATCCACTACCGCAAGCGGCTCAGCTGACGCGTCTCATGACCTCGCCCGCTGGGTCAGCCGTCCGGCCACCAGGTGCGCGCGATGTCCTTTCGGACCTCGGAACGCTCGGCGGGGCGCTCGTCGGCCCGCTCACGGAGCCGGCGGACGTCCGTCTTCTTCAGGGGCTTCTGCACGGTGACTCGGCGCATGGCTGCCTCCTTCAGGGCTACCGGGTTCCGCGTTGTCACGGAGGTAGACCCTTTCGGCGAGGGTTCCTCATCGGCGACCGGCTGTCAGTGGCGGTCATCACGATTTCGACCTTCATTCGACTGGGCTTCGACCAAAGCTCGATTGTCAGTGGTGGCTGTCACGCTGTGAGCATGAGTGATGACGAGAATGCGCAGGCCGGGGCGGTCGTGGACTGGGACGCGGCGGCCCCCGCCTTCGACGACGAGCCCGACCACGGCCTGCGCGACCCCGACGTGCGCCTGGCCTGGGCCGACCGGCTGCGCGCCTGGCTGCCCCCGCGGCCGTGCGACGTCCTCGACCTCGGCTGCGGCACCGGCAGCCTGTCGCTCCTCGCGGCCGAGCAGGGGCACCACGTCACCGGCGTCGACCTGTCCCCGGCCATGGTCGCGCTGGCGAGAGCGAAGCTCGCCGGACGTGACGCCGTGTTCCTCGTCGGTGACGCGGCGGCGCCACCGGTGGGCGAGGACCGGTTCGACACCGTGCTCGTACGGCATGTCCTGTGGGCCCTGCCCGACCCCGGCCGCGCCCTGCGGCACTGGCGGGAGCTGCTGCGACCCGGCGGCCGGCTCGTGCTGGTCGAGGGGGTGTGGGGCACGGTCAGCCCGGCCGGCATCTCCGCCGACCGGCTCACCGAGCTGCTCGCGCCGCTCGCCGGGCAGGCGCGCGTGGAACGGCTGTCGGACGAGCCCCGGCTGTGGGGGAGGGTGGTGGAGGACGACCGGTATGCGGTGGTGGTCCAGCTCTGACCCTCAGGTCAGCAGCGCTTCGAAGTCACCCTGGAGCGCCAGGGCCTCCAGCTCGTCCAGGGCGGCCATCGCCGCGGCCGCGGCCTCGGGGTCCCGTCGCGCCAGCCCGCTCTCGGCGAACTCGTCCTCGTCCAGACGCCGTACGTCCGTGCCGTCGGCGGAGCGCCAGAGGTCGAGGTCCAGATCCTCCACGACCAGCTCGGCGCCAATGCGCACGGCCGGGCGCGTGATGTCGCAGTACCAGCCCTTCAGCGCGCCTCGGGCGTCGCGGACCTCCTTCACGGAGTACCAGCGGTCGCGCCAGTAGTACTCGGTGAAGACATCGCCGGACTCGAAGCGTACGAAGCCGAAGTCGCGGGTGGTGTCGCCTGCCCAGGGTGCGCGCACCGCGATCCTGGTGCCGTCGTCGCCGAGCAGCCGCGCCGGGTAACGGATCTTCGTACGGCCCGCCTTGACCAGGACGACATCGACAGCGGTCTTCGAGTCAGCCGAGTTCGCGGACATAGCGCACCTCCGTCGCGCAGATCTCGTATCCGAACCATTTGTTGATCGCGAGCATCGGGCCGTTCCCGGTGTCGTTGCCCGTGAACGCCTCCGTGAATCCGGCGGCGCGGGCGCGATGCAGCGAGTCGTTCTTGGCGAGCTTGGCCAGGCCCCGGCCGCGGAAGTCGCGGGCGGTGCCGGTCATGACCGTGCCGTAGCGGGTGCCGCCGTCGGTGCGGGCCGCGCTGAAGGCGGCGGGGCGGCCGTCGACGAGTGCCACCGAGGTCAGCTCGGGGCTGAACAGGGGGTGCCGCCAGGTGCTCTCCAGCCAGGCCTCGTAGTCCGTGAACTCGTAGTCGACGTCGCTCGGTTCGTCCGAGGACGCCTCCGCGTCCAGTGTGAACAGCGGGCGTGGGTCGTCCGCGAAGTCGGCGGCCGTGCGCAGTTCGACGCCCGGCGGGGGGTCCTGGAGCGGGGGCAGGGAATCGTTCACCAGGTCCAGGCGGAGGAAGTGGGCGGAACGGCTCGCCCGATAGCCGTGCTGCTCGGCGAAGACGCGGTTGCCGGGCTCGTCGAGGACCCACGCGAAGAGGGCCGTGGCGCCCTGCGCGGCCAGGTGTTCCTCGGCGGCACGGACCAGCAGGGCACCGGCGCCGCGACGGGTCCGGTCCGGGCGCACGTACACATTGACGTAGCCCTGGCCGGGGTCCGGGCTGTCGTAGACCATGCCGACCTGCGCCGTGCCGATGACCTCGTCGTCCTCCACCGCGACCAGAGGGCTGTAGTGCGCGTCGCGGTGGGCGTGAGTGACGTCGTAGGCGATGGAGTCCGGGGTGACGAGATAAAAGGGGAGTGCCAGGTGGCGGACGCGGGCGAAGCCCTCGACGTCGGCCCGGACTTCGGAGCGCAGCTCGCGCACGATGACGGTCATGTGGCCGCAGGCTACGGGGACCGTGCGCCGGGATGCCTCTCATTTTCCCGCGGTGCGGGACAATCGGCCCGTGACCTTGAAGATCCACATCGATGACAGTGCCCCGCCGTACGAGCAGGTGCGTGCGCAGATCTCCGAGCAGGCGCGGGCGGGGGTGCTGCCCGTGGGGTACCGGCTGCCGACGGTGCGCGGCCTCGCCGAGTCGCTCGGGCTGGCCGCGAACACGGTCGCCAAGGCGTATCGGACCCTGGAGGCGGACGGGGTGATCGAGACGCGGGGGCGGAACGGAACGTTCGTGGCGGCCGCGGGCTCGGCCGCTGAACGGGAGGCCGCGTCGGCCGCCCAGGCGTACGTGGAGCGTGTGCGGCGGCTCGGGCTGGGCGAAGAGGAAGCACTTGCCGCCGTACGGGATGCCGTGCGGGCGGCATACAGCAAAGGCTGAGGGGACAGAGGGTCACGTCGTCGGCACCCGCTCCGGCACCCGCGTCACCCTCAGCCCCGCCTTCTTCGCCACCCCCGCGAACAGCACCGCGTCCTCCACCGCCGCGCCGCCCGGGTCGTTGTTGAAGTAGGCGTGGACGTCGTGGTCGTCGGTCCAGCTGTCCGTGATGCGGTGGACCCAGGTGGTCAGGGACTGGCGGCCGTAGCGGGGCCAGGGCTGGGCCCGGCCTTGGTGGAAGCGGACGTAGCCCCAGTCGGTCGTACGCCACAGCGGGGTCATCGGGCGGGCCTGGATGTCGGCCCAGCACAGGGCCGCGCCCCGGGATTCGAGGACCTGGCGGATCGACTCGGTCCACCAGGAGTCGTGGCGCGGTTCGACGGCGACGCGGGTGCCGCGCGGGAAGCAGGCGAGGCAGGCATCGAGGAGGCCGGGGTCGGCGCGGAGGGTGGGCGGCAGCTGGAGGAGGACCGGGCCCAGGCGGTCGCCGAGGCCGGCCGCGTGGGTCATCAGGCGGTGCACCGGTTCCTCGGGGTCCCGCAGCCGCTTGATGTGGGTGAGATAGCGGCTCGCCTTCACCCCGACCACGAAGTCCGGCGGGACGCGCTCCCGCCAGGCCTCGAAGTTCTCCCGCGTCGGCAGCCGGTAGAAGGCGTTGTTGATCTCGACCGTCGCGAACCGCCTCGCGTACTCCTCCAGCCAGAGCCGCGTGGGGCAGTCCGCCGGGTAGAGAACGCCCCGCCAGTCCTTGTACTGCCACCCCGACGTGCCGACGAACAGGGTCATATGTCCATCAAAGCACCGCCCCGGCAGCGCGACCTACAGATACAGCCCCGCGTCCGCCCGCCCCCGCGGCTCCGGCAGCGCCGTCGGTGACGTGCCCCGGCGCAGCGCGTACAGCTCGGCCAGGGTCGCGCCCTCGCGGTCGATGCCCTGGTCCGTGCCGAGCCAGTTCACCGACTCCGCGTGGGTCAGCGGCCCGACCTCGATGCGGGCGAGGCAGCGGCCGGGGCGGACGACGGCCGGGTGGAGGCGTTCCAGGTCCTCGTTGGTGGTGACGCCGACCAGGACGTTGCGGCCCTGTCCGAGGAGGCCGTCCGTCAGGTTCAGCAGCCGCGACAGCGCCTGGCCCGCGGTGTGCTTCGCCTCGCCGCGGATCAGTTCGTCGCAGTCCTCCAGGAGCAGCAGCCGCCAGCGGCCCTTGCCCGTCGAGTCCTCCTCGCCGATCGCGATGTCCATCAGATAGCCGACGTCACTGAAGAGCCGCTCCGGGTCCAGCACACAGTCCACCTGGCACCAGTCCCGCCAGGACCGGGCCAGCGTGCGCAGCGCCGACGTCTTGCCGGTGCCGGGCGGGCCGTGCAGCAGGAGGAGACGGCCCGCGATGTCCTCCGGGGTCGTCTTCATCAGGCGGTCCATCGCGTCCGCGACCGGCGCGGTGTAGTTGGGCCGCACCTCGTCCCACGTGCCCGCGGAGATCTGCCGCGTCGTGCGGTGCGGGCCACGCCTGGGGGAGACGTACCAGAAACCCATCGTCACGTTCTCCGGCTGCGGCTCGGGTTCGTCCGCCGCGCCGTCCGTGGCCTGGTCGAGAACCTTCTCCGCAAGCTCCTCGCTGGTCGCCGTGACGGTGACGTCGGCGCCGCGGTTCCAGCGGGAGATCAGCATCGTCCAGCCGTCGCCCTCTGCCAGCGTTGCGCTGCGGTCGTCGTCGCGGGCGGAGCGCAGCACGCGGGCGCCCGGCGGCAGAAGGGTCGCCCCGGACCGTACGCGCTCGATGTTCGCCGCGTGCGAGTACGGCTGCTCGCCCGTCGCGAAGCGGCCGAGGAACAGCGCGTCGACGACGTCGGACGGCGAGTCGCTGTCGTCGACGTTGAGCCGGATCGGCAGAGCTTCGTGAGGGTTCACAGACATGGGCCCATGATCCGGCACACGGGCGCCGTGTGCACCCGGTTTCCGCAGTGGGCCCGGAGTGTCGGGTGTGTCGTGGATCGCCGGTGTTGGCGGTGTCCGTCCAGTAACGGGAACAGCCTCCCGAACGGACGTTTCCGCCGATACTGTGGCCCTCGATGGGACGTCATGGGTGGAATTCGGGGGCGGGGCGGTGGCGGCTCACCGCGTTGCTCGGTGTGGGTGCGGCCGCGCTGGCTCTGGTCGTGACCCTGCTGAGCACGCTTCCGGGGAACGGCGCGAGTACCGACGGCACCTCACGCGAAGGCGACAAGGTGCACGGCACACCGGCTCCCACGCCGGACAGGCCCGAGCCCGAGGTCGGCTGGGGTTTCACGCACACCCAGTTCAGCGCCGACGAGGGCAGTCCCGCCGCCGTCGCCCGCGTCGAGGGGCTGCTGGCGCGGGGCGGGGGCGTGCCGCAGATCCAGCACATCATGGGCTGGGGCGCCGACAATCCCGAGCCGGTGAAGGGGCGTTACGACTTCGAGGCGATGGACAGCCGTATCGACTTCGTCCGCCGGTCCGGCGGCACCCCGGTGGTCACGCTGTGCTGCGCCCCGGACTGGATGAAGGGCGGCAGGGCGGGCGTCGACGACACCGACTGGAGGCAGGCCGCGCTGGAGACCGCGCCGGAGCCCGAGCACTTCGACGACTACGCCGCGCTCGCCGCGACCGTCGCCAAGCGCTATCCGGACGTGCGCCACTTCATCGTCTGGAACGAGTTCAAGGGCTTCTGGAACGACACCGAGGCCCGCTGGGACTACGAGGGCTACACCACGCTCTACAACCTCGTGTACAAGGCGCTGAAGAAGGTCGACAAGGACATCCTGGTCGGCGGCCCGTACCTGGTCATGGACAGTCTCGATCCGCGTGAGGACGACGCGTCGAAGACGTTCAAGGGGCCCTGGGGCGCCATGGACCAGCGGACCTTGGACGCCTTCGACTACTGGAACGAGCACAGGGCTGGCGCCGACTTCGTTGTCGTCGACGGCTCCAGCTACACCAGGGACGACGAACTGCTGCCCGATGAGTTCGCCGCCACCGACAAGTTCACCGCCGTCGGACAGTGGGTGCGCGAGCGGGCCCCCGGACTGCCGCTGTGGTGGGCCGAGTACTACGTCGAGCCCGCCGACGGCAACGACGACCGGCACGGCTGGTCCGAGACCCGCCGCGGCGCCGTCCAGGCCGCCGGGATGATCGCGATGGCCAAGGGCGGCGCCTCCTCCGGCTTCTACTGGAACCCCGAGGCGGAGCAGGGCACCGAATGCCCCGGGTGCCTGTGGACGCCCACATCCGGGAGCCGGGGCGGCCAGAAACAGCCCATGTACGACCTGGTCTCCCGCTTCAACGCCGAGTTCCCGCCCGGCACGCGGTACGAGAACGTCTCCGTCGCGAAGTCCGACGCCTCCAAGGTCCGGGTCCTCGCCACCGACAAGGTCGCCCTCGTGGTCAACACCCAGGACCGACAGGTCGGCGTGACGGTCGACGGCCACCGGATCACGATGCAGGCGTACGAGGTGAAGTGGCTCCGGCGTTGAGCCACTTCACCTACTTGATCGTCAGGAACCGCTGCACCAGCGAAGCCAGCAGCACCGCCAGCAGCGGCAGCGAGAACCAGAACGTGCTCTGCAGCCAGCGCAGCTGCCGCACGCTCGGCCGCACCGCGACCCGGACCACCTCGCGTGCCGTGAGCAGCACGATCAGTGCGAGGGCGGCGAGGCCTCCGACGACCGACCAGGGCGTCCAGGTCACCTGGGGTCCGATCGGGCCGGGGTCGGCCTTGGCGATGTCGCCCGCGGGCTGCTTGCGCAGGGTGTAGATGGTCACGTCCTCGTTGACATAGGCCTTCGTCAACTCCTGCCGCCTGTCCAGGTTCTGGATGAGCCTGGTGTCCCAGGTCTTCGAATAGCCCATGTCGAACTGCAGATAGACCACCTGGCTGCGGTTGATCATCAGATACGAGTTCGGGCCCGCGTCCTTCAGCGCCTTGACCAGCCCCGACACCAGCACCGGGTCGGTCGGCGCCAGAGTCGGCAGATACGCCACCTTCTCCATGTCCCGCGAGCCCCACGGCATCGCCGGTGTCACGTCGTTCACCGTGTCGCTGCTCAGCCACAGCAGCCGGGCGCTCGGCTCGTCGTGGGCGTACACGTACTCCATGCCGGCGACCTCGCCGGGCCGTACCCGCTCGAACGGCTCGTTGCCCCAACGGGCCACCAGGAAGCCGCCCATGAGGACCAGCCCTGCCATCAGCGCGGCCAGCGGTGCCAGGCTCACCCGGTCCTTGTCGCGCTCCTTCGCGGTGACGCCGGTCCGGGGGAAGAGGGCGAGCCCCATGAGCAGGGCCGCGCCCGGCAGCGCGAACATGAAGACGCGCAGCGCCATTTCACCGCCGTACGACTGCATGCCGAAGCCCAGGAACGGCACGAAGGCCAGGACGAGGAGCGAGCGCTCCCGGTATTTGTGGTCGCGCCGCCGCCACCAGCCCCAGCAGGCGAAGGCCATCACACCGCCGGCCAGCAGCACGCGCACGTACAGCACGAGTTTGTGTGTCGAGCTGCCGCCCTCGATCCGGCCGGACACCGACGAGGACACATTGCCGCCGACGCCGCCGACCCCGCCGAACAGCTCGTCGAAGTGACCGGACCAGTACGGCTCGGCCATGAAGCCGATCCAGGAGATCACCATCACGCCGAACAGGATGGGCAGGCCGCGCAGTTCGGACTTGCCGATGAGGACGAGGACCGTCACCACGCCGAGCATCACAAACGGGGTGAGCTGGTGCGCGGGCACGGTCGCCGCGAACAGGCCGAGTACGACCAGCAGCAGCACGGCACGCTGCCGCCGGTCCGTCGGCTCGACCTCCGCCTCGCCGGGCCGCTGCTTCGTCCAGATCACCCGGGGCGCGCGGAACCAGACCAGCAGGATCGCCGCGAACACCAGATACAGCAGATAGGTGAAGCCCTGCGGTGAGAAGTAGTCCTGGCCGACCCAGCCGCTGAGCACGAACACCCAGATGCCGGTCCACTTGGCCCGCCAGCTCGCCCGCATCGAGCGGGTGAGCAGGAACAGCGGTGCCAGGTACAGCAGCTGCATGGTCAGTGGCCACCAGCGGATGATCTCGGTGAAGTCCGTGATCCCGCAGGCCTCCGCCACGAACGTGGCCGCCGCGAAGAATCCCGGCCAGCTCCAGCGCGCGTCCAGGTCGGGTACGGCGGACCCGGTCCGGTCGATGTAGTCGAGGAAGCCCAGATGCTGCCAGGCCGTCGCGAACCGCGGTTCCGTCTCGATCACCGCGGGCAGCGCGTGCAGCGACACGACGGTGGCGAGCAGCGTGATCAGCAGCAGGGCCCGGTGCTCGCGCTGCGGCCAGAGCAGCGACGCGAACACCACGATCAGCAGCGCAGCGCCGGTCAGCGTCGGCACCGGCAGTACGGAGATCAGCCCGAGCCCGCCCATGCCGTCCAGGTCGGCCTCGCCGAGGCGCAGGGCCGGGACCCAGTACAGGAGCAGGGCGGCGATCAGCAGACAGCCGAGGATCAGGCCGGAGCGGGTGGGTTGCAGGCGTTCGCGGAGGGAGCGGGGTGCGGGGGGTTCGGAGGGTTCCGGGATGTCCGGAACCTCGGCCACCGGCGCCGGAGCAGCCGACACCTCCAGTCCCGGCTCCCTCTCCTCCACCGGCAGCCCCACGATCTCCGGCCCTTTGGGCTGATGCGCCCACATCGGCCGGTGAGGCTCCACCCGCACCACCGGCGACCCCGTAGGCGGCGTCCCCGGCCCCGGACGCACATCCGGGCGGCGTTCCTGGTGGTCGAAGTCGACATGGATGCCGAGCGCGAGCGTGTCGGAGTCGAGCGCCCAGCCCGGCCCGCGCCGACGCGGCTTCGCTCCGGCGGGAACCTCGCGCGCCCCCAGGTCGGCGAGGTCCCCGTCGGGCGGTGCCGCGTCCTGGGGAGCGGCGGCTGGTGCGGTCATGACGGTCCGGAAGAGCTTGGGCGCGGCGATCGCCACGATCACGGCGAGGCTGCCGACCTCGGCGACGCCCGCTCCGGTCAGGCCCATGCGGGGCAGCAGCACCAGCGTCAGCCCGAGCACCAGGGCACACAACAGGCCCTGCAGCCACGCGAGTCCGGCGGTACGGCTCTGCGCGCGCAGCACCGCGAAGTACGTCTCCATCACGACCCGCAGCAGCCCGCCCACCGCGAACCAGCGCAGCAACGGCGTGGCCGCGTCCGCGTAGCCCCCGCCGAAGACACCGAGGATCCACGGGGCGCCGAAGAACAGGATGACGGCGACCGGCACCATGATCCGAGCCATCCGCTTCAGCGCGGCACGGGTGTTGGCGGCCAGCCGCCCCGGATCGTGCGAGCCCTCGACGGTCAGGGAGGCGCCCATGTTGATGGCGAGCAGATTGACCGTCCCGCCGATGGTGGCGGCGATGTAGAAGTACGCGTTGTCGGCGGAGCTCACCTGCGCGGCGACGATCACCGGCACCAGATAGACCACCGCGAGCGAGAACAGCGACCCGGTGTAGTCGCCCGCCAGGAACCGCCCGATCTCCCTCAGCGTCGGCGGCTTGGCCTGCTCGTCGGTCGCCTTGACGTGCTTGGGCACCAGGCGCCGGAACACCAGCCAGCCCAGCGGCAGCACGGACACGGCGATCGCCGCGACCCACGACACGAAGACGCCGGCCATCGGGACCGCCGCGGCGATCGCGACCAGCAGAACCAGCTTGACCGCGGAGAACACGGTGTTGCCCACCGGCACCCACAGCGCGCTGCGCAGCCCGGTCAGCACCCCGTCCTGGAGGGTGAGCAGATTCCAGGCGATCACCGCGACCACGAACCCGAGCGCGGGCAGCGGCCCGTTCAGAAAGCGGTACGACGGCCCCCACATGTCCAGCGTGAGCAGGAAGATGCCCGCGGCCAGCGCCACGATCACCGAACTGCCCGCGTAGGTACGGAAGATGAGCCGCCCGGTGCTGCGTCCGGCGAGCGGTATGAAGCGGGCCAGCGCGCCGGTCAGCGTCACCGCGGTCAGCCCCGCGAGGAGCTTCATCGCGGCGATCGCGGCGGAGCCCTGGCCGACCGCCGACTCGGAGTAGTAGCGGGCGGCGACCAGCCAGTAGCCGAGGCCCAGCACGGCGGAGATACCAGTGTTGAGCATCAGCGCGTAGGCGTTGCGGAACAGCTGGCTGCCGCCCCCGGACCGGCCGAGTCCGGGCAGCCGCAGCCGGCGCCCCGACCGCTCGGGCGCCTGTGTCTCGGGCTGGGCCTCGGTCTTGGTGGTCGTGTCAGACACGGGAACGGATGGCCTTCCGGCGGACCTGTCGGGCTCTACGGACCAGGGCGTACCCCTTGGTGAGGGCACGGTCCCCGGCGAACGTGCGCGCGATCGCGCGGCCCTCGACCAGCCGCATGAACTCGTCGATCGACGTGCCGCGCCGCACGGTGAGCCGGGTCAGGGCGTACGGCCCCTGCCGGCGTCGCGCGAGACCGTTGTTGACGGCGAGCGCCTGGCCGTACCCCGTCTCGTGGACCGCCTCGCGCACCCGGCGGCTGGAGTAGCCGTACGGGTACGCGAACGAGCCCGGTACGGAGCCCAGTTCGTCCTGGACGATCTCCTTGCACAGGATCAGCTCCCGGCGCAGCCGGTCGTCCGGGAGCTGGTCGAGCTGCGGATGGGTGTGGCTGTGCCCGCCGATCTCGACACCGGCGGCCGCGAGATCGCGGACCTGGTCCCAGTCGAGCATGGTGCCGAGTTCACCGCCCGCGTGGTGCGGGCCGCGCAGCCAGCCGGTGGTGACGAACACGGTGGCCGCGAAGGAGTGCTTGGTGAGGACGGGCAGGGCGTGCCGGTGCACGCCCTCGTAGCCGTCGTCGAAGGTGACCAGGACCGGGCGGTCGGGCAGCGGTCCGCCGTAGCGCCAGCGTTCGGCCAGCTCCGCCGTGGAGATGGGGGCGAGGCCCAGGTCGGCGATCACCGCCATCTGTTCGGCGAACGCCTCGGGTGTCACCGACAGGGCACGGGTGGCAGCGCTCGGTTCGGCCGCCACCGCGTGGTACATGAGGATCGGCACGCGCGCGTCAGTCACGACCGCCTCCCGGCTCCGGCACGACGAAAGCCCCCTTGCGTGCCCGCACGCTCCCCACGACGTACCCGCCCGCCGCCGTCAGCACCCCCGCGACGATCGCGCCCGCCCGTCCCGCGCCGCCCGGCCGGGCCAGCAGGGCGTCGCGCAGCCCGCGGGCCACTCCGGCGGGCAGCACCCGGGTCGCGTACCGGCGCTCCGACTCAAGTCCCTTGTCCGCGCCGACACTTCGGGCCACCAGCGCCTTGGACAGGCCCTCGGCGTAGGTGCGCGTGCGGAAGTACCCGAAGTGCTCACGCGCCTCGGGCACCCTGTGGTGGATCACCGCACGGTCGTCGATCAGCAGCACGGCGTCCGGTCTGGCCCGGGTGAGCCGGATGCACAGCTCCGTCTCCTCGCAGCCCAGCGGGCGCTTGTCGCCGTCGCGTCCGATGCCGGTGGCGAATCCGCCGGCCGCCTCGAACGCCGTACGACGGAACGAGGCGTTGCCGCCGAGGACGTTGCGCACCCGGACCCGGCCGGCGGGCAGGCCCTTGTAGGTGCAGCCCACCACCCAGTCGAACTCCTCCGGGAACCAGGTCGGCCGGCGCCGCGACGCCCAGATCGGCATGGTGCGCCCGCCGACCGCCATCACCTGCGGGTCGGCGTACCCGTCCGCGAAGTGCCGCAGCCAGTCGCGCTCGGCGACGGCGTCGTCGTCGAGGAAGGCGATCACCTCGCCGTGCGAGGCCGCGATGCCGGTGTTGCGGCCGGCGGACAGGCCGCGGGGACCCGCGTTGGCGAGCACCCGCACCTCGGCCGCTTCCTTGTACTCCTTGGCCAGCCGGTCCAGGAGTGCCGCGTTGTGGTCGACGACCAGCAGCGTCTCCAGGGCGGGCCGGGACTGCGCCCGGACCGAGGCGACCGCCGCGAGGATGTCCTCCCAGCGGTCCTCGGTGTAGACGCAGATCACGACGGAGATGTCCAGGTCGCTCAAGACACCTCTCCCCGCGCCGAGTCGAGCACCGAGTCGAGCATCGGGGAGTGCTGCTCACGGCGGCGCAGCGCACGCCGGTTGGAGCGCTCCTTGAGGATCACCTTGAGCACCCGCAGCCCGTCCCGCACGGCCCGCAGATTGCTGGTGCCGTGGATGCGGAGGTACTCGTGGCTGGGTATCTCCTGCACCTTCAGACCCGCCTTGACCACCCTGATGTTGATCAGCGTCTCGATCTCGAAGCCGGTGCAGTCGAGCTCGATCTTGTCCAGGCAGTGCCGCCAGAACGCGTTGTATCCGTAGCAGAGATCCGTGTAGCGGGCGCCGAACTTGCGGTTGACGGCCGTGCACAGCGCCCAGTTGCCGAGCTTTCTGATCGGCGTCATGTCGTCGGTGCCGCCGCCGTTGGCGAAGCGGGAGCCCTTGGCGAAGTCCGCGCCCGAGACGAGGGCGGAGACGTACGAGACGATCTCGTTGCCGTCGGCCGAGCCGTCCGCGTCGACCATCACGATGATGTCGCCGGTGGCCGCCTCGAACCCGGTGATCAGCGCGTCCCCCTTGCCCTTGCCGCGCTGCTCGACGACCTTGACGTCGGGCCACAGCTCGCGGGCGACTTCGACGGTGCCGTCGGTGGAGTTGCCGTCCACCAGAATCACTTCGTGGATCCAGCCGGGCAGCGTCTTGAAGACGTACGGAAGATTCTCCGCCTCGTTCATGGCGGGAATCACCACACTCACCGGTGGCGTGATGGCCAGGTGAGAGGAGATGGGCCGGTAGGCACCGGCGGTGATCGGATCCTGGCCCGTGCTGGCCGGGCGCAGAACTGAGCTCATGAGTCTGGTCCCTCTCGTCCGGTGGACCGCCCGCCCCCGGGCGGCCCGGCTCTGTGTCCGGTTCGAAAGGGGGGTATCTCACTTACGGCATGCCGGCATCGATCTCCGTGCATGCCGGGTGAGCTGGCAAAGCTGGCCGACTGCCGCGATCGGGCATTCGGTCGCGCGGCACGACTCGGCACATGGTGTGGTCACCGAGCACGGCACCCCCCTACCGCGCCCCGCGCCGGAGCCATCGTGGTCCTCGAGCCCTCCCCTTGGACCGAACGCCGATGACCCGATGCGGGTGAGATGTACGACGGTATTGACGATTGAGCCTGTATGGCAAGACCTGGAACAAGGCCTCACATTTTTGTCGTTGTGTCCGTTACCGAACGATAGATAGCGATACCTATCGTCCCGATCGGATTTTGCCTATCCGTTTGAGCGCTTTGTCCGCTCGTTCGAACAGTTCCGGCCGGGCCACCACCGTGTTGCGCAGCGCCCGGACCGGAGCGCGTCGCGCCCGGTGCCCGAGCGCCACCGGGTGGCGGCGCGTCACCCACCCTTCGGACACGGTGAGTTCCCGTGTCTTGAGGGAGTCCTTGTATTCCTTCTGGCCCCGGCCGAGATCCAGATACGCGATCCCGTCGGCGGCGGCGGCCTCCGCCATACGCAGATGCAGGATCAGACCGGGGGAGTACTTCGAGAATGCCGGGTCGTACGCCGGGAACCAGCAGGCCAGCACCCGCTCGGTGCGCAGCCCGAAGTGCGCGGCGATCGGCGTCTCGCCCGCGTACAGCACGGACAGGATCCCCGCGAACGGCTCGGAGCGGGTGTGGAAGAGATGCCGCACGAGCTGGGTGATCCACTCGTGCGCGAACCGGTCGCTGCGCCCGGTCCGGCGGTACTGCGCCGACTTCCATGCCATGAGCGTGCGCAGGGCCGCCGGGTCGCGCTCGTCATGGACGTAGCGCACCTCGCCGGCGTCCCGGCCGAGCTTGCGCTCCTTGGCGAGCGTGGTCTTGGTGAACTTCGGCGACCGGGCCCGCAGATCGCTCAGATAGGTGTCGTAGCCCTGGTCGACGTCCATCACGGGCGACGCGAAGCTTCCGGTCGCCTCCGCCTGGAACGGTCCCTGGCCCTCCACCAGGTGGTCGAACTCCCAGACGGACAGCCCGCAGGCCCGCAGCAGCGCCCGGGCGTCCCAGCTGAACCCCGGCCGGTGCACCAGGCCCTGGGCGTCCGAGATGCCGAGTCCGATGGCCCGTCCGACGCCGGCGGCGGATCTCTGGTGCGGGAAGAACGCGGCCGGTTCGCCGTTCTCCCGTACGACCGCGATCCGCACCCCGCGCCGGTGCCGGCCCACCGCGAGCGTGAACTCGGGGGAGAGGAACGGGTTCGCCAGCTCGGGAGATCCATGCAGATGCGCTTTCGACTGCATGGCTGTCCAGGCCGCCCGGTCGGCTTGGCTCAGCTCGCCGGGGCGGTACACGCTGATGTCCACGTCAGTCAGTCCGCCTTTGAGCCGTACGGCCGCGCAGTCGCCGTACCAGAACCAGCAGGAGAGTGAGGGAGCTGATCGCGGTCACGGCCGCGACACCGCCTCCGATGGACCACCGGTGCACGGCCAGCATGGCCTGGGCGACCAGCATGTTCACGACGACCGCGCCGGCGACCGCGACCAGGATCCGGCCGAGCGGGGGCAGTCCGCGCAGGGCCGCGGCGATGGCCGCGGCCGGTGCCGCGAGCAGGAAGAAGAGGGTGAGCGGGCCGCGCAGCGGCGAGCCCGAATCGGCGAGCGCGAGCCCCGCGCCGATTCCTCCGACGGCGGTCGCCGCGCCCGCGAGCAGCGGCGTCAGATCTCTCGCCGACGCGGGACGGGCGCGCTCGGCGCCGTCCGTTGAAGAACGCTTGATACCTATGGTCTGCATTGGCGACTTTGCCCCCCGACGCGCCGGATGCCGGGCTTCAATGTGACGCAGCCTTGCGGGGGCCGTCAAGACGGGGAAGACGGTCACCCGACTCGTGACGCTCTTTGCACAAGTGTTCCCCGGAGGCGACGGACGCCTCCGGGGAACACCCTGTCACTTCAGGCCGGTTGCCGTCACGGAACGATCTTCAGCAGCCGGTTCGGGGAGCCGGTGCCCGGGCTGGTGACCACACCGGTGGTCGCGCCACTGGTCAGCGCCGAGGCGACCTGCGCCGGGGTGGACGAGGTGTGGTTCGCCAGATAGACCGCGGCCGCGCCCGCGACGTGCGGCGTCGCCATCGACGTACCGGAGATGGTGTTGGTCGCGGTGTCGCTGGTGTACCAGCCCGCCGTGATCGAGGAGCCCGGCGCGAAGATGTCCAGAATCGAGCCGTAGTTGGAGTAGCTCGCCTTTGCATCCGTGTTGGTGGTGGCGCCGACCGTGATCGCGGAGGCGACGCGGGCCGGGGAGTACGAGGAGGCGTTGGCGCTGCTGTTGCCCGCCGCGACCGCGTAGGTCACACCGCTGGCGATGGAGTTCGCGACCGCGGTGTCCAGCGCGGTGGAGGCGCCGCCGCCGAGCGACATGTTGGCGACCGAGGGACCGGAGTGGTTGGCCGTCACCCAGTCGATGCCCGCGACCACGCCCGCCGTGGTGCCGGAGCCCGCGTTGTTGAGCACCCGCACGCCCACGATGTTCGCCTTCTTGGCGATGCCGTAGGTGCTGCCCGCGATCGTGGTGGCCACATGGGTGCCGTGGCCGTTGCCGTCGGAGGCGGTGGTGTCGCCGTCGACCGCGTCATAGCCGTAGGTGGCACGGCCGCTGATCTGCGAGTGGGTGATCCGGACGCCGGTGTCGATGACGTATACGGTCACGCCGCTGCCCGCGCTGTCCGGGTATGTGTAGGTGCCGGACAGCGGGAGCGAGGTCTGGTCCGAGCGGTCCAGGCCCCAGGGAGCGTTGGTCTGCGTGGTGTCGGTCAGGTGTACGCGCTGGTTCTGCTCGACGGAGGCCACCGCCGGGTCGGCGGCGAGTTGCTTGGCCTCGGTAGCGGAGAGGGTGGCCGTGTAGCCGTTCAGCACCGTGCCGAACGTCTTCTTCACCGTGCCGCCGTACTCCGTGACCAGGCTCTTGCCCGCGCTCGACGCGGCCTTGAGGCCGGCGCTCTTCTTGAGCGTGACGATGTAGCTGTCCTTGATCGCGGTGGGGGAGTCGGCCGCGAGCACCTTCCCCTCGGCCGGTGCGGCCTCGGCGGGAAGTGCGGTGAGCCCGCCCACGAGGGCGGCGGTCGCCAGGCTGGTTATCGCGGCGAACCGGAATCTCTTGCTACGCAGCTGTGCCATACGAGGGAGTCCTCCTCTTGGCGGCGCGCGCCTGGGTGGGGCGCGCGTCTGTGGGGGGTGCGCGCGTCATCGCGCACACGACCCGGAGCGTCGCGTTCCGTCCCGGGCTGAAGTAAAGGATCAGCCGTTTACGGGCGCTGCGAAAGGGAGTTGAGCGTCTGTCAACAAATCTGTCATGAGCACGAAATAAGCGACCGGGTGAACCCCTGGTGCAGATCCCGGAAAGCACCGGAAAGTCTTGGCATGGACACTTCCGTTCAACACGCGTAGTTGCTACGACGGTTGTGGCAGAGATCCTGCTATAGGGAGGTTCCATGAGACGTTCCCGAATTGCCGTATACGTCAGTTCACTCCTCCTGGCCGTCGGTGTCACCCTCACCGGATCGGCCACCGCACAGGCCGCCCAGCCCGCCGCAGAAGGCGGCTATGTGGCCCTCGGCGACTCCTACTCCTCCGGACTCGGCGCGGGGAGCTACATCGCCTCCAGCGGCGAGTGCAAGCGCAGCACGAGGGCGTACGCCTACCTCTGGGCCGCCGCCAACTCACCCTCGACGTTCGACTTCACCGCCTGCGCGGGCGCCCGAACGGATGATGTTCTGGCGAGTCAGCTCGGCCCGCTCAGCGCCGCCACGTCCCTCGTGTCCATCACCATCGGCGGCAACGACGCCGGCTTCATGAACGTGATGGTCACCTGCGTGCTGCAGTCCGACAGCGCCTGCGTGTCCCGCGTCAACACCGCCCGGGCGTACGTCGACTCGACGCTGCCCGGCAAGCTCGACAACGTCTACTCGGTGATCCGCGCCAAGGCCCCGTCCGCCCGCGTCGTCGTGCTCGGCTACCCCCGCCTCTACCGGCTCGGCGCCCTCTGCCTAGGGCTCTCCGAGACCAAGCGGAAGGCGATCAACGACGCCGCCGACCACCTCGACACCGCCATCGCCAAGCGCGCCGCCGACCACGGCTTCGCCTTCGGCGACGTCCGCCCCACCTTCACCGGCCACGAGATCTGCTCCGCCAGCCCCTGGCTGCACAGCGTGAACCTGGCCAACATCAGCGAGTCGTACCACCCGAACGCGAGCGGCCAGGTCGGCGGGTACCTGCCGGTGCTGAACGCGAACGACTGAGGCTCGACGCGAACGACTAGGGAGAAGCCGTAGGTGAGGGGGAGACCCCGTTCGTCGGGGTCTCCGGCTCGCAGGTCACCGAGAACGGTACCGAGTTGGATGTGGTCCGCACCGGGTCGCGTACCTCGACGCTGATCTCGTTCTCGAAGGTCCCGCTGTCGTCGTACGTCGTCACGAACGCCCGGTCCTGTTTGGTCCGTGAGCCGCCCTCGGGGAACGACAGCGTCTTCCAGCCCTGGTCCATCACCTTGCCGTCCTGGGACACCCACCGGTAACTCACCTCGGCCGGAAGCTGCCCGACCGTGATCGTCGCCGTGAACGCGGGCGCCTCGCCGTCCGGCGGCGGACACGCCCCGGAGTACTCCGTGTTCGCGCCCGTCAACGAGGCCTGCACCGACTGCTGCGGCGGGGCCGAGGTCGTCTTCTCCTCGCTCGGACTCTCGGCAGACCCGGTCGCCTCACCGGCCCCGTCGTCGGACTCGGACGGCGAACTGCCCTCGCTCGTCTGGCTGGTGGTGGTACCGCCCCCTTGATCGCCCCCGTTGTCCTCCCTGTTCAGCAGGGCGTACGTCAGTCCGGCCAGGGCCAGTGCGAGGGCGGCGAGGCCCGCGACGATGGCGATGGCGGCACGGCGGTTGCGATCGGGTTCCCGGGTCGTGGTGGTCGTCGCCGGGGTGGGGACGGGCTGGGTGGCGGGGAACGGCGGGGTGGGCGCCTGCTGCGGCTGGGCCGCGAGCGTCGGTGTGTAGGGGACCGCGGGCGGCGTGTCCGCGCGCGGGGTGCCTCCCGCTCCGATCAGCCGCAGATCCTGCTCCGCCCGGTCCGCCGACAGCCGCTCGGCCGGGTCCTTGCGCAGCAGCCCCTCGATGACCCCGGCGAGCGGACCGGCCCGCTGCGGCGGCGGCAGCTCCTCGTCGACGATCGCGCGCAGGGTGCTGAGCGGGGTGTTCTGGCGGAACGGGGAGCTGCCCTCCACCGCCGCGTACAGCAGCACGCCCAGCGACCACAGGTCCGACTCCGGACCCGGCGTACGCCCCAGCGCCCGCTCCGGCGCCAGGAACTCGGGCGAGCCGATGACCTCCCCGGTCATGGTCAGCGCCGAGCTGCCCTCGACCATGGCGATACCGAAGTCGGTCAGTACGACCCGGCCGTCGTTCGACATCAGCACGTTGCCCGGCTTCACGTCCCGGTGCAGCACCCCGGCGGAGTGCGCGGCCCGCAGCGCGGCCAGCACCTCCGCGCCGATGTGCGCGGCACGCTGCGGCGACAACGTGCCCTCGGCCTCCAGCTGGTCCGCCAGCGACACCCCGCGGATCAGCTCCATCACGATCCACGGCCGGCCGCCCTCCGAGGCCACGTCGTACACCGTCACCACGTTGCGGTTCGCGACCCGCGCCGCCGCCCACGCCTCGCGCTCCAGCCGGGCGTACATCCGCTCGACCTCCGAGGCGGGCAGCCCCGCGGGCGCACGCACCTCCTTCACGGCGACCTCGCGGTGCAGCAGCTCGTCGCGGGCCCGCCACACCGTCCCCATGCCGCCCTCGCCGAGCGGGGACAGCAGACGGTAGCGGTCCGCGATCACACGTTCACTGCCCGGTTCTTCGGACACGGGCTCCCCCATTCGCATCCGGGCCGATTCTCCTCAATTCTTCCCGAACGTAACTCAGCCAAGTGCGGATGCGGCCCCCTTGAGAAGCAATCCGATCCCGAGCGCGACGACGACGAACGCGGACATCAGCGGTGCGGTCCTGCGCAGCAGGGTCACCGTCGGGCTCGCGGTCCAGCGCGGACGCTTGTCCAGCACCCGGGTCATGCCGGTACCCAGCCGGACAACGGCGAACCCGGCCGCGGTGAGGGTCAGCGCGAGCCCCGCGCCGTACGCGACGACGAGCAGCAGCCCGAACCAGGCCTTGCCGAGAGCGGCGGCACCGACGAGCACGACGACGGCCGACGGGCTGGGCACGAGCCCGCCGGCGAAGCCGAGGAGGATCGTGCCGCGGAGGGTGGGGGCGGTGGAGTGGGTGTGGGTGAAGCCGCCGTGTGAGTGCTCGACGGTGTGTGAGTGGCTGTGGGCGTGGGGGTGGGGGTGATCGTGGTGCTGGTGGTCGTGCTGGTGGTCGTGGGGGTGAGCGTGAGCGTTCGCCGAGGGGGATGCGGATGCCGCGCCGACCAGGGCGAGTTGGCGGGCGGGGGGCTTGTCGGGCTCGTGGTCGTGGTCATGGGGGTGCGGGTGCGGGTGGTCATGGGTGTGCCCGTGCGTGTGGCCGTGCGTGTGCCCGGGTCCGTGCGTGTGGCGCCGGTTGCGCCAGGCCCGTCGTACGAGATTCGCGCCCGCCGCGATCACCAGGGCGCCGCTCGCGATGCCCAGCCAGGCGATCACCGAGGGCGTCGCCGCCGAGCCGGCCGTCACCAGGAGCCCGAGGGCGACGACGCCGAGGGTGTGGGTGACCGTGACGGAGGCGGCGAGGGGGAGGACGTTCCTGAGACGGGCCCGGCCGCCGTGGGCCGCCGCTGTCGCGGCCATGAGGGTCTTGCCGTGGCCCGGGGCGAGGGCGTGCATCGCGCCGAGGCCGACCGCGATGACCAGGGCCAGCGCGGCGAAGCCGAGGGTGAGGTCGTGGCGGGCGACGAGGGAGTCCAGGGCGCGGGTCCAGCGGTCGGCGCCGCGCGGCAGCACGGAGGCGGCCGGGGCGTCCTGCTGGTCGTCGGCGAGGGCGGGGCCGCCGGAGCGTATGCCCAGGGACGCGGTCGCGGTGTCGGCGGGGGAGGAGAGCAACTCCTCGGGGTACTCGGTCAGTTCACGGGAGATCGACTTCTCCGGGACGTCCGACGCGGAGAGCGTCATACGGTCACCGCGTGCGGTGACCTCACGCCAGCCGGGGCCGGACTCGGCGCCCGCGCCGCGGAAGTCGAGGGCCAGCGACTCCTGGTCGGGGAGCGGGGCGGTCAGCCGGCACTCCACCCGGAGCGTGTCGAGCCCTGCCTGTCCGGGCCGCACGCGCGCGCGGCTCTCCGCGACGGTGAGGCCGACCGCGCGCCCCTCGACGGTGACCTCGCTGTCCCGCGCGGCCGAGGCGCACCGCTGCCGGGCCCAGTCGGCCATGCCCGCCTTCTCGATGTCGGGCTTGGCCTGGGTCGCCGGGATCTCCGCGAGGTCCTCGACGTGCCGGACGCGGAGTTCGCCGGGGGCGGCGACGAGGCCGTCGTAGCGGTTGACAGTGAAGTTGCCGAGGGGATGCGCGCTTGCGCTCGTGGCAGGGATGAGCACGAGCGCGCCGACGGCCGTCAGGACGGCCGCGCCGGAGGCGAACAGACGACGGGGGCTCATCAGCGGGCCGCCTCCAGGTCCTTGAGCGCCGTACGGGCCTCCCGCGCGCCCAGCGGCGAGAAGCCGGGGTTCAGTTTCAGCGCCGATGTGAGCGAGGCGCGGGCGTCCTTGGCGTTGCCGGTGGCCTGCTCGATCATGCCGCGGTGGTAGAGGAACGCGGCGTTGCGGTAGCCGGTCGCGGTGGCGCGGCGCGCGTACGGGAGGGCTTCCTCGTCCTGGCCGTTCCTGTGCAGCGCCCAGGCGAGGGCGTCCGCGGTGTGCACGGTGTGCCGGCGGTCCCACTCGGCACGAGCCGCGCGCAGCGCCGACTTGGCGTCGCCGTGGTCGGCGGCGGCGAGCGCGGTGTCCAGGTCGGCGTTGACGCCGTTGGCACGGGCGAGCGCGGTCCAGGCATCGACGAGGGCGTACTGGTCGTTCGCCTTCGCCCGGTCCCCGTCGACGCCCCGGGCCTCGTACAACTCGCCCAGGACGACGAGCGGGCCCGGCAGCGGATACCGCGCCACGACCTGCTCCATCCCCTTGATCGCGCCGGCCTGGTCACCGCTCGCGGCCTGCGCACGGGCGCGGCCCTCCAGCGCGGGGAGGTAGTTCTCGTCGGTGGCGAGCGTGCGGGCGAAGTGCTCCAGCGCCCTCTCGTAGTCGCCCTGGTTCCAGGCGAGTTGACCGAGCTGCGTCGCCACGTACGCCATGTCTCCGGGCGCCGTGGCGGACGCCAGGGCCTGCTCCAGCACCCGCTGAGCCGTCCGTACGTCGCCGCGCAGCTCGCGCACATACGCGTACCGGCTGAAGACGGGGACCCCCGGACGCCGCGAGTCGGCGGCGTCCGCGGCCTTCGACGCGTCGGCGTACCGGCCGAGTTCGACGAGGGCGTCGATACGGGAGGACAGCGCGCGTTCGTTGTAGGGGTTCTGCTTCAGCGCCTGGTCGGCGTACTTCAGCGCGTCCTCGAAGTCATGCCGGGCGGCGGCGAGCGCGGCACGCCCCGCGAGCGCCTGGTCGTTGTCGGCCTCGAGCTCCAGGGACCGCTTCAACGCCCGCTCGGCCTGCGGATAGCGCGACGGGTCACCCTTCGTCCGCGCCTGCTCGACATAGGCGAGCCCGAGGGTGGCCCAGCCGCCGAAGTCCTTTGGCTGGGCGCGGAGATGGGCCTGCAGCGAGGTGATGCTGGCGTCGAGATCGCCGCCGGCCAGCAGCGCCGGTGAGATGGCGGCGGGCGCCGACGCGACCGCCTGGCCCCCCTCGTCCCGCATGGCCCCGAACGCGATGGCCCCGGCTGTCATGGCGACCGCCAACATGGCCGCACACCCGGCGAGTTGCACCACCCGCCAACGCCGCCCGGCCTCCGGCCGCTGAGAAGCCTCGCTGTTTTCCGTACCCGGGGACATGCCCTCTCCTCGGTCGCCTGAAGGAAGTGATGAAATCAAGCGACGCGGCCCGCGCCGTGGGGGATGGGTACGAGCGGGCCGCGCCAGTTTTCGGGATTTGGGGCGGGAACAGCGCCCCGACAGGGGCGCGGGGAACTGCGCGACCAGCCACAACGGACCCGCAGCTCCCCACGATCCGCCAGAGTCAGTACGCCCGACCCCGCATACGCCGCCACCACATGAGCCCCCCGCCGATCAGCAGGATGCCCGCCGCACCGGCACCCGCTGAAGCGGCGATCAGGGTGGTGTCTTCCGAACCGCCGGAGCCGGCCGGCTGAAGCGCGTCGCCCAGCTGGTTCCGCACGTCGTTGTCCCCGGTCGTGCCCTTGGCGAGCGGACCGCGCGAACCCTCGGTCGGCAGTGCGACGTACGGGAACGCCTTCTCGAAGTCCTTGTCGTTCTTGTCGACCGCGTCACCCAAGTCGTTCTTGGCGCCGACCAGTTCACCCTCGACGACCTGCAACGAGGCGTCGAGCACGTCGTCGGTCAGCCGACGCCCATTCGGGAAGCCCGCGTTGTCGCCGTCGAGGACGCCGAGCCGCTTCGGTTCGGCAGCCGGCTTGATCGACGTGTTGAGCCGCAGCTGCTCCGACGCGCGTACGTGCGGCGGCTGGTTGAGGCCCTCGACGCCCTTGAGGAAGACGTCCACGAGATCGTTGCGCGGCTCGTCCGGGGCGTCGATCTTGTAGATCGCCTCGATGAGCTTCGGAAGTTCGGGGTTGGTCACGTTCTTCAGGAACTGCGCGTCATCCCACGGCGAGGACGCGTTGAACGTGTCCTTGTCCTTGAGCGGGTTGACGACCTCGTTCACCAGCGGGCTGCCGAGCCGCGAGACCTGGGTGAACTGCCCCTTCGCGTTCTTGCGCTGGGTCGTCGACCAGATACCGACGATCGGCTGCTCCGCCGACTCGGTGATCATGTCGGTGGGGACCTGCAGGGCGATGGAGTTGACGTTGTAGCCCTTGAGCGTGTCGTTGCCGACCTCGGAGAGGTTCCCGCCGTACAGCAGGTCGAAGACGCGCAGGTCCAGGAAGAACGGGTCGTCCGCCTGACCGGCGAACGTCGTGGCGCCGCTGGTCAGTTCGTGCACGGCCTCGGAGCGCAGCTTGGCGTAGTCCGGCATCGACGCCTTGCCGACGTTGGACGGGGCCACCGGAACGTCGTCCGCGACCTTCGTCTTCGACACCAGGTGCTGGTCCTTCAGCCGCAGCAGATCGATGTCGTACGTCTGCGTGATGTTCAGGTCGGGGTCGTCCAGGCTCTCCACCGGACCGGTGTTGTACAGGAACGTCTTGTCGTTCTTGATGTGCGTCTTGAAGGTGTAGCGGAACAGCAACTCGCCTTGGGCGTCGCCGTTGTTGTCGATGTGGATGTCGTACTGGGCGTCCTCGGCGAACGTGAAGAAGTTCGGTCCGCCGGCCGGCTCCTCGAACGGGATCCAGTTCGCGACCATCGTCGTCGTGTCCGGCTTGTCCGGGCTGACGAACGCGTACACGTCCGTGTTGTCGTACTGCGGGGTCCCCGAGATCAGCGGGGCCTCCCGGTGGCTGGAGGCGGAGGCCGCCCCCGGTTCCAGCGTGGCCACGCCGGCGGCTGCGAGCGCCCCGGCGGCCAGCGCACCACATACGAGGGTCGCGAGGCTCCGCGCGCCCACGCCGCTCCTGGAGATAGGTGTCATGCCGTCCGTCCTCAGTCCAACTTGCCTGACGCACCAGGATTCGGCGCCGGTGGCGGGGCGGATTGGTCGAACCTCAAAACAAAATTTCCCGTTGCTGGACTGGCGTTTCGGGCACGCTGATCCGTAACCCCATCCGGAGGTGGGTTCGTTGCGAATGCCTCGTGGGACGGGATCGGCCCCGTGCGGCCGAAGAGAGGGGGACCGGGTGGAGGCGGACGAGCTTCTGGTGCTGGTGGCGGGGGGCGACCAGAAGGCCTTCGAGAAGCTGTACGGACTGGTGTCCGGGCCGGTGTACGGACTCGTCAAGCGAGTCGTACGCGACCCGGCGCAGTCGGAGGAGGTGTCACAGGAGGTGCTGCTCGAACTCTGGCGGTCCGCCGCGCGGTTCGACCCCGGCCGGGGCAGCGCCCTGTCCTGGATCCTCACCCTCGCCCACCGCCGCGCCGTGGACCGGGTGCGCAGCGCCCGCGCGGCCGGCGAACGCGAGCAGCGCGAGGCACGCCGCTCCCACAGCCCCGCCTTCGACCAGGTCTCCGAGGAGGTCGAGGCCGGACTCGAACGCGAGTGGGTACGCCGCTGCCTGGACAGCCTCACCGTGCTCCAACGGCAGTCCGTCACCCTCGCCTACTACGACGGGCTTACGTACCGTGAAGTGGCCGAGCAGCTCTCGCTGCCGCTCGGTACGGTCAAGACCCGGATGCGCGACGGACTGACCCGGCTGCGCGAATGCCTGGGAGGTGTCGCATGAGCTTCCTCGACCGACTGCTCCGCCGCGAGGACCTGCACTCCCTGGCCGCCCCCTATGCCCTCGACGCCCTGGAACCGGCGGAACGCGTGCGCTTCGAGAAACACCTCGACGACTGCCCCCTGTGTGCCGCCGAGGTACGCGCCCTCACCGAGGACGCCGTCCGCCTCGCCTGGTCCACGGCCGCACCCGCGCCGGCCGCGATGCGGGACCGGGTCCTGGCCGCCGTACGCGCCACTCCCCAGGAACCCGCCGCACGGCCCGAACCGGCACGCGCGCGTACGCCCCAGCTGCCGCCGCACGTCTGGGGCACCGAGCCGCTGCCCGCCCGCGCCCGTCCGCGCCGGGGGCGCCCCCTCTTCGTCCCGTTCGCCACCGCGACGGCAGCCGCGGCCCTGGTCGTCGCCTCGCTCTTCGCCGTGCAGGCCAACCGGACACAGGACCAGCTGGACGCCCAGCGGGCGCAGGCACGTGAGATCGCCCACGTTCTCGCGGCACCGGACGCGCGCTCGAGCACCGGACGGGACGCGCAGGGCCGAAGCATCGGAGTCGTCGCCTCGGCATCCGAGGGGAGCGCGGTGGTCACCCTGAGCGGATACGGCGATCTGCCGAGCGGCAGGGTGAACCAGCTCTGGGTCATGCGCCCCGACGAGCAACCGCGCTCCCTCGGCCTTTTCGAGGGCGACACGCCCTTGGTCGCGGCCGGACTGGAGAAGTCCGCGACATCACTGGCTGTGACCGTGGAGCCCGACGGAGGATCGGAGCAGCCCACTACCCAGCCCGTTGTCCAACTCGCCCTGAAATCGGTTGGATTCGGAGAGTAACTGGAGAAGAGTCGTCAACCCCCTTACGGGGAAGGTGAATCCTGTGACCGCGATACACGAGTGCCCCATGGGGGCGATAGGGTTACCCTGCCCGGGCCGGGTGGACTCGTACGGGTGGGGAGTGACATGGAACAGATAACAGTGCGCAGCAGGGCGAGGGTCCCTGCGATCACCTACGGGAGCAGCGCGACCAGTTCGCGCCTCGACCGCCATCTCTCGGTACTGGCAGGTCCTGCCGTGCCGCACACGGAGGCAGCCGAGGCGACCTCGCTGATGCGCGAGATCACCGCACGTGACTCCGCGCACCAGCGCAGCGACAGGGGCAAGAAGGTGGGCCGACTCTCGCTCTTCGCGCCACTGCGCCGGCTGCGTCGTTCGCTGTTCGGCGACCGCTGAGCGATACCGCGCTTCTCGAGACCGTTCCTCGAGTCCCGCGCTCAGGCCGCCACACCGTCCCGACGCAACGCTGTGATCTCCTCGTCCGTCATCCCCACGGCACGCAGCAACGTTTCGGTGTGCTCCCCGAGCGCGGGCACGGCCCCCATCCGTGCCTCGTCCCCGCCCGGCATGGTGATGGGCGGCAGCAGTGCCCGTAGCGGCCCCACCGGCGACTCCACCTCCCGCCACCGCCCCCTGGCCGCCAGCTGCGGATGCTCCGCGACCTCCCGTACGTCCCTGAGCCTGGCGCAGGCGATACCCGCGGCCTCCAGCCGCGCCACGGCCGTATCGGGATCCAGCGCGGCCAGCGCCTTCGCGACGGCCGCGTCCGTACGTTCCCGGTTCGCCACCCGCGCCGCGTTCGTCGCGTACGCCGGATCACTCCCCAACTCCGGCCGCTCCAGCACCTGTTCGGCCAGCCGCCGCCACTCCCGGTCGTTCTGCACCGACAGCAGCACCCGCCCGCCGCCCGCCGTCGGATAGGCGTCGTACGGCGCGATGACGGCGTGCGCGAGCCCGGTGCGCGCCGGGGGTGTGCCGTCGTGCATCACATGGTGCAGCGGATGCCCCATCCACTCCGCGAGCGCCTCCAGCATCGACACCTCGACCGGCCCGCCACGACCCGTCGTCCCCCGCCGTACGAGCGCCGCGAGGACACCCGAGAAGGCGTACATGGCCGCCGCGATGTCGGCCGCCGGAATCCCCGCCTTCACCGGCTGCTCCGGCGTCCCGGTGACCGACACCAGCCCCGCCTCGCACTGGACGAGCATGTCGTACGCCCGCTTGTCCGCGTACGGCCCCGACGCCCCGTATCCGGAGATGTCCACGGCGACCAGCCGCGGGTGCGCCGCGCACAGCGTGGCCGCGTCGAGCCCGAGCCGGGCGGCGGCCCCCTGTGCGAGGTTCTGGACGAACACATCCGCGTCCGCCACCAGCCGCCGTACGACATCGAGCCCGCGCGGGTCCTTCAGATCGAGAGCGATCGACTTCTTGCCCCGGTTGCACCACACGAAGTGCGAGGCGAGCCCGCGTGCGGCGGTGTCGTAGCCGCGGGCGAAGTCGCCGCCGTCGATCCGCTCGACCTTGATGACACGGGCGCCCAGGTCGGCGAGCTGACGGGTGGCGAAGGGGGCGGCGACGGCCTGTTCGACGGAGACGACGGTGATGCCTTCGAGGGGCAGGGGAAGGGGATCCATGCCGTGGATCATGACCCACGGGTGGCGCTCCGCGGAAGGAGGGCCTGCCTCATCGCTCGCCGCGTGCGTACCGGCGTACGGCGAGCGGCCCGAAGACGGCGATCAGCACCGCGCACCAGGCCAGCGACCCGGCCACGGGATGCGCCACCGGCCAGGCGGAACCCTCCGGCACCGGAGCGTTGCCGAACAGGTCCCGCAGGGCCGTGGTCACCGCGCTGATCGGGTTCCACTCGGCGATCGCGCGCAGCCAGCCCGGCAGATTGTCCGTGGGGATGTAGGCGTTGGACAGCAGCGGCAGCATGAAGGTCGCGCTGCCGAGCTGACCGGCGGCCTCCTCGCTCCGCGACAGCAGCCCGAGGAAGATCCCGACCCAGGTGCAGGCGAACCGGAACAGCAGCAACAGCCCGACAGCGCCCACCGCTTCCAGCGCGGCCCCCTCGACGCGCCAGCCCACCGCGAGCCCGACCAGCAGATACGGCACCGTCCCGACGGCGGTGACGACGACATCGGCGACCGCCTGGCCGAGGGGGACGGCGCCTCGGCTCATCGGCAGGGTGCGGAGCCGGTCCATCACGCCTCGGTGCGAGTCCTGGGCCGCCTGGAACATCCCCGTCATGATCCCGTTGGCCGCGGTCGCCACCAGCAGCCCCGGCACGAGGAAGGACCGGTACTCCGCGCCCGGCATGGCGAGGGCGCTGCCGAAGACATAGCCGAAGAACAGCAGCATCGTGATCGGCATGGTCTGGGTGAGGATCAGCAGTCCCGGGTTGTTCCGCACCCGCCGCAACTGCCGGCCGAGCATGGCGGTGCCGTCGAACGCCAAGGTACTCATGCCACCAGTTCCTTTCCGGCGGTCAGTCGGAGGAAGACGTCGTCGAGGCTGGGCGGTCGCAGGCTCGCGTCGAGCAACGGGACGCCCGCCGCGTCGAGTTCGCGGACGAGACGGGGGACGGTGAGGGTCCGGTCGGCGGTGACCGCGCCGACCGCGTTGCGTTCGCGGTCGAACGAGGGCTCGCTGCCGGTGAGTTGGTCCAGGACGGCGGCGGCCTCGGTCAGGGCGTCGGCGTGGGCGACGACGACCTCGGCGTACGAGCCGATGAGCGCCTTGAGTTGAGCGGGGGAGCCGGTGTGGGCGACCCGTCCGCGGTCCACCAGGGCGATGTCGTCGGCGAGTTGATCGGCCTCGTCCAGGTACTGGGTGGTGAGCAGCACGGTCGTGCCGTCCGCCTTGAGGTCGCGGACCGCGTCCCAGATCTGGTTGCGGGTGGCCGGGTCGAGGCCGGTGGTGGGCTCGTCGAGGAAGAGCACGTCGGGGCGGCGGATCAGGCTCGCCGCCAGGTCCAGGCGGCGCCGCATCCCGCCCGAGTAGGTGGACGCGGGCCGGTCGGCGGCCTCGGCCAGCCCGAAGCGGTCCAGCAGCTCGCCCGCCCGCTCGGCAGGCCCGCGCACCCGGTGCAGCCGCGCGAACAGCTGCAGGTTCTGCCGCCCGGTGAGGTCCCCGTCGACCGACGCGTACTGCCCGGTGACGCCTATCCGGCCGCGTACGGCAGCCGCCTCCCGTGCGAGGTCGTGCCCCGCGACCCGAGCCGATCCCGCGTCGGGCCGCAGCAGCGTGGTGAGCAGCCGGACGGCGGTGGTCTTGCCCGCCCCGTTGGGCCCGAGGACTCCGCAGACCGTGCCCTGCGCGACGGCCAGGTCCAGTCCGCGCAGGGCGTGAACCGTCCCGAACCGCTTCTCCAGACCCTCACTAAGTACAGCGTACGTAGAAGTCATGGGCCGACCATAGCGCACTACGTACGCTGTACGTAACTAGGATGGAGGCCGAGGTGATGATCGATGGCGGGCCGAGCGGCCGAACCCGAAGTGATCTGGGCACGTCCCGAGCGGACGGGCCGGGGGCCGAAACCCGCGTACACCCGCGCCGACATCGCGGCGGCGGCGGTGCGGGTCGCCGACGCGGAGGGGCTGGACGCGCTCTCGATGCGGCGGGTGGCCGGTGAGCTGGGCTGCGGCACGATGTCGCTCTACAACTACGTCCCCCGCAAGGAGGACCTGTACGAGCTGATGATCGATGCCATCGGTGCCGAGCACGACATCCGGGAGCCCTCGGGCGACTGGCGCGCGGACATGCTCCGCAACGCGCGCGAGACGCGCGCCATCATGCACCGCCACACCTGGGTGCCGCGGCTGATGTCGGGCGTGTACGGCTTCAGCCCCAACTCCCTGCGCTACCTGGAGCACTGCCTGGACTGCCTCGAACCGCTCGACCTCCCGTACAGCGCCAAGATGGAGCTGGTCGCGCTGCTCAACGGCGTGGTGACGACATACACCGCGAACGAGATCGCCACCGCCGAGCGCACTCGGTCCATGCCGTGGTCCGCGGAGGAGGAGAACGCGGTCCGTATCGCCTACCTCGGGAGCCAGGTGGCCACCGGGGCGTATCCGCGACTGGCCGCGGCGTTTATGGAGCAGAGCGGGCCGATCGATCTGGAGGGGGTGTTTGAGCGGGCGCTGGGGCGGGTGCTGGATGCGTTCGAACCGGGCTAGCGCCTGGTAGTTCGTCGGGTGCGTTGTGGCTGGTCGCGCCCACGCGGCGGAGCCGCAAATCGATACAGCCCCGCGCCCCTTCGGGGCGCTAGAGCAGCGTCAGTTGGCCCTCCGGGCCCTCCTCGTGTGTGTCCAGTACCGATGCCGGGCGACGGGACTGGGGTGGCGGTGGGAGTACGGCCGCCTTGTGCAGGTCGGTTGCTGTGACGGGGGACGTCAACTGGTCCGGGAGGGGCGGGACTTCGGAGAGCAGGGCCAGTACGGTGATCAGCTCGAGCAGCTCCGACGTCCAGGGCTGGGGCCAGGTGGCCGGGCGGATCGCCTCGAGGGTGCCCGGTGGTTCGGCGGGTGCCGTCCGTGCCGTGAACCATGCCTCCAGCACCCGGACCCCGCTCACCTCGAAGTCCCAGGCCTCGGGCGGCACCGGGGAGATACGGCCCTCGTCGATCTGGAGGGCCTCCTCCTCACGGTCGTAGAGAAGGGTGTGCGGTCGGGTGGGAAGCGGGGCGCGGACGTAGGGCCGGCGACCGCCGGGGAGCTTCGGGCGCTCGCCGTCGCGGCACAGCAGCCGGAGCGTCCGGCGGCCCGACTCCACGCCCTGCGCCCAGAGTTCGGGGTCCCCGGTGAGGGGCACGGCGAGGTCGACACGGACCGCCGCCATGATCCAGGCCAGCACGTCCGCCGGCTCCGGCACCTCGCCCAGACGCTCACCCAGGAACTCCAACAGGCCCGGCGCCAGGTTCGGGTCCACCCCGCCCGGACGCCGATACAGCGGCCGGACACGGCCGGGCCGCAGCAGCGGCAGCAGCGAAGTCGCCAGGAGAACCGGCCCGGCCCCGCCGCCCGCCGTCTCGGCAACGAACACCTGCCGCTCGTCCGCCACCCGCCACAACTCCGGCCGGGCCACATCGATCAACCGGTGATCAGGGATCAGCCACTGCTCATCGAAGGGCGCGTGCAGCACGCGCACGGGTTCCGCGCAGGGCCCGGCGGCCCGGGCCAGCTTCTCCGTACCGCTGCTCTGCCCCGGCAACTGCCCGACCGCCGAGTACAGCGTCCGCGACCGAGTCGGCTCGAACAACGCCTCCCGATCCGGCCCCTCAGCCTTCACCAACGCATCCCATCGAGCTTTCAGGGACGCCGCATCGGGACCCGTCGGCCACCCCCGCCCGATCCGCGGCGATGCGACAGACCACGGCATAAGATCCGCCAGCAGCGGAGCGTCGTCGCGCGTCACGCAGAGCATCGTAGGACTTGCCTAAGACAAGCGCCCCGAAGGGGCGCGGGGAACTGCGCGACAAGCCCCCACAAACCCGCAGACAAAGCTACGCATCGAGGGTCACCGTGAAGGAGAACCGGTCGCCTCGGTAATGGATCACCGCCGCGTCCAGGACCCGGCCGTCCACGTCGTACGTCACCCCCGTGTAGTGCAGAATCGGGCTGAGCAACGGCACTTGGAGCAGCCGAGCCGTCTCCGGATCGGCGAGCCTCGCCTCCACCGTGTCCGTGATCCGGCTGATGTCCGCCCCGACGACATCCCGCAGCACCTTGGTCATCGGCCAGCGCAACAGATCGGCGGGATCGATACGCGTGGCCAGTTCAGGACGCACGTAATTGCGGGCGTGGTTCGTCGGCTCGCCCGTCTTCTCGTCGCTGCGCAGCCGGTGATACGTCGCCACCTCGTCGAGATCCGGGAAGTACTCGGCGAGTTCGCCCGGCACAGGCGCCTTGCCGTGGTCGAGGAGCTCGGTCGTCATGCCGGACTGCTGGGCCACGATCGCGTCCACGGAGCCGAGCAGCCGCACCGGGGCGCCCATGATGGCATCCGGCTCGATGAACGTGCCGCGCCGGCGATGGCGGGTGATCAGCCCCTCGTCCTCCAGCTCCTTCAGCGCCTGCCGCATGGTCAGCACGCTCACGCCGTAGTGCCCCGCCAGCTGCTCCTCGGTCGGCAGCCGCAGCGGGTCCTGGGGTGAGCGGCCGAGGATCGACGCGCGCAGCGACTGCGACACCTGATACCAGAGCGGCAGCTTGCGGTTCAGGACGATCGAGTCCGGGGCGAAGGAGGTCATTGGGCCATCCGTACCGGCAGGCGATCCTCAGTGCAAGGGGCGGAAGTGGCGTTCGAGGCCCCGCCACACGTCGTCGTACCCGCGCTGCAGATGCTCCGCCCCGGCCGCCTGCGCGGTCAGCGTCACCGGCCAGCGGGTCTCGAACATGAACGCCAGCCCGTCGTCGACCTTGTGCGGCCGCAGCTCGGCGGCGCTCGCGCGGTCGAAGGTCTCCCGGTCCGGGCCGTGCGCCGACATCATGTTGTGCAGTGACCCGCCGCCCGGTACGAAGCCCTCCGCCTTCGCGTCGTACGCCCCCTCGATGAGCCCCATGTACTCGCTCATCACGTTCCGGTGGAAGTACGGCGGCCGGAACGTGTCCTCGCCCACCAGCCAGCGCGGCGCGAACACGACGAAGTCCACGCCCGCGAGCCCCGGGGTGTCGCTCGGCGACGTCAGCACCGTGAAGATCGACGGGTCCGGGTGGTCGTAGCTGATGGTGCCGAGCACATTGAAGCGGCGCAGGTCATAGGCGTAGGGCACATGGTTGCCGTGCCAGGCGACCACGTCGAGCGGGGAGTGGTCGTAAGTGGCCGTCCACAGGTTTCCGCAGAACTTGTTCACCACCTCGACCGGACCCTCGACCTCCTCGTACGCGGCCACGGGCGCCCGGAAATCCCGGGCGTTGGCAAGTCCGTTGGCGCCGATCGGGCCGAGGTCGGGCAGCTGGAACGGCGCCCCATAGTTCTCGCACACATAACCCCGGGCAGAAGCATCCAGCAGCTCCACACGGAAGCGCACCCCACGAGGAACCAGCGCCACATGTCCCGGCTCCACATGCAACAGCCCGAACTCCGTGCGCAGCAGCAGCCCGCCGTGCTCCGGCACGATCAGCAGCTCGCCGTCGGCGTCGCTGAAGACGCGGTCCATGGAGGAGTTGGCGTGATAGAGGTGCACGGCGATACCGGTGCGCTGGGTCGCGTCGCCGTTGCCGCCCAGGGTCCACAGGCCCCGCAGGAAGTCCGTGCCGACCGGCGGCTCGGGCAGGGGGTTCCAGCGCAGCCGGTTCGGGTCGGGCACCGACTCGGTGAAGGGCGCCGTACGGATCGAGCCGTTCTCCGTGCGCGTGAACGCGGGGTGCGCGGCGGAGGGGCGGATCCGGTACAGCCAGGAGCGGCGGTTGTGGGCGCGGGGCTCGGTGAACGCCGTACCGCTGAGCTGCTCCGCGTACAGCCCGAGCGGGGCGCGCTGGGGCGAGTTGCGGCCCTCGGGCAGGGCGCCCGGGACCGCCTCGGAGCTGTGCTCATTGCCGAAACCGGAGAGGTAGGTCAGCCCCTCAGCGGTCTTCCGTGCGTCCCCGCTCATGATCAGTGCTCCCTCGCGATCTGATTCCTATGCTCCACCGTAGGATTGCGGTTTCGCGAGCGCAAGAGGGTCCGCATGACCTCCTCAGGGTGTACGCCGAGAACCAGACTCCAGGGGGATTCGAGGTGTCGGACCGTTGTTCTACGCTCGCCGCCATGTCGTGGACGCGTGTACTGCTCGCAGCGCTCGCGGTCTGTGTCCTGCTCCTGGCCGGAGCGGCGGGCTGCGGTTCCGGTGGCGCGGGCGAGGGCGGGAGCCGGAAGAACGGGGAATCGATGTCACCGGTCGGCGAGCTCCTCGATGCCACCGATGACGAGGGGCGGCGCTACCGCGAGGTGGACGACCAGGACGCACCCGAGGTCGGCATCGAGGTGCAGCCGGACGCCGACGAGGGCTGGGACGTACGCCTGACGGTCCGCGACTTCCGCTTCTCGCCGCCCGGCACCAAGGCCGAGGCCGTGCCCGGCCGGGGTCTCGCCCACCTCTTCGTCGACGGCCGCCGCATCGCCCGGCTCCGTGCCCCCGAGTACCGTCTCCCGGCGGACCTCGTCCAGCGCGGCACGCACCACGTCACCGTCCGGCTCTACGCCGACGATGGCACGGTGTGGGCCGTGGACGGCGAGCCCGTCGAGAGCACGGCCGACATCACGGCGTCGCAGCCGGGGCCGACGGCGGCCACCAGTGCACCCGCGGGCCGGTGAATGTGGCCGACAATGGGGGGCGAGGTTCACCGGGCCCGGGCGGAGAGGCATCATGAAACCCGTGCCCCATGCGACATCGCTCCGTCGCGCGCCGATCCAGCGGCGCAGCGCAGAACGGCTGACCAGGATCCTCGACGCCTGCGCCGACCTCCTCGACGAGGTCGGCTACGACGACCTGAGCACCCGTGCCGTCGCCCAGCGCGCGGGCGTCCCCATCGGCTCGGTCTACCGCTTCTTCGGCAACAAACGGCAGATGGCCGACGCGCTGGCCCAGCGCAACCTCGAGCGCTACACCGAACGCATCACCGCCCGCCTCGAGGGGGCCGGCGACGGAGGCTGGCGGGCCGCGATGGACGCCGTCCTCGACGAGTACCTCGCCATGAAACGCACCGCGCCCGGCTTCTCCCTCGTCGACTTCGGCAACCAGATCCCGGTCGGCACCCGGCACTCCGAGCCCAATCACCGCGTCGCCGACCGTCTCACCGACCTGCTCTCCGGCTATCTCGACCGCACCCCCGACGAGGATCTGCGGCGCACCTTCCTCATCGCCGTGGAAACCGCCGACACCCTCGTCCACCTGGCCTTCCGGGTGGCTCCCGAGGGCGACGAGAAGATCATCGAGGAGGCGCGGGAGCTGCTGCGGGCGTACCTGGCGCGAGTCCTGGACTGACCCCCGCGTCCCTCCGGCCCTCGCGGGTTTCCGACCTCACCCCCGGCAGACCCTCCCCCTCGTGCATACCGGTCGGTATGCTCGACCGCAGTTCGTGCGTCACCGTTGCCGCCGCCCCCGGGAGGACCCGTGTCCCGCACCGCCCTGCGAATCTGCCCCCTGTGTGAGGCCACCTGCGGGCTGACCCTCACCATCGAGGGCACCCGTGTCACCGGTGCCCGCGGTGATCGCGACGATGTGTTCAGCGAGGGGTTCATCTGCCCCAAGGGCGCCTCCTTCGGCGCCGTCGACAGCGACCCCGACCGGCTGCGCACCCCCCTCGTCCGCAAGGACGGCGAGCTGCGCGAGGCCCCCTGGCAGGAGGCGTTCGACGCGGTCGCCGCCGGTATCCGCCCGGTCGTCGAGCGCTACGGCGCCAACTCCGTCGGCGTCGTCCTGGGCAACCCGAACGTCCACACGATGGCCGGCGCCCTCTACCCGCCCGTCCTGCTCGCCGGCCTCGGGACCCGCAGTCTGTTCACCGCCTCCACGGTCGACCAGATGCCCAAGCACGTCTCCAGCGGGCTCCTCTACGGCGACGCCCTCGCGATCCCCGTACCCGACCTGGACCACACCGACCACCTGCTCCTCATCGGCGCCAACCCCCTGGAATCCAACGGGAGTCTGTGCACCGCCCCCGACTTCCCCGGCAAGCTCAAGGCGCTCAAGGCCCGCGGCGGCACCCTCACCGTCATCGACCCGCGCCGCACCCGCACCGCCAAGCTCGCCGACCGCCACCTCGCCATCCGCCCCGGCACGGACGCCCTGCTGCTCGCGGCGATGACGTACGTCCTCTTCGAGGAGGACCTTGTCGACCTCGGCGACCTGACGCCCCATGTCCAGGGCGTCGAAGAACTCCGGGACGCCGTACGGCACTTCACCCCCGAAGCCGTCACCGCCGCCTGCGACATCGACGCCGATGTCATCCGCGCCCTCGCCCGCGAGCTCGCCGCCGCCCCCACCGCCGCCGTCTACGCCCGCATCGGCAGCTGCACCGTCACGCACGGCACCCTGGCCAGCTGGCTCGTCGACGTCCTCAACATCCTCACCGGCAACCTCGACCGCCCCGGCGGCGCGCTCTTCCCGCAGGCGGCCACCGACAAGACCCCCCGGCCCGCCGGACCCGGCCGCGGCTTCCAGCTCGCCCGCTGGCACTCCCGCGTCAGCAAACACCCCGAGGCCAAAGGCGAGTTGCCGCTGTCCGCGCTCGCCGAGGAGATCGACACCGCCACACGCGAGGGCGAGCCGATCCGGGCCCTCATCGCCGTCGCCGCCAACCCGGTGCTGTCCGCCCCCGACGGTGACCGGCTCGACAAGGCCCTCGACTCGCTCGACTTCATGGTCAGCGTCGACCCCTACCTCAACGAGACCTCCCGCCACGCCCACGTCGTCCTGCCGCCGCCCCCGCCCTCGCAGAGCGCCCACCACGACTTCGCCTTCAACACCTTCGCCGTACGCAACCAGGTCCGCTACACCCGCGCCGCCGTCCCGCTCGAACCCGGCCGTATGTCCGAGAGCGAGATCCTCGCCCGGCTGACCCTCGCGGCGACCGGCATGCACGGCGCCGACCCCGCGGCCGTGGACGCGTTGGTCGTCCAGCAGACCCTGGGCAAGGCCGTCAAGGAGCCGCACTCTCCCGTCCACGGCAGGGACCCCCAGGAACTGGCGGAGCAGCTCACCGGCGAGAACGGCCCCGAGCGGCGGCTCGACATGATGCTGCGCCTCGGCCCCTACGGCGACGGGTTCGGCGTACGACCGGACGGCCTGACCCTGGAGAAGGTCCTCGCGCATCCGCACGGCATCGACCTCGGACCGCTGCGCCCGCGGCTGCCGCAGCCGCTGAAGACCCCGAGCGGCAAGATCGAGCTGCTGCCGCAGCCGATCGCCGACGACCTGCCCCGGCTGACGCGAGCCCTCGACGAGCGGCCCGACGGACTCGTCCTGATCGGCCGCCGCCATCTGCGCTCCAACAACAGCTGGATGCACAACGTGCCCGCCCTCACCGGCGGCAGCAACCGCTGCACCCTGCACATCCACCCCGCCGACGCCGAACGCCTCGGCGTGCGCGACGGGGCGCCGGTGCGTCTGAAGGGCGCCGGGGGAGAGGTGACCGCCCCGGCCGAGGTCACCGACGGCGTCCGGCAGGGCGTGGTCAGCCTGCCGCACGGATGGGGGCACAACCGACCCGGCACCCGGCTCGGCCACGCCTCCACCGACCCCGGCGTCAACGTCAACCAGCTCCTCGACGGCAGCCTGCTCGACCCGCTGTCGGGCAACGCGGTCCTCAACGGAGTGCCCGTGGAAATCTCCCCCGTGACCGAAGCCATGACCGAAGTCGTGACCGAAAAGCTCACGCCGCTGACCTGAGCAAAGCCGTGACCAGGAGTTTTGCGCTTATTGCTCGCATGTCAACGTCTTGTTAACGCCGTTCGACGGCACCTAACGTCATCGCACTGCCGACTCCGGTGGGAGTTCAAGGGCGAACGTTAGGTATCCACTCATGCTGACCATCCTCGGCTTCGCCATGATCGCGACCTTCCTGGTCCTGATCATGATGAAGAAGATGTCGCCGATCGCGGCGCTCGTGCTGATCCCAGCACTGTTCTGCGTGTTCGTCGGGAAGGGCGCCAAGCTCGGTGACTACGTCATCGACGGCGTGACCAGCCTTGCCCCGACCGCGGCGATGCTCATGTTCGCGATCGTCTACTTCGGAGTGATGATCGACGTCGGGCTCTTCGACCCGATCGTCCGGGGGATCCTCAAGTTCTGCAAGGCCGACCCGATGCGCATCGTCGTCGGCACCGCCGTACTCGCCGCGATCGTCTCGCTCGACGGCGACGGCTCGACCACCTTCATGATCACGGTCTCGGCGATGTACCCGCTGTACAAGCGCCTCAAGATGAGCCTGGTCGTCATGACCGGTGTCGCCGCGATGGCCAACGGCGTGATGAACACCCTGCCGTGGGGCGGCCCGACGGCCCGCGCCGCCACCGCCCTCAAGCTGGACGCCAGCGACATCTTCATCCCGATGATCCCGGCCCTCGCCGTCGGCCTCCTCGGCGTCTTCGTGCTCTCGTACGTCCTCGGCATGCGCGAGCGCAAGCGGCTCGGCACGCTGACGCTGGACGAGGTGCTGGTCGACGAGAAGGAGACGGAGACCGTTCTCGTGGGCGCCGGAGGTTCCGGCAAGACCCCCGTGGCCACCGGCGGTTCGGGCTCCGGCACGGACGCGGACGCGCCCGACGACGAGGACGACAGCATGCTCAAGGTCCTCGACCCGGCCCGGCCCACCCTGCGCCCCAAGCTGTACTGGTTCAACGCGCTGCTCACGGTGGTCCTGCTCACCGCCATGATCATGGAGTGGCTGCCGATCCCGGTGCTGTTCCTGCTCGGCGCGGCCCTGGCGCTGACCGTCAACTTCCCGCACATGCCCGACCAGAAGGCCCGCATCGGCGCCCACGCCGAGAACGTCCTCAACGTCTCCGGCATGGTCTTCGCCGCCGCCGTCTTCACCGGCGTCCTCCAGGGCACCGGCATGGTCGACCACATGGCCAAGTGGATGGTGGACGTCATCCCCGAGGGCATGGGCCCGCACATGGCCCTGGTCACCGGTCTGCTGAGCCTCCCGCTCACCTACTTCATGTCGAACGACGGCTTCTACTTCGGTGTCCTGCCGGTCCTCGCCGAGGCCGGTGCCGCCCACGGTGTCTCCCCGCTGGAGATGGCCCGCGCCTCCCTGGTCGGCCAGCCGTTGCACATGTCGAGCCCGCTCGTCCCGGCCGTGTACGTCCTGGTCGGCATGGCCAAGGTGGAGTTCGGCGACCACACGAGGTTCGTGGTGAAGTGGGCGGCGCTCACCTGTCTGATCATCCTCGGGTCGGGCATCCTCTTCGGAATCATCTGACGTACCGCACGGAGGACTTGACCATGGCGCCCGGTGGGAACCGCGGCTGGCTGCTCCGCCTCGTCATCGCCTTCAGCTTCGCGCAGGGGGCGGTGTCGATGGCCCGGCCGGCCGTCTCCTACCGGGCGCTCGCGCTGGGCGCCGACGAGCGGGCGATCGGCGTCATCGCGGGTGTGTACGCCCTGCTCCCGCTGTTCGCCGCCGTCCCGCTGGGCCGCCGTACCGACCACGGCCGGTGTGCGCCCCTGCTGCCCGCCGGCGTGGTCCTGATATCCGGCGGCTGCGCGCTGAGCGGCCTCGCCGACTCCCTCTGGGCGATGGCGGTCTGGAGCGGGGTGATGGGCCTCGGACATCTGTCCTTCGTCATCGGCGCCCAGTCGCTCGTCGCCCGCCAGTCCGCCCCGCACGAACAGGACCGCAACTTCGGCCACTTCACCATCGGCGCCTCGCTCGGCCAGTTGGTCGGCCCGATCGCGGCGGGCGCGCTGATCGGCGGCCGGGACATGGCCGGGACCAGCGCTCTCGCGCTTCTGGTCGCGGGTGCGGGGGCGGCGGTCGCCTTCACTTCGCTGTGGCGCATCGAGCACCGTACGACCGCCAAGTCCCGTACCGGGCAAGGCGACCGCGTCCCCGTCCAGCGCATCCTGCGCGCCCGGGGTGTCCCCGCGGGCATCCTCATCAGTCTCTCCGTGCTGTCCGCGACCGACATCCTCACCGCCTATCTGCCGGTGGTCGGCGAGCACCGGGGCATCGCGCCGTCGGTCATCGGCGTGCTGCTCAGCCTCCGTGCGGCGGCCACGATCGCGTGCCGTCTGGTGCTGACCCCGCTGCTGAGGCTGCTGGGCCGGACGCTGCTGCTCACCGTGACCTGTCTGCTGGCGGCCGTGCTGTGCGCGGGCATCGCGCTGCCGGTGCCGGTGTGGGCGCTGGCCCTGGTCCTCGTCGCCCTCGGCTTCTGCCTCGGCGTCGGCCAGCCGCTGTCCATGACGACGGTCGTCCAGGCGGCCCCGGACGGCGCCCGCTCCACGGCCCTCGCACTCCGGCTGACCGGCAACCGCCTCGGCCAGGTCGCCGCCCCGGCGACCGCGGGTCTGGTCGCGGGGGTCGCGGGCGTGGCGGCGCCGTTCGTGATGCTGGGAGGTCTGTTGCTGCTGTCGGCGGGGGTCGCGCTGCGGACGCCGAAGGGGCCCGAGGCGCCCGGCCCCGCCTCGCAGGCGCGGCCGAAGCGCTCCAGATTCCGCCGGACGAGTGATATCTGACGACGCGCCGGGGTCGGTACGGCGAGTCGCAGTGCGCGTAACGGAGAGTCAGGCGAAAGAACGATTTGTATGAAAATCGTCTGAATCGGAGGAGCGCGCATGCCCACCCAGACACCCACACGTACTTTCCGCCGCCGCGCGGGCGCCACTGTCGTCCTCACCGCCCTCACCGCGGCGGGCGCGTCATGGGTGGCGGCGCCGACGGCGTCGGCCCAAGGGGAGAACGGCGACATCAGGATCCACAGCGTGGGCGTGCCCTTCGGGGACTCGAGAGACGAGCCGGTGGTCTGCAGGTTCTATCTCGACGCCGTCAACTTCGACGTCCTCCCCGCCATCGCCTACACCATCACGCCGCAGCCTCCGCTGCCCTCCGCCGCCACCGTCGCCGGCACCATCCAGCTCGGCGGGGGCGCCGGTCACACCGACCAGCTGCGGCTCGCGGACGGGCAGTACAAGATCACCTGGATCGTGCTGGGTGCCCCCAAGGAGAAGGTCTTCCGTGTCAACTGCCGCGACCGCAACCGCATCGAGGATCACCATCGCGCCGACGCGGCCTGGGGGCCGGGCGACCACCGCGGCCCGCGGGGCGGTGTGCACGCGGGCGGCGGCGGTCTCGTCGACAGTGCCGCCGCGTTCGCGCCGGTGACCGGCGCGGCGGCCGTGGTCGCCCTCGGCGGCACGATGTACTTCCGGATGAACCGCCGCCGGCCCCATGGTGCCGCGTAGGCGCAGACGCAGGCCCTGGCACCGCACGCGCGCCTACCGCCTGACCAGGACGGCCCTGCTCGCCGTCGTCCTGGTCACGGTGGGGGTGCGGTGCGAGCGGCCGGACATGCCGGTGGCGCCGGAAGGAGCCGAGGGACCGGCCCCCGTGGCAGCCCCGGCCCCGACCCGCCCCACACCCTCCGCTCACCCCGTCCGCGCCGAACGCCGCCCCACACCCAGACCCACGCCCCCGCTCCGCCCGCTGCCCCGGTCCCGGCCGACGACCCTCCGCATCCCGTCCCTCGGCATCGACGCCCCGGTCATGGGTCTTGGGCTCGACCGGGACCGGGAGCTGGAGACACCGCCGATCGACAAGCCGAAGCTCGTCGGCTGGTACGAGGGCGGCCCCACGCCCGGCGAGCCCGGCACCGCCATCGCCGTCGGCCACCGTGACACCAGGACCGGCCGCGCCGTCTTCGCCGGGCTGGCCGAGGTGAAGCCCGGCAAGCCGATCGAGGCGCGGCGCGCGGACGGCCGTACCGCCGTCTACACCGTGGACCGGGTGAAGGTCTTCGACAAGGCGGACTTCCCCGACAAGGAGGTCTACGGCCCGGCCGAGCGCCCGGAACTCCGCGTGATCACCTGCGGTGGCCTCTTCAGTCGGCGCTCGGGCTACACCAGCAACGTGGTGGTCTTCGCCCACCTGACCGCCACAAAGTGACCAACCTCTTCCCCGACCGCGCACATTCCGTTAACTTCCGTGACCCACAGCCCCGTTCGACCCGGGCGGGGCGGTCGACCGCGGAACCAGCGCACGAGTGAGCCCTCGGGGGCACCTGTCATGACACGCGCCATCTCTCTGCACGATGTGAGCAAGGTCTACGACCGTGGTGTCCGTGTGGTGGACCGGCTGTCGCTGGACATCGAGCCCGGTGAGTTCCTGGTGCTGCTCGGGCCGTCCGGGTGCGGGAAGTCCACCGTGCTCAGAATGATCGCGGGGCTGGAGGAGATCACCGAGGGCGAGCTGCTGCTCGACGGTGAGTACGCCAACGATCTGCTGCCGTACGGGCGGAACATGGCGATGGTCTTCCAGAACTTCGCGCTGTACCCGAGCATGACCAGCCGCGACAACATCGGCTTCCCGCTGCGCATCGAGGCACCCGGCGCGGACCCCCGCCCGCGCGTGGACGCCACCGCCCGCATGCTGGGCATCGAGGACCTGCTGGACCGCTTCCCCGGCCAGCTCTCCGGCGGCGAACGCCAGCGCGTCGCGATGGGCCGCGCCATCGCCCGGCACCCCTCCGCGTTCCTGATGGACGAGCCGCTGTCCAACCTGGACGCCAAACTCCGCAACCATCTGCGGGCCGAAATATCCGCCCTCACCCGCGAGTTGGGCGTCACCACGGTGTACGTCACCCACGACCAGGCGGAGGCCATGTCGCTCGGCGACCGGGTCGCCGTCCTGCGCGGCGGCCTCCTCCAGCAGGTGGGCACCCCACGCTCGGTGTACGCGCTGCCCCGCAACGTCTTCGTCGCCGCCTTCATCGGCATCCCGCGCATCAACCTGCTGCGCGGCCTGGTGCGCGCCCCGCTCGACGGCGCCATGACCATCAGCCTCGGCAAGCAGTATCTGCGGCTGCCCGAACCCCTGTCTCTGGACCACCAGTTGCTCCGTGTCCAGCAGGGCCGGGAGGTCATCGTCGGCCTGCGCTCGGAGGCGATACGCATCGCCAAACCGGCGTCCGCCCGGCCCGGTGAGGCCGTGCTCACCGGTCTGGTCGAGCATGTCGAGTTTCAGGGCCACGAGGTCCTCGTCCACTTCAACACCGGCTCCCACCCGGCCGTCGTACCCGAGCTGGAGGCCCCACGCCCGGCCCGCCCGGTCCGGCGCCGACGCCGCGAGGGCGGTACGGTCCTGGACCGCCTCCGCGAGCGGGCGGGCGCGCGGCGCGCGGGACCGGTCGTGGTCCTGGAGCATCCGGCCGACGCGGCCCCCGAAACGGCGCCGCCCGAGGGTCGTCTCCCCGGCGACCTCATCGTCCGCACCACCCCGGACATCGAACTCCGGCACGGAATGCAGGTCCCTCTCCTCGTCGACATCGCCCACCTGTTCGTCTTCGACCAGCACGGCGAGCGGATCTGCCCGGCTCCGGCGCGTTTGCCGGACTTGGACGAGTGAGGCCCGCGACGATGGGTGCATGAATCTCCAACTCACGCGTACCCAGGCCGCGTTCGCCGTGGCCGGGCTGCTGCTCGCCGTCGGCACACCGACCGCCTACGCCACCTTCGACGACGGGACCTCCGCCGCACCGCAGCGCGGAGAGCCGTACATCGAGACCCAGCTCTTCTTCGGCACCGCGCGCCCGGACGGCGGTCCGGCCGTCACCGACAAGCAGTTCATGGCCTTCATCGACAAGGAGGTCACGCCCGGCTTCCCGAACGGGCTGACCGTGCAGAGCGGGCGCGGGCAGTGGAAGGACATGAGTGGCACGATCGAGAAGGAGCGGTCGTACGAGCTGATCCTGCTGTATCCGGTGACGGAGGCGGGCCCGAGCGACCGGAAGATCGAGGAGATCCGCCGGGACTACGAGAAGGCCTTCGGCCAGGAGTCGGTGGGCCGGGTCGACGACCGGGCCCAGGTCGACTTCTGACCGGCTCGGGAGCTCGGACCCCCCTGGCGAGCGAAAACTAACATCGCTAGTTTGGTGCTCTGAGCACATGGTCCCGCCCGGGAGGAAGCACGATGAAGGCACACGACGGCATGTACATCGACGGCGGCTGGCGCCCCGCCGCCGGTCAGGACGCGATCGAGGTCGTGAACCCGGCCGACGAGCAGGTCATCGGCCGGGTCCCGGCCGGCAGCGCCGAGGACGTCGACACCGCCGTACGGGCCGCCCGCGCCGCCCTCCCGGGCTGGGCCGCGACCCCGCCCGCCGAACGGGCCGCGCGCCTGACCGCCCTCCGGGACGTCCTCGTGGCCCGCAAGGACGAGATCGCCGAGACGGTCACGGCCGAGCTCGGCTCGCCGCTGAAGTTCTCCGAGAACGTCCTCGCGGGCGTCCCGATCGCGGTCGCGGGCTCCTACGCCGAGCTGGCGGCGGCGTACTCCTTCGAGGAGAAGGTCGGCAACTCGACCGTCTTCCACGAGCCGGTCGGCGTGGTCGGCGCGATCACGCCCTGGAACTACCCGCTCCACCAGATCGTCGCCAAGGTCGCCCCGGCGCTGGCGGCGGGCTGCACGGTCGTGCTGAAGCCCGCCGAGGACACCCCGCTCGTCGCCCAGCTCTTCGCCGAGGCGGTCCACGAGGCCGGGGTTCCCGCCGGTGTCTTCAACCTCGTCACCGGCCTCGGCCCGGTCGCGGGCCAGGCCCTCGCCGAGCACCCGGGCGTCGACCTGGTCTCCTTCACCGGCTCCACGGCCGTCGGACGGCAGATCGGCGCGACCGCGGGCGCGGCCGTCAAGAAGGTGGCCCTGGAGCTGGGCGGCAAGTCCGCCAACGTCATCCTCCCGAGCGCCGACCTCGTCAAGGCCGTCAACGTCGGCGTCGCCAACGTCATGTCCAACTCCGGCCAGACATGCAGCGCGTGGACGCGGATGCTGGTCCACCGGGAGCAGTACGACGAGGCGGTGGAGCTGGCCGCCACCGCCGCCGCCAAGTACGGCGAGCGCATCGGCCCCGTCGTGAGCGCGAAACAGCAGGCGCGGGTGCGCGGTTACATCGAGAAGGGTGTCGCGGAAGGCGCCCGGATCGTCGCGGGCGGCGCGGAACTCCCGCATGAGCAGGGCTACTTCATCGCGCCCACGGTCTTCGCCGACGTCACCCCCGAGATGACGATCGCCCAGGAGGAGATCTTCGGGCCGGTCCTGTCGATCATCCGGTACGAGGACGAGGACGACGCCCTGCGGATCGCCAACGGCACGGTCTACGGGCTCGCCGGCGCCGTGTGGGCGGGCGACGCGTCGGAGGCGGTGGCCTTCGCGCGCCGCATGGACACCGGGCAGGTCGACATCAACGGCGGACGCTTCAATCCCCGTGCCCCCTTTGGCGGTTACAAGCAGTCAGGTGTGGGCCGCGAACTCGGTGCGCACGGCCTGGCCGAGTACCTCCAGACCAAGTCCCTGCAGTTCTGAGGAGCCCGCACATGGTCCGCGCCGCCGTCCTTCCCGCCATCGGCTCCCCGCTGGAGATCACCGACATCGACCTGCCCGACCCCGGCCCGGACCGCATCCGCGTCCGCCTCGCCGCCGCCGGCGTCTGCCACTCCGACCTGTCCCTGTCCAACGGCACCATGCGGGTACCGGTCCCGGCCGTCCTCGGCCATGAAGGCGCCGGGACGGTCGTCGCCGTGGGCGAGGGCGTCACCCACCTCGCACCCGGCGACCACGTCGTCCTCAACTGGGCCCCGTCCTGCGGCAGTTGCCACGCCTGCGCCCTCGGCGAGGTCTGGCTGTGCGCCAACGCGCTGAACGGCGCCGCCGACGTCCACGCCCGGCGCAGGTCCGACGGCGCCGACCTCCACCCCGGCCTGAACGTGGCGGCGTTCGCCGAGGAGTCGGTCGTCTCCGCGTCCTGCGCCCTCCCGCTCCCCGAGGGCATCCCCCTCACCGACGCGGCCCTCCTAGGCTGCGCGGTCCTCACCGGCTACGGCGCCGTCCACCACTCGGCACGCGTCCAGCCGGGGGAGACGGTGGCGGTGTACGGCGTCGGGGGAGTGGGCCTCGCTGCACTGCAGGCGGCTCGTATCGCGGGCGCGTCGAAGATCGTCGCGGTCGATGTCTCGCCGGAGAAGGAGGAGTTGGCGCGGACAGCGGGCGCAACCGACTACCTCGTCGCCTCCGACACCACGGCCCGCGAGATCCGCGCCCTCACCGGCAAGCAGGGCGTCGACGTCGCCGTCGAGTGCGTGGGCCGCGCGACGACCATCCGCACGGCCTGGGACTCCACGCGCCGCGGCGGACGCACCACGGTCGTGGGCATCGGCGGCAAGGACCAGCAGGTCACCTTCAACGCCCTGGAGATCTTCCACTGGGGCCGCACCCTGTCCGGCTGCGTCTACGGCAACTCGGACCCCGCGAAGGACCTCCCGGTCCTCGCCGAGCACGTCCGCGCGGGCCGCCTGGACCTGGGAGCCCTGGTGACGGAGCGGATCGCGCTGGACGGGATTCCGGCGGCGTTCGAGAACATGCTGGCGGGGAAGGGCGGACGGGCGCTGGTGGTGTTCTGAGGCAGACGGGAGCCCGGAGCCCCCTGGGTGCTCCGGGCAACCTTCGCGCACAACCGTTGACGCCATACCGTCCGGTCAGTACGTTCGCCGCCAACGTCCCCAGCACCCACCGGAGTGTGCACGCATGGACATGGCCCCCTCCGCTCACCCCCTCCCCACGAGCACCGTCCCCACGGTCAACCGGCGTCGCGTAGCCACCGCGGCAGCCCTCGCCTCGGCCGTCGAGTGGTACGACTACTTCGTCTTCGGCATCGCCGCCGCCCTCGTCCTCGGCGACCTGTACTTCCCCGCCGGCAGCTCCACCGCCGGAGTACTCGCCTCCTTCGCCACCTTCGCGGTCGGCTTCCTCGCCCGTCCCCTCGGCGGCATCGTCGCGGGCCAGCTCGGCGACAAGCGCGGCCGCAAACCCATGCTGGTCCTCGCGCTCACGCTGATGGGCGTCGCCACCACCGGCATCGGCCTGCTCCCGACGTACGAGACGATCGGCGTCGCCGCCCCGATCCTCCTGGTTTTCCTCCGCGTCGCCCAGGGCGTCGCCGTCGGCGCGCAGTGGGGCGGTGCGATGCTGCTGGCCACCGAGTACGCCCCCGAGGGCAAGCGCGGTGTGTACGGCAGCGTCGTCCAACTCGGCGTCCCCATCGGCGTGGTGACCGCCAACACCGTCTTCCTGCTGGCCGGCGCCTTCACCTCCGAGTCGGCGTTCGCGGCCTGGGGCTGGCGCATCCCGTTCCTGATCGGCCTGTTCGTGCTCGCGCTCGCCTGGTACATCCACACGCGCGTCGAGGAGACCCCCGAATTCCGGGCGGCGGAACGGGAGTTGAGCGAGAAGGAGAAGTCGGAGCAGACCTCCCCGCTGCGCACGATCCTCCGCAACCACCTCGGCACGGTCCTCCTCGCCGGCGGCTCCTTCGCCGTGAACACCGCGACGTTCTACATCCTCATCACCGGCGTCCTCGACTACACGACCCGCGAACTCGACATGAAACGCAGCGCGGTCCTCACCGTCTCCCTCTGCGTCAGCCTCACCCAGCTGATCCTCATCCCCGCATCCGCCGCCCTGTCCGACCGCGTCGGCCGCATCCGGGTCTACGCGTTCGGCGCGGCCGGCATCGCGCTGTGGGCCGTACCGCTGTTCCTGCTGATCGACACGGGTTCGCTGCTGTGGCTGGGCGTCGGCACGTTCGTCGCCAGCTGCTTCCTCAGCATCATGTACGGCCCCCAGGCCGCCCTGTTCGCCGAGCTGTTCACGGCCGAGATGCGCTACACCGGCGCCTCCCTCGGCTACCAGATCGCGGCCGTGTGCGGCGGCGGACTCGCACCCTTCGTCATGGTGCTGCTCCTGGAGGCCACCGGCACATCGATGGCGGTGTCCGCCTACATCATCGGGCTCTCCGTCATCGCCCTGCTGTCCATCAAGGTCCTTGCGGACAGGGCACGTTCACGCTGAGTCCGAAGCGTGTTCGGGCTGCGACGCCGGCGGCACCGCCTCCGGCGCCGTGGCCCGTCCGCGCGACCGCGACACAGCCACCCCGGCCAGACACAGCGCCCCGCCCGCCAGCGTGAGCAGCTTCGGCACCTCACCGAGCGCCAGCCACGACATCAGGACGACCAGTGCGGGAACGGCATACGTCGTGGCGCCCATCCGGCTGGCCGTCGTACGGGACAGGGCGTACGCCCACGTCGTGAAGGCCAGCGCGGTCGGGAACACGCCGAGATAGACCATGTTGAGCGTCGCCGACAGCGGCGCGTCCGCCGCGTCCGACACCAGTTGCCCGGCGAACGGCAGACAGGCCACGGCCCCGACGAGACAGCCGAACGTCGTCACCTGGAGCACACTGGCATGCCCGAGCGCGGGCTTCTGCGCCACGACCCCGCCTGCGTACCCGACGGCGGCCAGCAGACACAGCACCACGCCGAGCACCGACGATCCGCCCCCGCTCGACATCGACAGCCCCACGGCCACCGCACCCGCGAACGACACCGCCATGCCCGCCAGCAGCCGCGGCGGCATCGCGTCCCCGAGCAGCCGCGCGGCGAGCAGCGCGACCAGGATCGGCCCGATGTTCACGACCAGGGCGGCCGTCCCCGCATCCACCTGCTGCTCACCCCAGTTGAGGGCGACCATGTAGAACCCGAACCACAACATCCCCGATATCGCGATCCCGCGCCACGCCGCCCGCGGCGGCCACCCCTCCCGCCGTACGAGACAGAAGATCCCCAACGTGAGGGCTCCCGCGAGCAGCCGCCCGAGCGCCAGCGCACCCGGCGAGTACGACTCACCGGCGCTGCGGATGGAGACGAAGGCGGAGGCCCAGAGGACGACGGTGACGGTGGCAGCACCGGCGGCGAGCAGGTCGGTGCGGCGGGCGGGGGAGGGGGTCATCATGCTCCAGAGGCTAGGAGGGGAGGGTGGGGGAGGCTCGCGAATTTCGGACGGTGAGATGGGGACGTCAGGGGGTGGCCTGAGCGCGGGGCCACCGCTCGTTCGGCACCTGGTTCGCGCAGGGCACTGCAGCGCCCCGATAGGGGCGCGGGGAACTGCGCGACCAGCCCCCACACACCTGCACCCGACAGACGACAGAACCACCCCTCACCGCAACGCCCCCGCCGAGATACCAAGCAACTCCCCCAGCACCCGCTCCCCCGACGGAGTCACCTTCACGGCCCGCTCGGAACCGATCCGCACACACCAGCCGGCGTCCAACGCATGACGGCACAGCGCCGCCCCCGCCACACCCGCGAGATGGGAACGGCGCTCCGTCCAGTCGAGGCACCCACGGGCCAGCGGACGCCGTCCCTTGCGCTCGAGCCCGATGCCGACAGAGTCGAACCACCGCAGCCCCGCCTCCGTGAGCGCGAACCCGGCGTCCTGGCTCAGCAGTCCGCGCTCGGTCAATGCGTCGGTGAGCGTGATGCCGAGCCGCCCGGCAAGGTGGTCGTAGCAGGTGCGGCCGCGGGCCATCGCGGACCCGGCGTTCGACTCCCGGAGGGTGCGCGGGCGCGCTGCCGCATTCGGTGCGACCTGAGCGGCCAGATCCTCCAGCAACTGCGCGACCTGCGGATCGGCGAGACGGACGTATCGATGCCGCCCCTGCCGCTCCTCCGCGAGCAGTCCGCCCGCGATGAGTCGGCCCAGGTGCCCGCTCAGCGTCGACGCGGCGACACCCGCGTGCCGGGCCAGCTCACCAGCGGTCCACGCCCGCCCGTCGAGCAACGCGAGCAGACACACGGCCCGCGTCTCGTCGGCGACGAGCGCGGCGAGCCGGGCCAGTTCGGGGGCGCGGGCGTCCTTGGTGGTCATGCGTTCCAGGATGGGCCACGGACACTTCGGCCAGGACCGAACTGTGAGGTCGTTCGTCGCTCGCCTGCGGGTTTGTTGTGGCTGGTCGCGCAGTTCCCCGCGCCCCTGTCGGGGCGCTGCTACTCAGGTCGTTTGTTTGATCTGCTCGTACTGCTGCACCAGGCCGTCCAGCAGTGCCGTCAGTCCCGTCTCGAAGGCCCGTTCGTCGATCTTCTCCTGCTGCTCGGCGAGGAGGTGCGCCTGGCCTAGGTGGGGGTAGTCCGCGGGGTCGTACGCGCTCGCGTCGTCCACGAAGCCCCCGGCGAATGAGCCGAGTGCGGAGCCCATGATGAAGTACCGCATCAGCGCGCCGATCGAGGTGGCCTGCGCGGGGGGCCAGCCGGCCTCGACCATCGCGCCGTAGACGGCGTCGGCGAGGCGCAGTCCGGCGGGACGGCGGCCGGGGCCCTGGGCCAGGACCGGGACGATGTTCGGGTGGTCGCGCAGTGCGGCCCGGTAGGAGACGGCCCAGTCGTGCAGCGCGGTCCGCCAGTCCCGGCCGTCCTCGAACATCGACAGATCGACCTGGGCGCTCACCGAGTCGGCGACCGCCTCCAGGATCTCGTCCTTGGTCCGGAAGTGGTTGTAGAGCGAGGGCCCGCTCACCCCCAGCTCGGCGGCGAGCCGGCGCGTCGAGACCGCTGCGAGACCCTCCGCGTCGACGAGCGCCCGTGCAGCGTCGACGATCCGGTCGGTGCTGAGGAGGGGCTTGCGCGGTCGGGCCATGGCGCACATAGTAGAGCTGCGAGCCGGAAACTAGCAGTGCTAATTTAAACGTACGGCCTTCAAGTAGAGCTGACTTAGGGGTGACTTCGGCATGAACCTGGAGCTCAGCGAGGAGCAGACCGCCGTCCGGCAACTCGCCCGGGACTTCGTGGACCGCGAGATCGCCCCGAACGTCGTCGCCTGGGACCGCGCGGAAGAGGTCGACCGGGCCATCGTGAAGAAGCTCGCCGAGGTCGGCTTCCTGGGTCTGACGATCGACGAGGAGTACGGCGGCAGCGGCGGCGACCATTTCGCGTACTGCCTGGTGACGGAGGAACTCGGCCGCGGCGACTCCTCCGTGCGCGGCATCGTGTCGGTCTCCCTCGGTCTGGTCGCCAAGACCATCGCCGCCTGGGGGAGCGAGGAGCAGAAGCGCCGCTGGCTGCCGGGACTGACCTCCGGTGCGTACGTCGGCTGCTTCGGCCTCACCGAACCGGGCACCGGCTCCGACGCGGGCAACCTCGCCACACGCGCCGTCCGGGACGGCGACGACTACGTCATCAACGGCACCAAGATGTTCATCACGAACGGCACATGGGCCGACGTCGTCCTGCTCTTCGCCCGCTCCACGGACGCGCCCGGCCACAAGGGCGTCTCCGCGTTCCTCGTCCCGACCGCCACACCCGGCCTTACCCGCCGCACCATCCACGGCAAGCTCGGCCTGCGCGGCCAGGCCACCGCCGAACTCGTCCTCGAGGACGTCCGCGTCCCCGCCTCCGCGATGCTCGCGCCCGAGGGCAAGGGCTTCTCGGTCGCCATGTCGGCGCTTGCCAAGGGGCGGATGTCGGTGGCGGCGGGCTGCGTCGGCATCGCGCAGGCCGCGCTGGACGCGGCGGTGCGGTATGCGACCGAGCGGGAGCAGTTCGGCAGGACCATCGCGCACCATCAGCTCGTGCAGGAGCTGATATGTGACATAGCACTTGACGTCGACGCCGCCCGCCTGCTGACCTGGCGCGTCGCCGACCTCGTCGACCGCGGCCTGCCCTTCGCCACCGAGTCCTCCAAGGCCAAGCTGTTCGCCTCGGAGGCCGCCGTCCGCGCCGCCAACAACGCCCTCCAGGTCTTCGGCGGTTACGGCTACATCGACGAGTACCCGGTGGGCAAGCTGCTGCGCGACGCCCGCGTGATGACCCTCTACGAGGGCACCAGTCAGATCCAGAAGCTGGTGATCGGGCGGGCGTTGACGGGTGTCTCGGCCTTCTAGTTACCTGTTTTCTAGGTATCTGACTGAGTAGTTCGGCGGATGTGGCACGCCCCACATCCGTCGACCCTTGTCCCCATGAGTGACACAGCGGGCAAGCAGCAGAACACGGCCGCCTTCTACGGGCAGGCGGTCGCCTCCTTCGTCGTCGCCATGGCCGCCACGGCGATCGGCATCTTCAAGCTGGAGGCCGATGTCTGGGTGCGGGCGTTCCTCGCGATCGCCGTCCTGTACCTCGTCACCTCTGCCTTCACCCTCGCCAAGGTGATCAGGGACCGGCAGGAGGCGGAGAACCGCGCCTACCACCCGTTCGAAAAGCTCTGAGCGGGCACACTAAGCGCTCGCTCACCTTGAGCGGTATGGTGTTGTCCTTGTCAGTGAGAGGGGCGAACCAGCGATGAGTGCGGCGCAGGAGACGGCCGGCGGCGAACCGCAGGCGTGGGGCGAGGTCACGCCGGACGCGGCCCGGCGGCTGCTGATCGCCGCCGTGGAGGCCTTCGCCGAGCGCGGCTACCACGCCACGACGACCCGTGACATCGCGGGCCGCGCCGGTATGAGCCCGGCCGCGCTCTACATCCACTACAAGACCAAGGAAGAGCTGCTTCACCGCATCAGCCGGATCGGCCATGAGAAGGCACTCGACATCCTGCGTACGGCGGCGCAGCGCCAGGGCAGCCCGGCGGAGCGGCTCGCCGATGCCGTGAGCTCCTTCGTGCGCTGGCATGCCGGGGGGCGCACCACCGCGCGGGTCGTGCAGTACGAACTCGACTCACTCGGCCCCGAGGCCCGCGCGGAGATCGTCGCGCTGCGCCGCCAGTGCGACGCCGAGGTGCGCGGGATCATCGAGGACGGCGTGGCCGCGGGCGACTTTGACGTCCTCGATGTGAAGGGCACGACGCTCGCGGTGCTCTCGCTCTGCATCGACGTCGCCCGCTGGTTCAACATCAACGGGCCGTGGACCCCGGACGAGGTCGGCGCGCTCTATGCCGACCTCGTGCTGCGGATGGTGGGGGGCGAAGTAGCTCCGCGCACGCCTTAGAGGTAGTAGCGGGACACCGACTCGGCGACGCACACCGGCTTGTCGCCGCCGTCGCGCTCCACGGTGAAGGCGACGGTCACCTGCACGCCCCCGGTCACCTCGTCGACGCCGCTGATCGTGGCGGTGGCGCGCAGCCGTGATCCGACCGGCACCGGTGCGGGGAAACGGACCTTGTTCGTCCCGTAGTTGACGCCCATCTTCACGCCCTCGACCTTGATGAGCTGGGGCCCGAAGAGCGGAAGCAGCGACAGCGTGAGATACCCGTGGGCGATGGTGGTTCCGAAGGGCCCGGTCGCCGCCTTCTCCGGGTCGACGTGGATCCACTGGTGGTCGCCCGTGGCCTCGGCGAACAGGTCGATCCGCTTCTGGTCGATCTCCAGCCAGTCGGTGTATCCCAGCTGCTCGCCCACCGCCGCCTTCAGTTCGTCGGCGGACGTGAAGATCCTCGGCTCTGCCATGTCCCGGCCCTCTCGCGTCGCAATGTGACCTGCCTAAGCAACTGCTTAGCATGGTGGGTGGTGGGTCCCCTGTCAACGCACAGGAGGCACAGGAGCTCTCCGGACGCCGGGCGCCGCAGCGGGTCTTCGATGGGTAACCTTCGAGGGGTGCCCCAGATTCACGAGAAGGTCCACGAGCTCACGGTCGGCCAGCTCGCCGCCCGCAGCGGCGCCGCGGTGTCCGCCCTGCACTTCTACGAGTCCAAGGGCCTGATCACCAGTCGCCGCACCTCCGGCAACCAACGCCGCTACAGCCGCGACACCCTCCGCCGAGTCGCCTTCGTCCGTGCCGCCCAACGCGTCGGCATCCCCCTCGCCACGATCCGCGAGGCCCTGGCCGAACTCCCCGAGGAACGCACCCCCACCAAGGACGACTGGGCCCACCTCTCCGAGGCCTGGCGCTCCGAACTCGACGAACGCATCAAGCAACTCAACCGCCTCCGCGACCACTTGACCGACTGCATCGGCTGCGGCTGCCTCTCCCTCGACACCTGCGTCCTCTCCAACCCCGACGACATCTTCGGCGAACACCGCTCAGGCTCCCGCCTGCTGGTGGAACGAGGCGGCAGGAAGGCCGAGTAACGACGCAGGGCCCATATCGACGCGCCAGCCAGCGGGCGCCCGCGTACGGCCGCCAAGGTGCGCGCAGTTGTTGCCGCCCGGGGCCGCGCCCACCCAGCAGGCGGCCGCCTGGCTCAGCTCAGCTGCGGGGAATCTTGCTGCAGGGGAGGCGCCCACCCGGCAGGCGGCGCCCTGCTGTCCCGCCAAGCTGCGGACGGCCCGATCTCCGCCGCAAGCTGCGGGCATGCGTGCCGCCTGGGGCGGCACGGGTGGGCGCAGGCGGCACCCCGTCAGCGCCGGGCTG